>JAGXHC010000117.1 GCA_024636405.1 Sulfitobacter sp. | reverse complement strand
GCTATGACGAAATGAAGGATTTGCTCGACGCTGCGTTGGACGGCTGATGACTGCGCCTCTTTCAGGGCTGAAGGTCGTCGAACTGGCGCGCATACTGGCCGGCCCCTGGGCCGGTCAGACGCTGTCGGATCTGGGCTGTGACGTGATCAAGGTCGAAAGCCCCGAAGGAGACGACACGCGGCAATGGGGCCCCCCCTTTGTCACCCGAAACGAACAGGAATCGGCCTCCTATTTCCACTCGACCAATCGGGGCAAGAAATCCGTGACTGTGGATTTTCGCACGCCCGAAGGGCAGGCGCGGCTTAAAGATCTGCTGTCTGATGCCGACATCCTGATCGAGAACTTCAAAACAGGTGGGTTGGCGAAATACGGGTTGGATTATGCCAGTCTCTCGGCTCTGTTCCCCAAGCTGATCTATTGCTCAATCACAGGGTTCGGTCAGACCGGCCCCTACGCCCACCGCGCCGGCTATGATTTCATCATTCAAGGCATGTCAGGTTTGATGTCGATCACGGGCGAACCCGGCAGACAGCCGCAAAAGCACGGCATGGCGATCACAGATGTCTTTACCGGCATCTATGCAACAACAGCGATCCTGGCTGCGCTGCACCAGCGCAATGTGACCGGCGTCGGCCAACATATCGACATGTCTTTGCTGGACTGTGCCGTGGCGATCACCGGCAACCAGATGATGAACTTTATGACCACCGGAACGCCGCCCACCCGGATGGGCAATGCACACCCAAATCTCACGCCTTATGAAGTGTTTGAATGCTCGGACGGTCATCTGATCATCGCAACGGGCAATGACGGACAATATCAGCGCCTGTGCCGCTTGCTGGGACTTGAGGACATGGCGACCGCGCCCGATTACCTGAAGAATGCAAACCGCGTTGCCAATCGACCGGAAATGATCCGTCGCCTGAGCGGTGCGACAAAGCTGCGAAGCCGCGATGATCTTCTGGCGGCCTGCGAAGCAGATGGCGTGCCTGCCGGTCCAATCAATGACATGGCGGATGTGCTTGCCGATCCGCAGGTGATCGCGCGCGGAATGCAGATCGAACTGGACGGCGTGCCGGGGATCCGGTCACCTTTTACGTTTTCGGGTGCAGATCTGGCGCTGCACCGGCCCGCGCCGAATTTGGGTGAAGACAACTAGGGGCCTGACCGCAGGGATCAGTCTGGCCGAGGCAGGGCCTTTAGCTTCTCCCACAGCGGGTTCTCGTCCGGCATATGCAACCGCACCGGCAAGGTGATCACCTTTGAGCGAAAGGCAGGCGGCAAGCGCACGGCGTCTTTTTCCGTGGTTACGAGCTGTGCCGCCCGCGCCCAGGCATCCGCCTCCAGCCGGTTCATCAATGTTGTGCTCAGCGGCTGATGATCCTCCAGCGCCTCACCGTGGACCAACTTGGCGCCCAAACCGCGCAGGGTGGCAAAAAACTTCTCCGGATGGCCGATCCCGGCAAAGGCGAAAACCTGCATGTCGGACCAGTCCATCCCGGTCTGCAATGGCTCCAGCGACGTGCGCAAATGCGGCAGGTGTGCAGGCAGAACTGACGTATCAAAGGCCGCTTGCGCCTGCACGTCACCGATCGACAACAAAAGATCCGCCCGTGCCAGTCCCACAGCCACAGGTTCGCGCAGCGGTCCGGCAGGCAGGCAGAGCCCGTTGCCGAACCCTTTGGCCGCATCCACCACAACAATGGAAATGTCCTGTTCCAGCGCAGGATTCTGAAAGCCATCGTCCAGCACGATCACACTTGCCCCGGCGGCCTGTGCCGCGCGCGCGCCTGCGGCCCGGTCGCGGGCGACCCAGACTTCGGCAAAGGCGGCCAGCAGCAAAGGTTCATCACCGACCTGCGCCGCGCTGTGACGCGAGGGGTCCACGCGCAGCGGCCCTTCGACCGTGCCGCCATAGCCACGCGACACGATGTGAGGTTCGTGAAAGAGGCCGCGCAGATATTCAACGACTGCAATAACGGTTGGTGTCTTGCCGGTGCCCCCGGCGTTGATATTGCCAACACAGATCACGGGTACATCCATCTTCGCTGGCTGCGCTTTGGCAAGGCGACGCGCGGTGGCGGCGGCATAAATCGCGCCGAGGGGGCGCAGGATCTGTGCGCGCCAGTCAGGTCTGTCGTGGTGCCAGAAGGCGGGTGCGCGTCTCATGCGGCACCTGCGCGCTGATCCAGCGCGTCCTGAACCAGATCTATCACCCGGTCGGTAAGCGCTGCGCCCTGGCTGATCACGTCCCATCCGGCATGGGCCATCGTCGCGGCCTGATCCGGTGCGATCAGGCGCGAAATTGCAGTGCCAAGCGCAGGGGCGTCATTCACGATCCGTGCCGCGCCCGCCGCCGCCAACCGGGTATAGGAGGGCATGAAATGCCGCACCTTGGGGCCATAAAGCACCGCTGACCCCAACGCTGCCGCTTCGAACGGATCACAACCCCCATGATCGGAGAACAGGGATGACCCAAGAAAGGACACCGGTGCGATCCGGTAGAACAATCCGATATGGGCGGGATCATCGTCCACCATCACCTGCATATAATCGTCGGGAAAATCCTCACCGGTCCACAGCATGGCGCGAAATCCCCGGTCTAGTATCTGCTGAACCACGGCGGCGGCGCTGCCGCGTTCCGCCGGATGCAGTATCAGCAAGAGCCGGTGCGACAAACGCAGTGCCTGACGGTGGGCCGACATCACCGTCTGCAGTTCCTGTGGCAAAACCCGCGTCGCAAACCACACGGGACGCCCGACCAGCGCCTGCGACAGATCGGCCAGATCACGGTCATTACAGGGCAAGGCCTGCCCGCCTGCCATCAGCGGCGAGGCAAGTTCGACCTTGTCGCGCGGCATACCCAGATTAACCAGCCGGCGCATGCCGGCATCTGAGCGGGTCAGGACCGCCTCAAACGCAGAAAGCAGGCCGCGCGTCAGATCGGGCAACCATCGGTCGCGGCGCCCATCGAAGCCACCGGTATCAGCGTCGATCATGAAAAGAGGGCAACGACGTGCGGCTGTCTCAAGGATCAGGTTGGGCCGCAGCGACCCCCATGTCCAGACACAGGCATCCGGCCGCCAGTGATCAAGGAATGTGGCAATGCTTACAGGGTGTTCGTTCGGTATCGTTTGCAGCAGATGACCACCAATGTCACCGCGGGCAGGTTCCAGCAAACCCTGGTCCGGCACGGTGATCAGGACGTTGATCCCCAGACGATTGGCACAAAGACGGTTCGCAAGATCCTGAACCGCGATCAGGCTTCCCGCCTCTGCTGCATGCAACCAAATCAGTTCGCCCTTGGGGCGCGGCGTTTGCGGTGCCGCGTCCTGTGCATCAACGCGCCGCGACAGCGCGCGATAGGCCGTCAGCCCCAGCGACCGCGCCACCGGCCGTGCTCAGCTCAGTTCTTCGGTCGGTGATGCGGCTTTTTCCTCGTCGTTCAACCGGTGCAGATGCGCAATGAAATAGCGCATATGGGCATTGTCCACAGTCCGGTGAGCTTCATTTTTCCAAGCGTCGTACGCGCTGGCGTAATCGGGGAAGATGCCGACGATATGGATATCGTCTACGTTCTTAAAGGCGTTTTCGGTGGGGTTCACCAATTCTCCGCCAAAGACCAGATGCAGGCGTTGGGTCATGAAGGGTTCCTTTGAAATTGATCAGGTTGCATTGGGTAGCAGATCGGTCCTGTCACGCAAGACCATCAATCAACGCTGCGTGGACTGCTTGGCCACCCGCGACGACCCCGTCCAGGCGCGGATCACTGTTGTTAAATCGCAGCGGCACGCCCTTGCGGTCGGACGACATACCGCCAGCCTCTGAAATAATCAGCGCACCGGCCGCGATATCCCATTCCCAACTCGGTCGCAGGGTCAGCATGGCATCAAACCGGCCTTCCGCCACCAGCGCCAGTCGATACGCCAGCGAAGGCCGAAAAGCGCGGCGGAAGGTTGGCACGTCATCGGCCCGCCAGTGGTGTGCCGTCATGGCGGGTTTCGCGGCCAGCACCTCCGCATCGGCGATGCTATTGCGCACTGATGCCCGGATCGGCGCGCCATTCAGCGTGGCACCCTGACCCAGTGCCGCGGCATAAAGCTTGTCGCGCATCGGCAAATAGACAACGGCGGCGGTTACTTCTCCGCGATGCACAACCGCGAGGGCATGGGCCCATGTCCGCGAGCCTTCGACGAAACTTCGGGTGCCATCGATGGGGTCGATAATAAACACGGTGTCGCGCGACAGTCGGGTATCGTTGTCTTCGGTTTCCTCCGACAGCCAGCCGTAATCGGGGCGTGCCTTTTGCAGCGTCGTTTCAAGCAGATCATTCACGGCCAGATCCGCTTCGGTCACGGGGCCCGCATCGCCGGGTTTGTCCCAGCGCTGCGCCGCAGGTCCGACAAAGCCGGTTGCAACCCGCCCCGCCCTGAGCGCGGCGTCAATCAAAAGGGGCAGATCACGCGCCGGCAAGGGTCATACCTGTGACCAGCACCGACGGCACAACCCTGCTGAGGTGGGTGCGGGCATCATTTGCCGGGCGCATGGCGCGCAGCATGTCACGCAAATTGCCCGCGATGGTGCATTCGTTGATGGCATGGGTGATTTCGCCATTCTCCACCCAAAGGCCGGATGCACCGCGCGAATAATCCCCGGTATTGGGATTTATCGTGCTGCCGATCATCGACGTGACGATCAGTCCTGTGCCCATCTCGCGGATCAGATCGTCGCGGCTGTCCGGTCCTTGGGTCAGTGCGACATTCCAGTTTGACGGTGACGGGTTGGACCCAGTGCCGCGCGCCGCGTTGCCGGTGGCCGAAAGCCCCAACTTGCGCGCGGTGGCAAGGTCCAGGGTCCAGCCTTGCAAAATGCCGTCTTCAACGATCAAGCGCCGCGCGGTGGGCAGGCCTTCTGCGTCGAAAGGGCGCGATCCGGGCGTCCGGATGCGGTGTGGGTCTTCGATGATCGACAAACCTTCCGGCAGGATCTGCTGACCCATGGCATCGCGCAGGAACGACGCGCCGCGCGCAATAGCCGATCCGTTGACCGCGCCCAGCAAGTGACCGATCAGGGTCGATGAGATACGTTCGTCAAACAGCACCGGAAACGCGCCGGTTGGCGGCTTGCGCGCGCCTGTGCGTTCCAGCGTACGCATCGCTGCTGTCTGGGCAATGTCTTCGGGGCTGCGCAAATCACGCTGAAAAATGCGACTGTCGCCGTCATAGTCGCGCTCCATCGCGGTGCCGGTGCCTGCAATCGTGACGCAAGACAGGCTGCGGCTGGTGCGGGAATAGCCGCCCTCAAAGCCGTTGGTCGCGGCCAGATGGATTGTCTGTTCGCCGTAGCCTGCGCTGGCTGATTGCACCTGCGAGATGCCCTTGACCTCAAGCGCCGACGCTTCGGCGCGGCGCGCGTCCTCCTGAAGCGCGGCTGGCGCGGGTTCGGGCGTGTCATCATAAAGCTCCAGCGCCGCCACGTCCCAGCTTTTTGCCAGCTGATCAGGGTCCGCCAGACCGGTAAACGCATCTTCGGGCGCTTCTGAAGCCATGGCAACGGCGCGGGCCGCCATTACCGTGATCGTACGGTCTGAAATATCAGACGCAGAGACATTCGCGGACCGATGTCCCACAAAAACCCGCAGCCCGATGTCCACACCTTCGGCACGCTCGGCTTGTTCCAGTGTACCGCCGCGCACATCCACGGACAGCGATGTCGCCCGCACGGCCATCGCATCAGCGGCATCGGCACCGGCGGCAAGCGCGGCCTGCAAAAGGGATTTGGTCAGCGCATCGAGTGGTTGCGACATTAAGGAACGCTCCGTTTCGGGTGATCCGTCAGAGGTAGCGCCACACCTGTTGGTTCGCAAGGGCAGGGCGATCATTCATCCGGTGCGGCGGGCCGCCAAAGCGCACGAAATGCGATAATGCCGTCGGGTCCAGCGTAATAAGAGGAAAATTTGACCTATCAATATGCAGAAATGTGCAGAAGCACCAAGTGCGATAAATGACAACGGACGCACCTTTCAGCGCGTCCGTTATCCGAATTGCAGGGACGCCGCGCTACTTGATGCGCTGTCCGTTTGCCAGAACCTGACCGTCCTGGGTAAACTCGATCTTGGAATTCAGCGTGTCGGGGTCGGTGCCGGGCACAGCAAACATACCCATCATCATCCGTGCGCCCATTGCCTGCTCCTGCGGCAGAATTCCCATGGTCACCAGCTTGTCCAGCAAACCATTGCCGCCAACCAGTTTCAGATCCACGGCACCAACAGGCTTTGGCATACCCGGAAAGGTTTGCATATCGGTGTTGTCAAAAGCCATATCACCCTGGCCGGTCAGCTCCGCGCCGACGGCACGCACCACCAGTTTGTTCACGCTCAACGCTTCAACTTCGCCGGGCTTGGTTTCGGCCATCTTCGCCGCCGCTTCGGGGTTGAGGAAATCGACAAGCAGCTTTGCCTTGCCGGTCAGATCCAGAATGACAGTAGCCGGATCGCGTGGCAGCTGTGCGGTGGGGTCGAAAATGCCCCAGATCATGTCGGACATCGTGAATTTGTCCAGTGTAACACCAAAGGCAAAGTCCTGCGCCGTGTCAGCTTTGCTGATCGGCATCATCAGGTTGAAGGCACCCTCTGCCATGCTCAACGCGATCGGGAACGGCAGGTCAGCAGCCTCTACGTTCACGGCCAGATCTTTGCGTGAACCGGAATAGGCAAGCGCGTCTGACGCCATATCCACGCTCAGATCGCCGCCGGACGAGGCGGCTTTCATCGAAAACACACCGTTTTCGGGGTCGTTCACATCCAAAAGCGATGTACCCGCGCCAAACGTAATCTTGCCGTTCACATCAAAGCCTGCGTTCAGCATTGCCGCCATATCGCCAGCACCAGCCAGCGCGATCGGAATGGCACCGCCACCCGTAACCGCGATGTCCGCGACGTTGCCGGAAAGCTTGACCACTGTCGGGTCTTCGGGATTGTTGATCAGCACATCATAGGTGACAGAGGCGATTTTACCGGTCTGCTGGTACTGCCGCAGATCACCGGCCGTCATTGTGGTTGCGATGTCCACACCGGTTGCAGCAAGGTTGAACCTGGCGTTCTGCTCACCGAATGTTTCATCCCCGACCTGCAACTGCGAAAGCACCAGACCAAGCGCTTGTGCATCGTAGGCATAGGTCATTTTGTCCGCAGTCCCGCTGGCGGTCATGCTGTGACCGCTTTGGGTATAATCCATTGTCATCTTCACCGGCTTGGCATCTTCGCCTTCGGGCGCGATATCGATCACCAGCGGCAGCACGGCCGGCATCACAATCGCGACAGAGCCGTCGGGATTCTGGGCAAACGTCAACGTGCCAAGTGACATCGAAACCGCGCCGCCCTCGTCGGGCATGACCATATTGATAATCAAATCACTGATCGTCAGGTCTGCACCGTCCTGCGTTTCAGTCGAATTGATCGTATAACCCATCCCCTGCATATAGCCGCGCCAGTCTGTCCAGACCTCGGATGGCGTGATATCGGCAAATGCGGATTGCGACAGCAAGGCAATCGGCATCGCTGTTAAAAGGGAGCAAGACAAAGTTCGGGTCATTGAAAATTTCCTTGTGGCAAATGGTTTCGGCACAATCCGCCGCCACCCCTGGAGTTTCCGGGCATTCGGGGGCTGGACCATGACTTGCACGAAGATTACCACAACTGTTGCAGCCGATGCAAAGCGCGAAATGCAACAACGCGCGGCATGTCGCCAAGGCATCTGCAAGGGACATTCAGAAGGGACAAGGCCATGGATATGACAGGCAAGACCGTAATGATCACAGGCGCAAGCCGGGGCATCGGCGCAGAGACTGCGCGGGTCTTTGCCGCAGCGGGCGCAAACGTGGCACTGCTGGCGCGTTCGCAGGAAGCGATTGCTGACCTTGCGGGCGAGATCGGCCAATCGGCCATCGCCATTCCGTGCAATGTGGCGCGGTTCGGCGAGATGGCCTCGGCGGTGAATACCACTGTCTCGGCGTTCGGCGGGCTTGATGTGCTGATCAACAACGCCGGCGTGATCGAGCCGATCTCGCATCTTTCGCAGGCGGATCCCGATGCCTGGGGGCAGGTGATCGACATCAATCTGAAGGGAGTTTTCAACGGCATGCGCGCGGCCCTTCCTGTGATGAAGGATGCGGGCGGTGGTTCGATCCTGACGATTTCTTCGGGGGCCGCCCATGGCCCCGTCGAAGCCTGGAGCCATTACTGCGCCTCAAAGGCGGCGGTGAACATGCTCACGCAATGTGTCCATCTTGAAGAAAGGGACAGTGGCATCCGCGCAATTGGCCTGTCCCCCGGAACCGTCGCCACCCAGATGCAGCGCGAGATCAAGGCATCGGGCGTCAACCCGATCAGCCAGCTGGATTGGGACGTGCATATCCCTGCCGATTGGCCGGCGCGGACGCTGTTGTGGATGTGCGGAAGCGATTCGGATGTACACCTTGGCGGCGAAATTTCGCTGCGGGACGAAGGTATCCGCCGTGCCGTGGGCCTGATGTGATCAACCTCAACCGCGAAGGTGACATCTGGACGGTCACGCTGAATCGCCCGGACAAGGCCAATGCGCTGACCCATGACATGCTGGTACGTTTGGCCGAGATCATGGAGGATGCGCAATCCGCCCGCGCCGTAATCCTGACCGGGGCGGGCGGCGTTTTCAGCGCCGGTGCCGATCTGGACGCAGCGCGTGCCGGACTTGCCACCTCGGACGTCTGGGAACGGCTTTCGGGTGCCATCGCCGCATTGCCGGGGCTCAGCATCGCAGCGCTCAACGGGTCACTGGCCGGCGGGGCGATGGGCATGGCGTTGGCCTGTGATCTGCGAATCGCGGTGCCGGGCGCCAGTTTCTTCTATCCGGTGATGAAGTTGGGTTTCTTGCCACAACCCTCTGATCCGGCAAGGATGGCCGCCCTTATCGGGCCTGCGCGTACGAAGCTCTTGCTGTTGGGTGGCGCAAAGATCACGGCGGACGACGCGTTGATGTTCGGTCTGATCGACAAGATTGCACCCGCAGAAGACCTGATGGCGCTGGCCTTGGCCCTTGTTCAGCACACCGTTGCGGCGCCGCCGGACATCGCCATGCAGATCAAAGGTATGTGTGCCGCGCCGGACAGGGCCTGAGCCACGGGATCAGGTCGTGGCGGCATTACCCGGCATCGGTCACGATCACGCGTCGGCATAAAGGGCAGATCAGGCCAATCACGGCAAAACGCTTGTACCTTGACCCCGCGCCGGGCAAGAGGGCGCATTGGCGCAGCAGGTAAGGTTACCCAGATGGACAGCGATCCGACAACCCCCAGGCCGATCCGTCGCGCCCTTGTCATCGGCGGTGGTCCGGCGGGGCTGATGGCCGCAGAGATGCTGGCCGACGCAGGGCTGGCTGTGACGCTGTGCGACGCAAAGCCATCGGTCGGACGCAAGTTTCTGATGGCTGGCAAATCAGGCCTCAACCTTACCAAATCAGAGGACGAGCCGACCTTCATGGCCGCTTTTGCCGAGGCACAGCCGCATTTGCGCCGCATCATCAACGCCTTCGACGCGGGCAAGGTTCAGGACTGGGCGCAAGGACTGGGCCAAAAGCTGTTCATTGGTTCTACCGGCCGGGTTTTCCCCAAGGCGATGAAAGCATCGCCGCTCATGCGCGCCTGGCTGGCGCGGCTGCATGCGGCGGGGGTGCAGATCAACACGCGTTGGCAATGGACCGGCTGGGAAAACGACGTGGCCTGTTTTGAGACCCCCGATGGCCTGCAACGACTGGAGGCAGATGTGACCGTACTGGCGCTTGGCGGTGCAAGCTGGCAACGGCTGGGATCAACAGGCGCATGGGCAGAGATTCTGCGCGGCAATGGTGTGGCACTGGCGCCGTTTGCACCTGCCAACGCCGGTGTTGCCGTGGACTGGTCGGCGCATATGTCGGCGCATTTCGGTGCCGCGCTCAAGGGTATAGCCCTGCGCGCCGGACCATACGCATCTCGGGGCGAGGCGGTGATTTCCGCGCGCGGGCTTGAGGGCGGCGGCATTTATGCCGTGTCACGCGGTGTGCGCGATGGCCATGAACTGCGGCTTGATCTGCTGCCTGATCTGACCGTTGATCAGGCTGCCAAACGGTTGACCAAGCCCCGCGGCAAGGCCAGCCTGTCCAACCACCTGCGCAAGGCGCTGCGGCTGGGCACCGCGCAGATTGCGCTGGTTCAGGAAATGGCGCGTCCCTTGCCCGAGGACGCCGCCGAACTTGCGCGGCTTCTCAAGGCGCTCCCGATCCGCCACGCCGGTCTGCGGCCGATGGACGAGGCAATCTCGACGGCGGGCGGCGTTGGTTTTGCCGCGCTGGACGTCGGGCTGATGCTGCGCGCGCTGCCGGGGGTGTTCGTTGCGGGCGAAATGCTGGACTGGGAAGCGCCTACAGGCGGCTATCTTATCACGGCCTGCCTTGCGACAGGCCGTTGGGCAGGACAGCACGCGGCAGTCTGGGCGACTGACGACATGTGACGCAGTGGCGTTTTATGCGGCGGCTTCCTTTGATTGCGCCGCGCTGAATGCCGGGCGGTCCCGCATTGTCTTGGCCCACGCGCCCAGTTTGTCATCCACGCGCGGAAATCCGGCACCGATTGACCAGTTGATGCAATGGGTCGCCAGCAGATCCGGCACCGTCACTTTGTCACCCATCAGGAATGGCCCCTCAAGACGCTCGGACAGCAGCGACGCGGAGCGGACGAATTCCGCCTTCAGGCTGTCCTTGATCTGTGGGACCCGCTGTTCTTCGGGAAATATGAAACTGTGTTTGGCCGCCGCCCAGAGAATCGCGTCAAATTCATCGATCAGCCAAAAGGTAAGCGC
>JAGXHC010000116.1 GCA_024636405.1 Sulfitobacter sp. | reverse complement strand
GCGGCGCATGGTCCAGTCATGACGCGCCAGCCTGATATCCGCCCGCGCGCGATCCTGTGCGATCAGGCCTTTTTATATGAGAGCCCGCCCCGGATCAGCGCCCGGTGGATCGAAGAGAGTTGCACCGACACTCCATGTGTCGCCCCGACAGAGATACTCGGCCGCAAGCCTGACAGCCGTGCTGGCACTGACGCCAACACCCGCGCCGCTGCGCGCAGCGCATGACCGGCGGCGATGTAGCCAAAGATCCGCTCGCGAAGATGCCCATCCACCAGCTCCGCTGGAAGTCAGTCAGACAAATGATCAAATGGAAATCCCATGCGATTCAGATTGAAGGCAAACCGCTTTAACTCACGTGTGATGTCGTGTTGGGTGGAACAACCCAGCGCCTTGCGGGTTGAACACATTGAAAGAGGCTTTTGAAATGGATGCAGTTTACTGTGGGCCACCCCCACTTCCAGAGTATATCTGGACAAGCTGGAATCTCGACCCCGCGCTTCTTGTGGCACTGACCGCACTGACCTTTGCAATCCGGCATAAACCGGCTGGCATCGCGGCGGTCGCGGTTCTGGTTGTGGCCTTTGTGTCACCGCTGTGCGCGCTTTCGTCGGCGTTGTTTTCAGCGCGAGTTGTCCACCACGTGCTTCTCGTAGCGGTGGCGGCACCCCTGCTGGCAGTGGCATTGCGGCCAAGGTTGCCCGTCGGGTTAGCACCAGCATTTACGACCTCGGCAGTCGTGCTGTGGGCGTGGCATCACCCAATGGCCTATGATTTCGCGCTCTCAAATATCGCAGTATATTGGCTTATGCAGCTTTCCCTTCTGGGCAGCGCAATCTGGTTTTGGAATGCGGTCTTTGCCGCCCAAAATGCTCCGGTCGAGCGGGTCGTATTCATCGTGGCCAGTTTCGCGCAAATGGGTATGTTGGGCGCTATTCTTACCTTTGCGCCCGCACAGCTTTATGCGATCCACGCCTTTGCGCCGTTTGACTGGGGCCTGACGCCCCTGCGGGATCAGCAACTGGGCGGGTTGATCATGTGGGTGCCCGCCAGTTTACCTTACGCGGTCGCCGCCATATTTCTCGGGCGGCGCAGCTGGGCCCGACTTGAGGGCCACGCGGCATGACAGACTGGCTGTTTGCGACTATCCCGGTCTTCAAAGTCGTTCACATTGCTGCGCTTTTGATGTGGTGCGGTGGGCTTTTGGCGCTGCCTCTGATGCTGTCCCGACACGGGCCGGCAGTGACTGCAGAGCACTATCTGCTGATCCGGCGTGCGACACATATAACCTATACATTCTGCGTCACTCCCGCAGCAGTGATCGCCGTGATCGCGGGAACCTGGCTGATCTTTTTGCGCGAGGCCTTCGTGCCGTGGCTTTTTGCCAAGCTCGCTGTTGTCGCCCTGTTGGTCATGGCACATGCATGGATCGGACACATTCTCGTCAAGACAGGCGAAGCGCCGGGACGAGGCAAGCCACCGCAGCCGCTGGTGCCTGTCGCAGCGGTGCTGGTGCCGGTGATCGTGATCCTGACGCTTGTTCTGGCCAAACCCGCGCTCAACTGGGTTGAATTTCCCGACTGGCTGCTTGAACCGCTTGGCCGTCAGTTGCCCTTTGAAATTCCCAGCCGATAATCGAAAACGAGCTTGCCACCATGCCACCCCGTGAACCCGACCATCAGCACACAGAGCGCCGAAAGCAGGATGCCATAGGGCAGCACCGCCTGCTCGTATCCGTAAAGCCGATAGCCCCAGTTCGCGCCCAGAAGAGCCAACAGGGTCACGGCAATGATGAAATGCGTCCAGGCGGGCGCGCGGGCGCGAATTCCGGGCACCAACAAAAGCTCCGCCGTGCCCGAAAAGCCAGCAATCATACCGAACAGAAATCCGGTTCCCGCAGCCCAAAGGGCACCGCGCGCCCAGAACGGGTCGGCCGTCCACCAATACAGGAGATCTGCGCCAAAAGCGCAAAAGGTCAGCGCCACAGGGAATGCAACAGACATGGCATGGATGGGATGACCCAGCACGGCAATCCGGGATTCCGTTTCATCAAATCCCGACGATTCGCTGATCGGATCAATCAGTACTTCTTCCGTTTTCGCGCGCTTTTCAGATGCCATATCGCCACCATCCTCCGATGCGTCATTCCCGCTATAACGTTTATAACCCTTACAGGTTGCAACGGTGAGCTTTCAACTGTTGATCCTGCTGGTCCGGCCGCGCGAACCATCGCCATGCTTTGGTGGGTGATGCTGGCCGGTGCGGCGCTGATTTTCGGGCTGGTGATGGCCCTTCTGGTCCTGCCCTTCTTGGGTCACAGGAACATAGGCGAAGAAAATCGGCAGATCCGGATCTGGATCATCGGTCTTGGCCTTGCCTTTCCGATGACCGTCCTTGCCGCGCTTATCGCCTACGGGTTGGTCATTGGAGAACGATTGCTGCCCCGCGCACGTGACGATGTGGCACGTGTAAGCGCCGAATCCCGTCGTTCGGCATGGGCGTTTGAATATGACGATGCTCCGGCCCTGAGAACCGAAGGCACACTTCACATCCCCGCAGGCAGGCCCGTTGATGTGGCGATCACCACCGCCGACGTCATCCACAGCTTTTGGGTGCCGCGTCTGGCAGGTAAACTTGACGCCATTCCGGGGCGCGTGAACGTGCTGCGGATCGAAGCAGATGCGCCGGGGCAATACCAAGGCCTGAGCGCAGAATTCAGCGGCACCGGTTACGACAGCTTCACATTCACTGTCATTGCGCACGATGCCGCGGGATGGAATGCCTTTCTGGAAGGGGAACCGGAATGAAAGCGCTTGAACGCCACCGCAAGCTGACCGCGATATGGGCGTCAGAGTCCAGTTTTCGCGGCTGGTTCTCGACGGTGAATCACACCGATCTGGGCAGAATGTTTCTGGTTACCGCGTTTTTCTTCTTCATCGTCGGCGGCCTGCTGGCGATGCTGATCCGCGTACAGCTTGCCACACCGCATTCGGCCTTTGCGGGGCCGGACATCTACAACCAGATATTCACCATGCACGGGACCATCATGATGTTCCTGTTCGCCATTCCGACGTTTGAAGGGCTGGCAATCTACCTGCTGCCAAAGATCCTCGGTACCCGCGATCTGGCCTTCCCGCGCCTGACTGCCTACGGCTACTGGTGCTATGCTTTCGGTGGCACGATGATGCTGATCTCTATGTTGTTCGGCATCGCGCCCGATGGGGGCTGGTTCATGTATCCGCCCCTGACCGGCGCGATCTATTCGCCGGGGATCAATACCGATTTCTGGCTGATCGGCATCACCTTTGTTGAAATATCAGCCATCGCCGCAGCTGTCGAGATAACGGTATCCATCCTGAAATACCGCGCCCCCGGCATGTCGCTGGACAAGATGCCGATCTTTGCATGGTATGCGCTTGTCACCGCGCTGATGATCCTGACAGGGTTTCCGCCACTGATCCTCGGGTCTGTCCTGCTTGAAGTCGAACGCGCTTTCGGGTTTCCGTTTTTTCAAGCCGACCTTGGCGGCGACAGCCTGCTGTGGCAGCACCTGTTCTGGCTGTTCGGCCACCCCGAGGTCTACATTATCTTTTTGCCCGCAGCTGGTGTGATCTCGACCGTTCTGCCGGTCATGTGCCGCACCACCCTACTAGGCTATGGCTGGATCGTGGCAGCGGCTGTGGCGCTTGCCTTCCTGTCCTTCGGGCTTTGGGTGCATCACATGTTCGCCACAGGCATCCCGCATATGGGGTTGGCATTTTTCTCGGCGGCGTCCACGCTGGTTGCCGTGCCGACGGGCGTTCAGATCTTTGCGTGGATCGGCACGATGTGGAAAGGCCGTCCCGACCTGCGCCTGCCGATGCTGCACCTGCTGGGGTTCTTTTTCACCTTCGTCATCGGCGGGCTAACCGGCGTGATGGTCGCCGTGGTGCCCTTTGACTGGCAGGCGCATGACACAGCCTTTATCACGGCGCACCTGCACTATGTCCTGTTCGGCGGCTTCGTCTTTCCAATCTTTGCGGGGCTTTATTACTGGATGCCCCATGTGACAGGGCGGCGCAGGTTCTTCCGTCTGGGCGAACTTGCCTTCGCGCTTGTGTTCGCGGGCTTTCACATCACCTTTCTGGCGATGCACTGGGTGGGCCTGCTGGGCCAAAGACGCCGCATCTCGACCTACGCACCCGAAGACGGCTGGACCGCCATCAACCTCATATCGTCGGTTGGCAGCTTTGTGCTGGCCATCGGTATTGCCATGATCCTGATCGACGTGGTCCTGCACGCGCTGACAGCCAGCCGGGGCAAGCGTAACCCGTGGCACGCCGGAACGCTTGAGTGGGCGATGATGACCCCGCCCCCCACCTATAACTTCGCCAGCCTGCCGCATGTGTCCAGCCGCGAACCGCTGGCAGGCGATCCGGACCTTCCCGTCCGACTGGCCAAGGGTCAGGGCTATCTGGGCACCCCGCGCCATGGCTGGCGCGAGACGCTGACAGTTGAAATCGCCACCGGCAAGCCGGACATGCATGTGATTTATCCGGCCAACACCCGCCTCCCGATCCTGATGTCGGCAGTGACCGGCGTGTTTTTCCTGTCGCTGTTGCTGAAATTCTACTGGACGGTTCCGCTTGCCGTGATTGGCTTGGCTATCCTTGCGTGGCTGTGGGTCTGGGGGCTTGGCCGCACTGATGATCTGGATGCGCAAACGCTGGGCCATGACATCGTGGTTCCGAATGCCGCTATGACAGACCGGTCACCGGGGTGGTGGGGGTCGTTGTTTCTGCTGACCGCCAATGCCACCTTCTTCGGCTCGCTGCTCTTCGGCTTTGCGTTTCTGTGGACAATCGCACCCGGTTGGCCGCCGCCCGCATGGTTCAAGGCCTCTGTGTCCGAACTGGCCTTGGGCCTTGTCGGATCTGTCCTTGGCGCTGTGGCGATGCGCGCAGCAATCCGGACAAACCGGCGGGGTGGCAATCCGGTTGCCGGTCTGGCTTTGGTGCTTGCCGGTGCAATCGCACTGGCGATGGCCTTTATCTTCTTGCTGGCCCGAACGCCGCCCCCGACCGAGCACGCTTATGGCGCTACCCTGTCCGTGCTTGGCAGCTACGGTCTGTTCCACGCGGCGCTAGCAACGCTGATGGCAGCTTTCCTTATTGCCCGCGTGCGGCGCGGGTTCACGTCGGCCGGACGACAGGCGGAATTTCCTATCGTCGGCCTGTGGGTCGACTATTTATCTGTCATCGGCGCGCTGGTGTTGCTGGCAGCACATCTGCCGGCCCTTTCGCCATGACAGACCTGATGCGCATCCTGACCGCGCCTTTGGTGTGGCTGGCAGCTTTTAGCGCCGTCTACGGGCTGCACGGGCTGATCTGCGGACATGGCATTGGCGGCATGGCGTTCGGCCTTCCGCTGCCGCGCGTCCTGATGGTTGCAGCCTATGCGCTTGCCATTTTGTCACAACTGGCGCTGCTCGCTGCGCTCTATCAACCGCGCCTGGCGTCACCGTCAGGCTTCGTGCGCTTTGTCAGCCTCGCTACGGGGTGGGTCGGGCTTGTGGCGACCGTGTGGTCGCTCTTTCCGGTCGTAATGACGACCTATTGCACATGAACAGTCGACCTGTAACGCTTGTCACGCCAGAGGTTCACCACCAATTTGCTCGACCCCAACCCAATCGAAATGGCCTTCTCAAAGCTCATCTCCGCCGCATTGGTGCCAGAACCTATAATGCCCTCATCCAGACCCTCGGCGAAATCTGCGACCTCTACTCACCTGACGAATGCTGGAACTACTTCACGGCTGCCGGATAGGCTTCAGATTAAAGGCAACCGCCTTAACCAGCGGTTATACTGTTTTCCTAGAAGATCAGTTTAATCTGGCAATTCGAGTCGAAGCCCTCCCCTCCGGCGATGTTGACCTGAAGATAGGCCTAGTCGTAGATCGCGGGCAGGCCCTGCGTCCGTGCCGCCGGTATGTCATATGGAATAGCTGGGCAGGACCGCGAAGGCATCGCGAAGGGCTTCGCCCCAACCCTTGGAGATTGCCTGATACACCTCGTCGTTCTTATCGACCCGCTTGGTTCTCGTGCCAACATAGGTGTCTTTCTCGTAGATCTGCATGTCCAGGGGAAGGCCTACGGACAGGTTCGATTTGATCGTCGAATCAAAGGACACCAACAGCAACTTCACGGCCTCCTCAAAGCCCATGGCAGCGTCATAGGCACGGACGAGGATGGGTTTGCCGTATTTCGTCTCACCGATCTGGAAAAACGGGGTGTCGTCGGTGATCTCAATGAAATTGCCTGCGGGATAAATCATGAAGATCGTGGGCTTGCCACCCTTGATCTGTCCGCCAACAATGATCGAGGCGCCGAATTGGTCATCAGCGCTTTGCCCCGAGGGCGAACTGTCGGCAATCACCTCCTTGAGGGTGGCACCAACCAGACGCGCCACCTGAAACATCGTGG
>JAGXHC010000016.1 GCA_024636405.1 Sulfitobacter sp. | reverse complement strand
GTGACGTTCCACAATGGCAATCCGTTCACCGCATCTGACGTTGTCTATACCGTCGAAAAAGCGCGCGCGTCGATCCGCCCCGATCTGGTCGCCAATATCGCCTCTGTCACCGCAGTGGACGATCTGACGGTCGAGATCACGACGCCAAAACCCTACGCGGTTCTGCCCAATGACCTTGCCGAACTGCTGATCCTTGATGAGGAATACACGACCGAGACGGGCGATGAGCAGATGGACCTCAAGCCGGTGGGAACCGGGCCTTATATGCTGGGCGAATGGATCAAGGAAGAAAAGCTGGTTCTCAATGCCTTTGACGACTATTGGGCCGGCGCGCCAAAGATAAGCACGGTGACATTCCGCCCCATCACCAACCCCGCGACGCGCACTGCTGCATTGCTGACAGGCGAAGTGGACGTGATCCAGGATCTTGCGGTACGCGATGTGGACCGTGTGAAATCCGAGGGTGGATTTGAGGTGATTACCCGCCCCAGCCTGCTGAACGTGGTGCTGGCGATGGACACGCGCGAAGAATCGCCAACCATCGAGGGCAAAAACCCGATGACAGACCAGCGCGTGCGCGAAGCGATCGCACGGGCCATTGATGTCGATGCGATCAACAAGATCGTCATGAACGGCCTTGCGACACCCAGCGAACAATTCGTGCCTGCATCGCATCTGGGCTATGTCGAAGGCATGAACTTTCGCGAGATGTATCCGGTGGATATCGAAAAGGCCAAGGCGCTGATGACCGAAGCGGGGTACGCTGACGGCTTTACGATGACGCTGGACGCGACCAACAACCGCTATGTGAACGACGCGCAGATCGCGCAGGCGCTGGCGTCAATGTTGGCCAAGATCAATGTTGAGCTGAAGCTGAACATCATGCCAAAGTCAAACTTCTGGGGCTACATCCGCGTGCCCACCGATAACTCAAGCTTTATCATGAGCGGCTGGGATGTGCCGTCGGGTGATGCCGGTTCCATGTATGGCGCGCTGTTCTATACCCGCGACAAAAAGGAAGGTTACGGCCAGGTTAACCGCGGCTCATTCTCCAACGCGGAAATGGATGCGCTGGTCGACAAGGCGGATTCCACACCAAACGTGGAAGAACGTGATGGCTTTCTTCAGGATGCGACAAAGATCCTGATGGCGGAAATTCCGATGATCCCGCTGCATTACGAACAGGACATTTATGCCGTGCGCGATGGTGTAAGCTTGGTGCCGCGGACGGACAAGTTTATCTCGGCCTACGAGATGGACATCGAATAGGCGCGCGACACAAACTGGCCCCGGCGGAGTGACCTTCGCCGGGGCCGCTCTATTTTTCTGACCCTTTTACGAAAGACCGATCCCCGCCAATGTTCGGATATCTGCTCAAACGACTGATACAGATGCTGCTGGTTCTTTGGGTGGTGTCGGTGATCGTCTTCATGATGATGAGCTTTACCGGCGATCCGGTGTTCATGGTTGTCCCCATTGACGCCACGGACAGCGAGATCGCACAGGCGCGGCGCATCCTTGGGCTCGACCAGTCGCTGCTGGTGCAATACTGGAAATTCATCACCAGCGTCGTACAGGGGGATTTCGGGCGGTCCTTCGTGTTCCGCCAGCCCGCAATGACGCTGATCCTTGAACGATTGCCGGCAACTTTCGAGATGGTTCTGGTTGCAATGGTCATGGCCATCGCGGTGGCAATCCCGCTGGGCGTTTATGCCGGCGCCAATCCGAATGGCCGGATCAGCCGCACCATCATGGCCGGATCATTGCTTGGTATTTCGTTGCCGGGGTTCTGGGTCGGTATGGTGCTGATCTATCTGTTTGCTGTTCAGTGGGGCTTTTTCCCGTCTTCGGGGCGCGGCGACACGACAGAGGTGTTCGGCTTGCGGATAAGTCTGCTGACCTGGGACGGATGGCACCACATCATCTTGCCTGCGGTGACCTTGTCATTGGGAACAATGGCGATCCTGCTGCGCATGACCCGCGCGGGTATGATGGAAGTCGGGCGTCAGGATTACATGAAATTCGCCCGCGCCAAGGGGGCCACGCGGCGGGATGTCCTGTACCGGCACGGTCTCAAGAACGCGCTGATCCCGGTGGTCACCATCTTTGGCTTGCAGTTGGGCGATCTTATTGCGTTTGCCACCATCACGGAGACGATCTTTTCCTGGCCCGGCATGGGCAAGCTTCTGATCGACAGCATTTACCGCGCGGACCGCCCGGTGATCGTGGTCTATCTGATGCTCGTGGCGCTGATCTTTGTGGTCATCAATTTCCTCGTCGATCTGGTCTATACCCTGATCGATCCGCGCATCACGTTGAAATAAGGAGCGGACGATGACCACTCTCCTACGCTCGGAGTTTTTCCACAACTACAAGCGCAGCACCTCCGCCATCATCGGCAGCACGCTTATGGCGCTGTTTGCCTTTGCCGTGATCGCCGGTCCGTTTCTGGTTGCCCAAAACCCCTATGACATTGCCGCGCTGAACCTGATGGACAGCTACAAACCGCCAATGTGGCTGGACGGCGGGGACCCGCAGTTTCCGCTTGGCACGGACGGGCAGGGCAGGGACGTCTGGGCCTCCATTCTATATGGTGCGCGTATTTCGGTTTTCATCGGTCTGGTTGCAATGATTGCGTCGTGCACCATCGGCACGCTGCTGGGCCTGATCGCGGGTTTCTACGGCGGCATTGTCGATGCCGTCATCATGCGCATTGCAGATATTCAACTGTCGTTCCCCTCCATCCTGATTGCGCTCTTTTTGATGTCGGCGGTGGGCACGGGCGTGGACAAGGTGTTGATCGCGCTGACGGCGGTGGGTTGGGTTGTCTATGCGCGCACGGTGCGCGGATCGACCCTGTCGGAGATCGAAAAGGAATATGTGCAGGCGGCCAAGGTCGCGGGACTGCCGAACAGAAAGATCATCCGCAAGCATGTGCTGCCCAATGTTCTGACACCGCTGATTGTTATCGCCACCATTCAGGTCGGCACCTTCGTGCTGATCGAGGCATCGCTGAGCTTTCTGGGCGTGGGCGTGCCGATCACGCAGCCGTCACTGGGGTTGCTGATCAAAAACGGGTTCGATGTGTTGTTCAGCGGTCTGTGGTGGACCTCGGTCTTTCCGGGTCTTGCCATCATGATGCTGGTCTTCGGGATCAACCTGTTTGGCGATTTCCTGCGCGACGAACTCAATCCGAGGCTCAAGTGATGGGCCAGGCGACAGAGGCCCCGCTTTTGGCCGTGCGCAATCTTCGGACCTACTTTCATACCTTTACCGGCACGGTAAAGGCCGTTGACGGGGTCACATTTGAGATCGGCCAAGGCGAGATCATGGGTTTGGTCGGCGAAAGCGGGGGCGGGAAATCCGTTGTCGGATTCTCGATACTCGGTCTCATCGACAGCCCCGGCAAGATTGAGAGCGGTGAGATCCTGCTTGATGGTGAGGATCTTGTGACCGCAGGCGAGGCGCGGCTGCGTCAGGTCCGGGGTCGCGAAATTTCGATGGTGTTTCAAGATCCCATGACCTCGCTCAATCCGCTGCATACCGTTGGTCGGCAGATGGACGAAGTCTTGCGGTTGCACACCGATCTGGGCGCCCCTGCGCGCAAGGCGGCCTGTGTCGCCATGCTGGAAAGCGTGGGCATCAGCCGCGCGGCAGAACGGTTAAGCGCCTATCCGCATCAATTTTCGGGTGGGATGCGGCAACGCGTTGTCATTGCCATTGCGCTGCTTGCGCGGCCGCGCCTGATCATCGCGGATGAACCGACAACGGCACTGGATGTCACGATCCAAAGCCAGATCCTCAAGCTGATGCGCCAACAGATCGCCGAAAAGGGTGCGTCGATGATCCTGATCACCCATGATCTGGCCGTGGTGTCAGAAATGGCCGACCACATTACCGTTCTGTATTGCGGCAAGGTGGTTGAACGGGGCCGCACGCGCGACCTGATCGAAGCGCCGGCACATCCCTATACCCGTGGATTGATCGACAGCATCCCAGACACCACGGACCGGCATGACCGGCTGCGCCAAATTCCGGGCGCCGTTCCCGATATCCGCAATTTGCCAAAAGGGTGCAACTTCCGCGATCGTTGCCCGCGCGCGCAGGCCCTTTGTTCAGAAAAGGAACCGCATCTGACGCCGCAACATATGTCGCTTTCTGCGGCCTGCCATTTTCCGCTAAAGCCGGGAGAACTGGCATGACCGATGCCAATACCCCCATGCTTGATGTGCGCAATCTTGAGATGCACTTTCCGATCGGCGGCGGCATTCTGGACCGGCTGCGGCTGAGCAGGAACGGTATCCGACTTGAAAAGCCGGTCGTGCATGCGGTCAACGGTGTCAGTTTCAAGATCGCGCGCGGCGAGATCATGGCGCTGGTCGGCGAAAGCGGCTGTGGCAAATCGACCGTCGCCAAGAGCATTGCGCGCATTTACAAGCCCACCGAGGGTGAGGTGCGTGTGGACGGCGAAGATATCGCCAATTACGGGTTCGCCGAACTGCTGCCGGTGCGCGCAAGAATGCAGATGATCTTTCAAGATCCCTATGCCTCGTTGAACCCGCGCCAGAGGGTGCGCGACATCGTGGCCGAACCGCTTTTGGAACAGACCAAAGGCGCGCAGGCGCGGCGCGATGTACCTGCGCGTATCGAACAACTGCTTGCCAAGGTGGGGCTGAATGCCGAACACGCCGGGCGCTATCCGCACCAGTTTTCCGGTGGCCAGCGCCAGCGTATCGGCATTGCCCGCGCGTTGTCGGTGACGCCCGGTCTGATCATCGCGGATGAACCTGTCTCGGCGCTTGATGTCTCAATTCAAGCCCAGATCCTGAACCTGATGAAGGACCTTCGCGACGAATTTGGCCTTGCGTATCTGTTCATCAGTCACGACCTGTCGGTGGTTCATCATATCGCCGATCAGGTGGGCGTCATGTATCTGGGGTTTCTTGTCGAACATGCGCCGCGCGACGTGCTTTTTGCAAGGCCGCGCCATCCCTATACACGCGCGCTGCTGTCTGCCGCGCCCACCATAAAGGCAAAGCGGGACACCCGCGAAATCACCCTTAGCGGTGAGGTGCCATCCGCACTTTCGCTGCCGTCGGGCTGTTGTTTTCGCACCCGGTGCCCCTTGGCCTGGGACAGATGCGCGCATGAACGCCCGACCTTGCAGGATGTGGGCGATGGCCAGACGGTGGCCTGCCATCTGTTAGACGAGCCGCAAAGGGATACCGCATGACGATCATCGCACAGGCCCGTCTGGGCATTCACGACCCGCACGATTGCACCGACGCCAGCGATGAGCTGCCGATCCTGCACGCGATATATGACACGCTTGTGCGGCGGGTCGGACAGGATTTTGTCCCGCATCTGGCAAAAAGCTGGACGGTCAGTGATGATGCCCGCACCTGGACCTTTGATCTTCACGGCGGGGTCGTCTTTCATGACGGCTGCATATGTGATGCCCGTGCGGTTGCGGCGTCGCTGGAACGCATGGCACGGCAGGACAAGGGATATACTTTGGGCGCGCCCGCGGTCTGGCGACAGTTCCTGGGCGATGCGGTGCTGGACGTGGTCACGCCAGAGCGGTTGGTGGTCACACTTGCGGCGCCGATGGCGGATCTGCTGGATGTGCTTGAACAGGGGTTCATAGTGGCCCCTTCGGCCTTTGCCGCGTTGGACGCCAAGCAGTACGATACCCAGATCGGGTCCGGCCCTTACCGGCTGATGTCAGTCAGCGCAGAGCGTATCACGGCCACGCGGACGGACGCGCATTTTGCGGGGTTGCCTGCCAACAGATCTATCACTTGGCAACTGGTCCCGGACCCGGCAGAGCGGCTTGCTTTGCTAAGGCGTGGCGACGTGCAGGTCGCAAACGCGCTGGATTTTGAAGCGTCTCGCAGCCTTGGCGCCATGCGTCATGAATACCTCTCGCCCGTTGCAATCATCTACTTGCTGAATGCAGCAAAAGGCCCGCTTGCCGATGGCCGGGTCCGCCGCGCGCTGAGCCTTGCTGTGGACCGCGACGCCCTTGTTGAAACGGTCATGCACGGTGCCGCGAAACCCCTGCGCGGCTTTGTCAGCCCCAGCCATTTCGGGGCGGGGCAGGGCGGTGGGGCCGTGCTTGACCGTGATCTGGCGCGCAGCCTTTTGGCGGATGCCGGGCATGCCGATGGCCTGACGCTGGATGTGGATAGTCCCACCCGGCTGCCCGATGAAGCGGAGCGTTTGACGGCGGCGCTTGGTGATCAACTGCGGGATGTGGGCATATCGTTGAACGTCCACATCCACCCCGAACGCGAAGACTATGCCCACATGGTCCGGCGCAAGGAAATCAGGGACCTTTGCGTGTTCGATTCCAGTCCGATGAGCACCTACCGCGTTTTGTACGAAAAAATCGACGCGCGTGTCGCAGGTTCATGGTGGCAGGGATACAAGAACGCAGAGGTCGAAGCCTTGATCGACAAGGGCCGGATCACGACGGACCGTGATGCGCGGGCCGCGATCTAGCAACAGGCTTACGGCGTGCTCCAAGAAGATCCAGCGTGGCTGACGCTTTATAATCCGGTGCGTGTGATCGGGTTGGCGGGGGAGCATCCGGATTTTGAAATGCCCGCTGATGGGGTGATTGAAGTGGCCCGTCTGCCTGCGTTTGACGGAGATCTGGCATGAAGGCCGATACCTTGCTGACGGGTGCCTGCGTTATCACGATGGACCCCGGTCGGCGCGTGCTGGAAAACGGCGCGGTTGCGGTTGCGGATGGGCTGATTGTGGCGGTTGGTTCTGCCGCCCAATTGCAAGAGCAAGTGCAGGCCGATCACGTCCACGACCTCACCGGCCATATCGTCATTCCCGGACTGATCGACGTGCACGCCCATGCCGGTCATGGCCTGATCAAGTCGATGGGTATGCATGGCGGTGACCGCTGGGAAGACATTTGCGGCGAGGTCTATACCCAGGCGTCCCCGCCCGCATTCTGGTATGCCGAAGCCCGGCTTGCCGCGCTTGAACGCCTGCGCTTTGGCGTGACCACGGGCGTATCGCTTTTGGGTGGCGGCGACACGATTATGCGAACAGACCGCCCGGAATACGCCGCCAGCCATTGTCAGGGCGTGGCCGAGGTTGGCACCCGAAGTGTGGTGGCCGTCGGCCCCACCCGCGCCCCGCACCCCCGCATCTACGCCGGGTGGACCGATGGCAATCGCACCGAATACCCGGTGACGTTTGAGCATCAGATGCAAACCTGTCGCAGCATCGTGCAAGACTGGCACGGCACCCATGATGGACGCATCAACATCGCGATGCTTTACCCTGTTTTGCGCGACGAGCATGAGCGCGACATGGACCCGCATGATTTCGCAACCGCCTGCGCGCAATCGCGCAGCGTGCGCGAATATTCACGCGACAAGGGGTTGGTCTTTACCCAGGACGGCCATTGGCGCGGTTCCATCCGGCGCGCGGAAACGCTGGGCTTGCTGGGGCCGGATGCGCTTTTGTCCCATTGCATCGATCTGCATGATGACGAGATTGACCTTGTCGCCCGGACCGGCGCGAAGATCGCGCACAACCCGTCGGCCAATGCGTCCATTGCGGGGCGTTGTCCCGCGACCGAACTGATGGCGGCAGGCGCCTGCGTGGCGCTGGGGTCCGATGCGACGGCACC
>JAGXHC010000115.1 GCA_024636405.1 Sulfitobacter sp. | reverse complement strand
TTGAGGCTTGCAGCACCGCCGGGCCAGAGAGGCCACGATGGGTGAAAAGCAGCGCTTCGTCGAAGGATGTGCCCCCGGTGCTTACCCGGGCAGGTGTTGCGGTGCCCGAGATCGGGGCAAAGCGGGCATCGCCAAAGGTAAAGGGCACAAGGCCTGCGCGGGTCGGCGTCACGGGAATGGCGAATTGGGCGGCGATATCATAGGCGCGCCCTGTGGCCCCCATTTTGGGAATGGATTTGCCACCCGATGCGATCACCAGATTGTCAGCGGTTATGGTGCTGCGCGCGTCTGGTGTTACGAGGGTCATCTGATAGCCGGTATCGGTTTTCGAGATTCCCTCGATCGTGCTGAGCAGACGCAGTTCAACCCCTGCCTTTTGCATCAACCCGTGCAGCATCGCGACGATTTCCTTGGCTGAGGTGTCGCAGAACAGCTGGCCCAGAGTTTTCTCATGCCACGCAATGCCGTGGGCTTCGACAAGTTGGATGAAATCCCATTGCGTATATTTGGCCAGCGCTGATTTGGCAAAATGCGGGTTGGTGCAGATAAATGCGTCAGGCGTGCAGTGCATGTTGGTAAAGTTGCAGCGTCCGCCGCCCGAGATGCGGATTTTCTCGCCCGCGGCTTTGGCGTGATCGACAACCAGAACGCGCCTGCCGGCGTGGGCTGCACACATCATGCCGGCGGCACCGGCGCCAAGGATCACGGTCGTGTAATGCATAATGCTCATCTGCCTGACAGGGCCACGCCGGTCAAGAGGGGGTGCCATTGAGAGGAGGGGAGACTTCTTGTGTGGACGCGCAGAGGGCTTACCTAAGAGATCAAGCTAATCAGAATGGAAATACCGATGAACGTATTAGATGCAGGTAATGCTTTTCCGAAACTGACAGTACCAGAGTTGCAAGGCGGGATGTTGACCTTGGGCACGCCGCAGGGCGGTCATGACTGGCAGTTGGTCGTTGTGTACCGCGGCTTGCACTGCCCGATCTGCAAGACCTATCTGGCCAAGCTTGAAGATCTGGTGCCAGAGTTCAACAAGATCGGTGTCGATGTGGTGGCCGTGTCCGGTGATCCCAAAAGCAAGGCAAGGCAGATGGCGAACGAACAAGAGCTGTCACTGACCATCGGCTATGATCTGAGCATCGCGCAAATGCACGAGTTAGGCTTGTATGTTTCGAGCCCGCGTAGCCCGCTGGAAACGGATCAACCCTTTCCCGAGCCGGCCCTATTTGTGATCAACGCTGCAGGTGAAATCCAGATTATCGATCTGTCGAACGCGCCTTTTGCGCGCCCTGATCTGCAGTCCTTGCTGAATGGCCTGACTTTCGTGCGCGACAAGGGCTACCCGATCCGCGGAACCCACAAGGCGGCATAGGCAGCTTTGCGCGGGGTTGGGCTGAAAACAGACTAGCCCCGCGCCAAAAATCGCGGTACACTCACGCCTAGACCCCGAAAAGGGGCGTTCTGAGGCAGTGTAAGGCAGATACCATGACAGAAATGGTCTATGGCGCGGTTCCCGTCCGGGACGGCGAACCGATTCTTCCAAAATGGTGGCGGACAATCGACAAATGGGCGATGTTCTGCGTGCTCATGCTGTTTGCCGTGGGCATGCTGCTGGGGCTGGCTGCGTCGCCGCCTTTGGCGTCCAAAAACGGCTTTGAGTCCTTTCACTATGTCCAGCGTCAGGCCATTTTCGGCTTTCTGGCGATTGTGGCAATGCTGCTGACGTCGATGATGACGCCGACAGTCGTACGCCGTCTGGCGGTGGTTGGTTTCTTGCTTTCATTCATTGCCCTTGCATTGCTGCCGTTTTTTGGCACGGATTTTGGCAAGGGTGCGATGCGCTGGTACTCCTTGGGGTTTGCGTCTTTCCAGCCGTCGGAGTTTCTGAAGCCTGGTTTTGTGGTCGTGTCGGCCTGGATGATTGCCGCCTCGCTTGAGATCAACGGCCCACCCGGCAAGTCATGGTCTTTTGCGCTTTGCATATCGATTGTTTTGATGCTGGCGTTGCAGCCCGACTTTGGGCAGGCCTGTCTGGTTTTGTTCGGTTGGGGTGTGATTTATTTCGTGGCAGGGGCACCTTTGGTGCTGCTGGTCGGCATGGCCGGAATGGTCGTGCTGGCGGGCACGGTGGCCTATTCCAATTCCGAACATTTTGCGCGCCGTATTGACGGGTTTTTATCTCCGGATGTCGATCCGCGCACCCAGCTTGGCTATGCAACAGATGCCATCCGTGAGGGTGGATTGTTTGGTGTAGGTGTGGGCGAGGGGCAAGTGAAATGGTCTCTGCCCGATGCGCATACCGATTTTATCATTGCGGTTGCAGCCGAAGAATACGGGCTGATCTTGGTGATGGTCGTTATCATTTTGTACACCACGGTCGTGGTCAGATCGTTGCTGCGTCTGGTGCGCGAGCGTGATCCTTTCATTCGGCTTGCCGGTACCGGGCTTGCCTGCATGTTTGGCGTCCAAGCAATGATCAACATGGGCGTTGCCGTGCGGTTGTTGCCTGCCAAGGGGATGACGCTGCCTTTTGTCAGCTATGGCGGATCGTCGGTTATCGCCTCTGGTATCGCGGTCGGCATGTTGCTGGCGTTCACCCGAACAAGACCCCAAGGCCAGATTTCCGATTTGCTGGGTCGGGGGCGTGCAAGATGAAGGCACCACTTTTGATAATCGCCGCGGGCGGTACGGGTGGTCATATGTTTCCTGCTCAGGCGCTGGCCGAGGTCATGTTGACGCGCGGGTGGCGGGTCAAGCTTTCGACCGATGCGCGTGGCGCGCGCTATACGGGCGGCTTTCCGCATACGGTTGAAATTCAGCAGATCAGCAGTGCTACGTTTGCACGCGGCGGGCTGCTGGCCAAGGCGCTGGTGCCGCTTCGTATTCTGGGCGGTGTCGTTGGCGCAGTGTTCGGTATGTTGCGCGACAGGCCTGACGTTGTTGTGGGCTTTGGCGGATACCCGTCAATTCCGGCCCTCACAGCTGCCTGGATATTGCGCAAGCCACGGATGATCCACGAGCAAAACGGGGTGTTGGGCCGGGTCAATACAGTCTTCGCCAAGCGCGTCGATGCGGTGGCCTGCGGCACTTGGCCGACCGCTTTGCCCGAAGGGGTCGAGGCGCATCATGTGGGCAATCCGGTGCGTGGCTCGGTGCTTGATCGCGCTGGTGCTGGCTATATCGCACCGGGCGATTACCCGATGGAGTTGTTGGTGATGGGTGGCAGCCAAGGCGCACGCATCCTGAGCGAAGTTATTCCGCCCGCCATTGCAAACCTGCCAATGGAAATTGTGCGCAACATCCGCGTCAGCCATCAGGCGCGCGACGAAGACGCGCAGCGGGTTGCCGATTTTTACGCGGAAAACGGCATCAATGCTGACGTGCAGCCCTTCTTTCACGATGTGCCGCGCCGCATGTCCGAGGCGCAATTGGTGATCAGCCGCGCAGGCGCGTCCAGTGTGGCGGATTTGTCCGTGATCGGCCGCCCGTCGATCTTGATCCCCTTTGCTGCCGCAACAGGCGATCATCAAAGCGCCAACGCGCGGGGGCTGGTGAATGCCGGTGCCGCAATCATGGTGCCAGAGGATATGGCGAATCCCGAAAGCCTGACTGCACAGATCGAGATGGTGCTGCGCAACCCGCGTGGCGCGCAGCAAATGGCACAGGCCGCGTTGTCTGTTGGCAAGCCTGAAGCCGCTCAAGAGCTAGCCCAGATGGTAGAAACCCTGGGAAATAAAGGACCAGTGACATGAACGCAGCCACCAAGCTTCCCACCGATGTGGGCCCAATCCATTTTGTGGGCATCGGTGGCATCGGCATGTCTGGCATTGCCGAAGTGCTGTTGAACCATGGGTACCGCGTGCAGGGGTCCGATCTGAAAACCACCAAGATTACCGACCGTCTGGTAGAGTTGGGGGCAAAGGTCTTTGAGGGGCAGACGGCCGAGAATATCGAAGGGGCCGAGGTCATTGTGATCTCGTCTGCGATCAAGCCCGGCAACGCTGAACTGGACGCCGCGCGCCTTGCGGGTCTGCCCATCGTGCGCCGCGCCGAAATGCTGGCCGAGCTGATGCGCCTGAAATCCAACATCGCCATTGCGGGCACCCATGGCAAGACCACGACCACGACCATGGTCGCCGAATTGCTGGTCCATGGCGGGATCGACCCTACGGTTGTGAACGGCGGTATCATCCATGCCTACGGCTCGAACGCGCGGATGGGGCAGGGCGAATGGATGGTGGTCGAGGCGGACGAGTCCGACGGCACCTTTAACCGCTTGCCCGCCACCATCGCCATCGTCACGAATATCGATCCCGAACATATGGAACACTGGGGCGATTTCGATACCTTGCGCAAAGGCTTCCTTGATTTTGTGTCGAACATTCCGTTCTACGGTCTGGCGATTTGTTGCATTGACCACCCCGAAGTGCAGGCCTTGGTGGGCAAGATCACAGACCGGCGGGTGTTGACCTATGGCTTTAACGCGCAGGCTGATGTGCGCGCGGTGAACCTGCATTACAAAGCGGGTGTCGCGCATTTCGACATCATGCTGCAGGCCGAAGACCTCACGATCGCGGATTGCACCCTGCCAATGCCCGGGGACCACAACGTCTCGAATGCCTTGGCCGCTGTCGCGGTGTCGCGTCATCTTGGAATGAAAACCGAAGAAATCCGCGCGGCCCTTGCAGGTTTTGGCGGCGTTAACCGCCGCTTTACGAAAGTGGGCGAAGTTGACGGTGTGACGATCATCGACGACTACGGGCATCATCCGGTTGAAATAACAGCGGTTCTGAAAGCTGCGCGCCAGGCCACCGAAGGCCGCGTCATTGCTGTGCACCAACCGCATCGCTACAGCCGTCTGCATCACCATTTCGAAGAATTCTGTGCCTGCTTCAATGATGCCGATGTCGTGGGCATTGCAGAGGTCTATGCAGCGGGCGAGGACCCCATCGTGGGGGCCAGCCGTGATGATCTGGTGGCAGGACTGATCCGCCACGGTCACCGTCATGCACGCGCGGTTCACAGCGAAGGCGATCTGGCGCGACTTGTCCTTGAGCAGGCAGGTCCGGGCGACATGGTGGTGTGTCTTGGTGCGGGCACGATCAGCACTTGGGCAAACGGTCTGCCGCTTGCGCTTGAAACGATGAAAAAGGAAACCGTTTGAATGGGGCGGCTGGGCAAAATCGGGTGCTTGGCATGACCTTGGTCTGGCTTTGTCTGATCTGGGTCTTCCTGTCGGTGACCGTGGCCACCTTGCCGCTGCGCATGCAATATATTCCCGGCGCGATTTTGCTGGTCGCCGGCCCCGTCCTGATCATCCTGATCGGCTTCGAGGTTGGTGTGGTGTTTTCGTTGCTCGGTCTTGCTGCCTTTGTGTCCATGTTCCGTAATCCTTTGCGCTTTGTGCTGGCAAAGCTGCGCTGCAAGGAATTTCACGTTCCCGGTGACGAAAAACACCCAGAGGTGCCCCGATGAGTCTTTCCCTGATACTTGCCTGTTTTTGGGCCGTCATTGCCAATGTTCTGGCCCTGACCCCCAGTGCTGACAACCATTGGCGCAATGCCTATGCTCTGATTACCGTTGGAATTCCGATTTTGGGCTATGTGACCATGCAGCACGGTCCCTGGGCCGGGATGCTGGTCCTCGCGGCGGGATGCTCGGTTCTGCGCTGGCCAGTGATCTATCTGATGCGGTGGTTGCGCCGCACAACGTTTCAGGGTCCGGCTGAATGACAGCCACGCTGGTGATCCTGATCACCGTGCTGGTTGTCTGGATGCTGGCTTTGGGGTGGTGCGGGTACGGGAAACGATTTCGAACCGCCCTCCCGATCTTGCTGGCAGGGTTTGGTTTGAACTGGATGTGGATGGTCTGGGGGCTGAAGGCCAAACCGTTTGAGAACCCTGTAATCGTGGCGCAGATATCGGCTGGGATGTACGCGTTTTGTGCGTTCGTCACGGGCTGGATGATTGGCCGCTTTGTCAGGCAATGGCGTTTGAGCAGGGTCACCAGGGAAACCGAGGTTTGACGCGGCTTCCAAACACGGCTACCTCGCTGACCATGACCGATATTTCATTTCCAGACATGCGCGGCAAGCTCACGCCGCAGCGCCCGCTGAACGATCTGACATGGTTGCGCGTGGGGGGGGCAGCAGACTATCTCTACCAACCGGCCGATGTGGATGATCTGGCTGCCTTCCTGCGTGCCTTGCCGCAAAACATTGCAGTTTTCCCGATGGGGGTCGGGTCGAACCTGATCGTGCGCGATGGTGGCATACGCGCGGTCGTGATCCGCTTGGGGCGAGGTTTCAACGGGATCGAGATCAAGGATGATCATGTGATTGCAGGCGCTGCCGCGCTGGATGCGCATGTGGCCCGCAAAGCGGCAGATGCAGCGCTGGACCTGACATTCTTGCGCACCATTCCGGGCAGTATCGGCGGTGCCGTCCGGATGAACGCAGGCTGCTATGGCAGTTACACGGCCGATTGCTTTGTCAGCGCCGAAGCGATCACGCGGCAGGGCACGCGGATCACATTGACCGCACGGGATTTGCAATTTCAGTATCGCCAGACCGCCCTCGACGAGGGGTGCGTGATCGTTTCGGCAACCTTTGCACCCCCCAAGGGCGACCCCGACGCGCTTCATGCCCGCATGGCAGACCAGCTTCGCAAGCGCGACGAGACGCAACCGACCAAAGACCGCAGCGCCGGATCTACGTTCCGTAATCCAGCGGGTTTTTCCAGCACCGGGCAGGCCGATGACAGTCACGAACTGAAGGCGTGGAAAGTCATCGATGACGCAGGATTGCGCGGCGCAACATTGGGCGGCGCACAGATGAGCCCGAAGCATTCGAACTTCTTGATCAACACAGGTGGCGCATCTGCAGCAGACCTTGAAGGATTAGGCGAAGAAGTGCGAAAAAAGGTTTACGCTTCTAGCGGGATCACGCTAGAGTGGGAAATTATGCGGATCGGCGAAACATAATCGCGCGGGCGCTCAGGCACGACGCCGCTTTGCGGTACAATATAAAATACAAGGGTCACCAAAGACCCAGTTAAAAAGGCACATTGAGTGGGATTGTCGAGCAGGACACCCCCGAAAGTGGCGGTATTGATGGGTGGACCTTCCGCAGAGCGAGAGGTGTCCCTGTCGACAGGGCGCGCATGCGCCGCCGCTTTGCGGGACAGGAAATTTGAAGTGATCGAGGTCGATGCCGGCCCTGAATTGTACGCAGACTTGCGTGCTGCCTCTCCCGATGTTGTGCTGAACTGTTTACATGGCCGCTGGGGCGAAGACGGCTGCGTGCAGGGCATATTGGAATGGATGCACATCCCTTACAGCCATTCCGGTGTGCTGGCCTCGGCGCTGGCAATGGACAAACAACGCAGCAAGGACGTGTTTCAGTCCGTTGGACTGCCAGTTGTGGAAAGCATAATTGCCTCTGCCGATGACGTCCGCGCCTCGCATGTGATGCAACCGCCCTATGTGGTGAAACCCAATAATGAAGGATCCTCGGTCGGGGTCTATCTGGTCGAGATTGAAAACAACGGTCCGCCGCAGCTTAGCAAGGATATGCCCGCCGAGGTTATGGTCGAGAGGTTTGCTGCAGGTCGCGAACTGACCACCACCGTGATGGGGCAGCGTGCGTTGACGGTCACGGATATCCTGACCACAGGCTGGTATGACTACGACGCGAAATACAAAGTTGGCGGATCGACCCACGTGGTGCCCGCCCAAATCCCGCATGAGGTTTTCGAGCTTTGCCTGGATTACGCGCTGCGTGCGCATAACGCCTTGGGCTGTCGCGGAGTCAGCCGCACCGATTTCCGCTGGGATGAAACCCTTGGGGCCGATGGTCTGATCCTGCTTGAGACAAACACCCAGCCCGGCATGACGCCGACGTCGCTTTCGCCCGAACAGGCGCGGGCCGTAGGCATCTCCTTTGGCGAACTTTGCGCCTGGATGGTGGAGGACGCGTCATGCAATCGCTGATCCGCCGCCGCCCAGCGACGCCCAAGATCGATCCCGCGCCGTCGCGCTGGTCTTGGCGGATGCAGCGGTTAATGCTGACGCCCGGCTTTCGCTTTGCCCTGCGCGTGGGCCTGCCGTTTACGCTGAGCTTGCTGGCCGGGACGATCTATCTGTCTGATGAGACGCGGCGCGGGACGGTGGTGCAGGCCATCGCTGACGTCCGCGCCAGCATCCAAGAGCGGCCCGAGTTTATGGTCAAGCTCATGGCAATCGACGGGGCCAGCGACCGGTTGTCGCGTGAGATT
>JAGXHC010000114.1 GCA_024636405.1 Sulfitobacter sp. | reverse complement strand
TTTTGGCCTTGCGCTGCAAGCCAATCAGGTCTCACAGCCATCGCGCCCGCACATCGCCTTTTGACAGACCCCGCGATCCGTTGCATCCTCGCACGCGGTGCTGCAGCGTACCCCGCGTCAGACGGGGACGGCAGCTGCCGACGGGAGGGTACAAATGTCCACTGGCAAACGCGTCGTGCTGGTCGAAGACGAACTGAACATTGCTGAGGCGATCCGCTTTCTGCTCAGCCGGGAGGGCTGGCGGGTGGAGACCCTGGCGAATGGCGCGACAGCCATGGATGTAATCCGCAAATCTGTGCCCGATCTGGTGATGCTGGATGTGATGCTGCCCGGCAGAAGCGGGTTTGAAATCCTGTGCGATCTGCGCGCGGATCCCGCGTTTGAAAACCTGCCCGTGCTGATGCTGACGGCACGGGGGCAGGCCCGCGACCGCGACATGGCGGAAAAAGCCGGGGTCAGCAGGTTCATGACCAAACCGTTTTCGAACACCGATATGTTGGAAGCCGTCCGCGAACTGACGGCGACATGACCTGGGGCTGAGCGGATGTCGCGCCAGCCCTTGTTTCTGGAGCGTCGCAGCTACCGCCTGCGGCGGATGATGGACGCGGTTCGGGTGCTGCCGCTGCTGGGTCTGGGGCTGTGGATGGTGCCGCTGCTGTGGCCGGTGGCAGAGGGTTCCGCAGAGGCGGTGCCCGCCAGCATGCAGATGAGTGCCGCGCTGCGCTATGTTTTCGGCGTCTGGTTGTTGCTGATTGCCGCCGCTTTTGCCCTGTGGCGCCGCACACGGGCATCAGACACACCGCAGATGTCCGGCGATGGCGCGCTCCACTGATGGTGACGCTCAATCAGCTTGTCATCGTTTGCCTTGCCTATGTGGCGGTGTTGTTCATTGTTGCATTTGCGGCAGAGCGTGCGGCGCTGCGCGGGCGCGGTGACTGGCTCTTGCGGTCTCCGCTGGTCTATACCTTGTCGCTGTCGATTTATTGTACGGCCTGGACGTTTTACGGCGCGGTGGGCTATGCCGCGCGGTCAGGGCTTGAGTATGTCACGATCTACCTTGGCCCATCACTGGTGATGATCGGCTGGTGGTGGGTGCTGCGGCGTCTGGTGCGCATCGGGCGCAGTCACCGGGTCACATCGGTCGCGGACCTGATATCTTCACGCTATGGCAAATCCAATACGCTGGCGATCGTCGTCACGGTCATGGCCGTTATCGGGGTCACGCCGTATATTGCGCTGCAATTGCAATCTGTGGCCTTGTCGCTGTCAATTTTCGCGTCCGCAGATCCCTTCAGCGCCAGCCGCCTTGAAAATCCGGTCAATTCAGCGCAGGCGGCGTTATGGGTTGCTGCCGGATTGTCGCTTTTCACCGTGCTTTTCGGGACGCGAAACCTCAACGTCAATGAACGCCACCACGGGGTGGTCATCGCCATCGCCGTTGAGGCCGTTGTGAAACTTCTGGCGTTGCTGGCGGTGGGCGTCTTTGTGGTGTGGGGGGTCGCAGGCGGGCTGGAGGCGACGCTGGCGCGCATTGACGCGTCTGAAATTGGCCGATGGGAAGTGAAGGGCAGCCGCTGGGCCGCGCTTACGGTGTTGGCGGCGGCGGCCTTTGTCTGCCTGCCGCGTATGTTTCAGGTGCTGGTTGTCGAGAACGACGACGAACGCCACCTGCAAATCGCAAGCTGGGCTTTTCCGCTGTATCTCATGCTGATGAGCCTGTTTGTCGTGCCCATCGCGGTTGTCGGTCTTGATCTGTTGCCGCCGGGCACCAACCCGGATCTGTTTGTGCTGTCGATCCCGCTCAGCCAGGGGCAAAGCGGGCTGGCGATGTTTTCTTTCCTTGGCGGTTTTTCCTCGGCAACTTCAATGGTGATTGTCGCCACATTGGCGCTGTCCACGATGGTCAGCAACCATATCGTGATGCCGATATGGCTGGCCCTGCGCAAGGGAGGCGCGACACAGTCTGGCGATGTGCGCAACGTTGTTATTCTGGCGCGGCGACTGTCGATCCTTTTCATCATTGCACTTGGCTATTTCCATTACCGGGCGTCGGGCGGCAGCGGGGCGCTGGCGGCAATCGGCACGATATCGTTTGGTGGCGTGGCGCAGTTTCTGCCGGCGCTGCTGGGGGGGATTTTCTGGCGCGGGGCGACACGTGCGGGCGCGCTTTGCGGGCTTGGCGTCGGATTTTCGCTGTGGGTCTTTACCATGCTGTTGCCCAGCTTTGGTCCCGGTGCCGCGCTGTCACTGGCAACGTTTGATCAGGGGTTGATGGGGCTGGAATGGCTGCGCCCGCAGGCGCTGTTTGGCATCGACGGGCTTGATCCGACCGTGCACGCCGTGGTCTGGAGCCTCACGCTTAATGCGCTGAGCTTTGGGCTTGTCTCGTTGTTCAGCTTTCCCGACCCGATAGAGCGGTTGCAGGGCGCGCAGTTCGTCAACGTCTTTGATCATTCCGGACCTGCGCGGGGCTGGAGCGCGTCCGTGGCCGGAAACGAGGACCTGATGATCATGTCGCAACGCATTTTGGGCGCGGCGGAGGCGCAGGCGTTCTTTGCTGCCAGCGCCCGTGCGCAGGGGCTGGTGGGGAGGCTGCCAGAGCCGACACCGGATTTTGTGCAGGCGCTGGAGCGCGAGCTTGCGGCATCTGTCGGGGCGGCGACCGCTCATGCGATGGTGGCCCAGATCGTTGGCGGCGCGTCGGTGTCGGTGCAGGATCTGCTGGCGGTGGCGGACGAATCCGCGCAAATGCTGGAATATTCAAGCCAGCTTGAGGCCAAATCGCACGAGTTGTCCCAAACCGCAGAACAGCTGCGTGAGGTAAACGAAAAACTAACGCAGATTTCCCTGCAAAAGGACGGTTTTCTCAGTCAGATCAGCCATGAGTTGCGCACGCCCATGACGTCGATCCGGTCCTTTTCGGAGATCCTGCGCGACGCCGACACCCTCAGCGGTGAAGAGAAATCGCGTTACGCGTCGATTATCCACAGTGAAGCGATCCGTCTGACCCGCTTGCTGGACGATCTGCTGGATCTGTCGGTGCTGGAAAACGGCCAAGTGACATTGAATCGCCAGCATATCTGCCTGCGCGATGTATTGGACCATGCTGTTCTGACCACCCAGGCAGGGGCGAAGCGCAGGTTGAAGATTGCACGCGACCCTGCGTCCGAGAATGTGATGCTGACAACCGATCCTGACCGACTGGCGCAGGTGTTTATCAATCTGATCGCCAATGCGCAGAAATATTGCCGTGCCGAGGTGCCGCAACTGACAATCTCGGTGACAGTCCAAGGCGGCGTGCTGTGTATTCGGTTCGGCGATAACGGCAAAGGCATCGCGCCGGACGCACACAGCCTTATTTTCGAGAAATTTTCGCGCCTGACCGGGGTAGAAGAAGACGGTGCCGGGCTGGGTCTGGCAATCTGCCGTGAAATCATGGCGCGGCTGGGGGGCGATATAAACTATCACCCCGATGGGCCCGGCGCGATTTTCGATGTCAGTCTGCCGCAACATGTGCAGGCCACGGACGATCCTGCAAATAGCGACGCCGTGCTGGCATAAAGGCAATGGTAACCAATTCTGCGCTAAGCACGGGGTCAAGGACCGCGATGCGGAGGGTGATACATTGGCGCAGGATCAACAGACCACGGCGGCAGGCGATTCTGTTTTGCGGCGCAAGACCCGAAGCGGTCAGGCCGAACATCAGGCGCGCGCGATGTCGGTGGCAAAGGCGCTGCGCGTGACCCTTGCCAAAGTGGCTGATGATGTGCTCGACATGGCCATGGCTGCGATCAGCGTTACCGTTGAGGCCGTCGATACCGATGCGTTGGCGGCGCTGGTGGATGCGGACCGGCTGCTGATGCTGCTGGACGGGCCAAGACGGCAGCGCGGCGCGGCGATCTTTGATTCAATGCTGGTTGGCGCGCTGATCCAGCAACAGACAATGGGCCGCGTCCTGCCCGATACGGCGGATGCGCCGCGCAAGATGACACCGACAGATGCAATAATCTGTGCGCCGTTTCTGGACGCCTTGCTGACGCGTGCGGCGGAACTGCCTGAAGCTGACGCTGACCGCGCACTGTTGCAGGGCTTTCGTTTTGGCGCGCGCGCAGAGGATTCGCGACTGCTTCTGATGGCGCTGGAGGAGCCTTCCTATCAGGTGGTGCGGCTCACTGTGGATATTGCCGGGGGACTGCGACAGGGACAGATCCTGCTGTGCCTGCCTGCCGTTACGGCGAAAACCTTTGGGCCGGACCGAAGTGCCGGACCATTGCCGGGAGACAAAGGCAACGCGCCGCCGCCCATTTCGCTCAATGACACGGTGCTGCAGCTTAACGTCGATCTGAAGGCCGCATTGACGCGCCTGCGATTGCCGCTTGGTGAAATGAGTGCGCTGGTGCCGGGGGCGGTGTTGCCTTTGGGGGTCGTGTCCTTTGAACAGGTTCAGGTCACGACGCTGACGGGGCGCCGCGTAGGTCGTGGTGTGCTGGGTCAGATTGACGGACAACGCGCCGTGCAAGTGCAACATCAGCACAATGCCAGAACCGACCCGCAAAGGCGGATGTCAGACCGCGACGGTCTGGTGCTGCCACCGCTCAAAGACCTGCATCTGAATGGAACCGGGCAGCAAACGCCGTCCGGGGTGGCGGGTAACACGATGCCAGGCACGCCTTTGACGGGTTTAACCGATACCGCCGAATTGCCTGAGCTGCCTGACATGTCGGACCTGCCGGGAATGTCGGACTTACCGGACCTCTCCGATATGCCTGATATGTCGGACTTGCCCGATATGTCTGATTTGCCGGAATTGGAGGATTTGCCGCAACTGTCGCAGGAAACCGCTTAGACTTGGACCCCATCAATCCTGTGTCACCGGTATCTGATGATAGTCTTGAACGGTTGCGCAGAAGCGGTGTCGCGCCGCCAAGCAAGCGTGTCGCATCTCATCGGCAGAATCCGTCGAACCAAACGTCCGATGATCGAACATTTTTTCGGCGGATGGCGCGGCTTTCATAAAGCGGCAGGGGCTGACGCGTCCCACACCAGCGATATTTTGCTATAGATGTACGAGCGATACTGGAATGGCTGCTGACCTTGTAAGCGATTACCGCCTGAGACGGTGTTTCAGCAAAAGCTTTCGGACAAGACCGGGCGCAGATGGGCAATATCATAACCTGCCGCAGCTGCCGCGGCGATGATATCGTCAGGTGGCATTTGCCCGGCCTGAGCCAATGCCCAAGCGATGCAGGACCGTGTACCGGACGCGCAATAGGCCAGGACCTTGCCGCCCGCCTTGACCCCCAACGCATGGTTGCTGGCAACGACGTCCGGCACCATCGTCTGGTGGGTCAGGGGCTGGTGGGCAAATCCGATGCCCGCCGCTTCGGCAGCGCTGCGCAGTGCTGCGGCCTGATGGCTGGGGGGCACCTCGCTGTCGGGGCGATTGCATAGAATGTGGGTAATGCCTGCGGCACGCATCGCGTCCATATCCTGAGGATCGATCTGCGGAGACACATAGTAATCGGGGGTGATCTGACGAATATCCATAAAAAGGGAAATAAGCGGTCGCGCGTCCACTGTCCAGCCAGCACCGCGCCGTTGCCTGCCTTTGTCAGGCTAGAAATACGCCGACGATCACCAGCATGAGGCCGATCGCCGAAAGACACAGCGCGCCCAGGTTCAGCGGTATGGATGATTTCAGCACAGCGCGCATTTCCGCGTCTGCCAACCCGGCGCGTTTGGCGCGCGCGACCCGGATGATGCACCAGACCAGCCCCATCAGACCAAGGATCGACAAGGCGGCGCCGGTCCAGATGAGCAATTCGAAGGGCGATGTGCTTTGGCTTTCCATGTCAGCGGGATTACGCGAACGCAGTCTCATGGGCAAGACCCGCTTGCGGGCGGCAAGGGGCAGGGGTAGTCAGGCGATAAATCAGCCCCAGCCAAGGACACCAGCATGAGCGATACCGCCACCAACCCCGACCCAATCGACACTGTCGGCGATGCGACCTACCGCGTGACGGCAAATGAACTGCGCCAGTTCGTGGAGCGGATCGAGCGGTTGGATTCGGAGAAGAAAGATCTCGCGGAGCAGCAAAAAGAAGTCATGGCCGAGGCCAAGGCGCGCGGCTATGACACCAAGGTTCTGCGCAAGGTTATAGCGCTGCGCAAGCGCGACAAGGACGACATCGCCGAAGAAGAGGCGGTGCTGGAGATGTATAAAGAAGCGCTGGGCATGTGAGCATCGCGCGGTCGTGGGGCGCAGCCGTTTGACCGCGTGAATGCCGTTTTTTCCAGTTGTTCTGTTTTTTCCGCAACATAGCTTACGTCTTGTTAAAGAAGTCCAGTGTACACCCAAGACATGTGGCGCGCGGATTGGGCTTGGGGTATGTGGCGAAAAATTCTTGTTGTGAGCTGTTTTGCGGTGCTGTTTCTGGCCGGGGCCGTGCACAGTCAGGTACAGGCGACCACGCCTGACGGCAGTGCGGCCAACAAGATCAAGCTTGCAGACCGCCAGCGGTTGCTCAGCGAACAGATGGGCCGGTCCATCTGTCTGGTGATGGGGGGCATTGACGCAGGCTCCGAAGCGGACAAGGCGCGCGGGTCCGCCGAGCTTTTTCAGGCCACCATGCTGGCCCTGCGGACAGGCGACGAGAACATGGCCATCCTGCCGGAACGCGATGCGGCCGTCCTTGCTGCACTTGATGATGTTGCCGTGCTTTTTGAAACCTACCGTGCCGCAACGTTCCAAGTCGGGGCGGGAGACCTGCATTCCGTACCTGTATCGCAGATCCTTCGGCTTGGTGACCCGGTTCTGGATCTGTCGGACGCTGTGATGACTGCGGTTCAGGCCGTACATGCCAGCGCGAAGAAACCAAGTGTCACCAGCACAGTTGAACTTGCGCGGCGTCAGACCATTCTGACCCAGACGCTGGTCAAACAGTTGTGTTTTGCAGCACTTGGCATAGATCGCGCCAGCATGAGAACACGTTTGGGCGCCACGGTGATGGCCTTTGCGGCAGCCCAGGACGCGTTGGAAAAAGGCGACGTTGCCAATGGAATTTTGCGGCCCACCGGTCCGATTGCAAAGAAACTGACTGCGGTTCGCGCCCTTTGGACCGATCTCGCGGCGATCGCGGATGTGGTGGTACGGGGCGAGCCCCTGGATGATGCCGGGTTGAAGGCGGTGGTGGAATTGAGCAACAAAATACTGTTCAAATGCAAGCAGGTCGCGCGCAGCTACGCAAAGTTGTGAGGCTGGGCCCGTGTGCGCGCGTGCTTGTGCGCGGGTTTTGCGTCTGATCACTGGGCGCGCGGGTGCTTCCCGCCGACGCCGGGAGCAATTTCACATTGGCGCGGCACGGGGCGCGCGCTCCCCCCTTGCGCACCGTTGCCAAGGCACATAGAAGGGCGGAAATTTTCCCCCGTGCACACGTCTGGCGCGGCTTTATCCTATGGAGCACACATGCAGGTCAACGAGACGCTGAACGACGGTCTGAAACGCGGTTACGCAATCACGGTAAGCGCCGCCGAACTGGAGGCCAAGGTCAACGAAAAGCTGGCCGAGGCGCAGCCTGACGTTGAAATGAAGGGTTTTCGCAAGGGCAAGGTCCCGATGGCGCTGCTGAAAAAGCAGTTTGGCCAGAAAGTCATGGGCGAAGCGATGCAGGAAAGCATTGACGGCGCGATGGCGGAGCATTTTGAGAAATCCGGCGACCGTCCTGCCATGCAGCCCGAGGTCAAGATGACCAATGAGGACTGGAAAGAAGGCGACGACGTTCAGGTCGAGATGTCCTACGAGGCGCTGCCGGAAATCCCAGAAGTTGACCTGGGACAGATCGAGTTGGAGAAGCTGGTGGTCAAGGCCGACGACAAGGCCGTTGAAGAAGCGCTGGCGAACCTGGCCGAAACCGCACAGGATTTCAAATCCCGCAAGAAGGGCAGCAAAGCCAAGGTCGGCGACCAGATCGTCATGGATTTCGTCGGCAAGGTTGACGGCGAAGCGTTTGAAGGCGGCTCTGCAGAGGATTATCCGCTGGTACTCGGCTCCAACTCCTTCATTCCGGGTTTTGAGGAACAGCTGGTTGGCGTCAAGTCGGGCGATGAAAAGGCCGTGACGGTCAATTTCCCAGACGACTACCAGGCTGAGAACCTAAAAGGTAAGGAAGCCGTTTTTGATTGCATCATCAAGGACGTAAAAGAACCTGTCGCCGCCGAGATCAACGACGAGATGGCCAAAAAGTTCGGCTCTGACGATCTGGCCGGTTTGAAGACCCAGATCTCCGAGCGGCTGGAAGCGGAATATGCCGGTGCCTCGCGCGCGGTGATGAAGCGTGCTTTGCTTGATGCGCTGGACAAATTGGTCAGCTTTGATCTGCCGCCGTCGCTGGTGGACGCCGAAGCAGGCCAGATCGCGCATCAACTGTGGCACGAGGACAATCCTGACGTTCAGGGCCATGACCATCCCGAGATTGAGACCACCGACGAGCACAAGAAACTGGCCGAGCGCCGCGTGCGTCTGGGGCTGCTGTTGGCTGAGCTTGGTCAGAAGGCCGAAGTGCAGGTAACGGATGCGGAAATGACGCAGGCGATCATGAACCAGGCGCGTCAGTATCCCGGGCAGGAGCGGGAATTCTTTGATTTCGTTCGCAAAAACCAGCAGATGCAGCAGCAGATGCGTGCGCCGCTTTTTGAAGACAAGGTTGTCGATCACATCGTGGAAAATGCCAAAGTGACCGAAAAGAAGATTTCCAAGGACGACCTTCAGAAGGCTGTCGAAGCGCTGGAAGACGAAGAGTAATTATCTTTCACGTTACATCGGAAAAGGCCGTCCCATTTGGGGCGGCTTTTTTCATATTATGAAGATCTGCAATTGGGGCGCTTTATCTGGCACTGAGCCGACTGACACCATAAAGTAACCCGGTCAGCCAGATGCCAGCGGCCCAATGGTGCAATTTCTAATGGGTCAAAAGCATTTTGATCATGGAAAGCAATTCCGCATCGTCGTGTGGTTTTTGCAGGACCGGCGCGCCGGCATAGGCGGCGGGAAGATGCCCCGCGATGGTCCGTCCACTTAGCACAACGAATGGCACGTCATTCTTGCGCAGATGCTCGGCCACTTCGACGCTGGTATGTTTGCCCAGATTAACGTCAAGCAGCGCGAAATGGGGCAAATGCGTCATTGCGGCCAGCGCGGCACTCACGGTTGAATGCGGACCATCCACAATATAGCCATGGCGTTCAAGCGTCAGCGAAAGATCCGCGCCGATCACTGCTTCGTCTTCGACCAACAGCACACGCTGCGCCGCAGATCGGCGCGGCGGCAGGTCGTCCGGCACCTGCGGTTTGACGGTGATCTCAGTGAGCAGGCCGCCCGGCGCGAAATGCTGTGTTGCCGCGCCGATCCCAGCGAGCGCGCCGCCGATAAGTGTGGCGCCGTAGCCCTTGCGACGTGGCTGCGTTACCGGTGGGCCGCCCATCTCCTGCCAGTATATTCTGATCTCGCCGTCGCCGCCTTGGTCCAGGTTTATCTCTACGACGCCCGTGTCATTGGACAGCGACCCGTGCCGAAGTGCGTTTGCCATCAGTTCATGCAGCACAAGGGTCAGACCCTGCGCCATGCGCGGCAACACTGCGACTGTCGGCCTTCCATTTACCGTTATTCGGTCTGTAACCGTGCCGAAACGCCGAAAAATCTCATCAAAGATGCTGCGCACAAAAATGGGCGAATCTGGGTCCGTGGTGAGCAGGCGGGTCGCCTGCCCGATTGTGCCCAGTCGCGCCGAAAGGTCCGACACAAACCCATCCAGGGTGGTAGCACTTCTGGCGGTTGTGCGCACCATGGCCTGAATTGCTGCAACCGTGTTGGCAGCGCGGTGCCCAAGTTCTTCGGTAAGTTTCCTGATTTCTTCTTCGCGGCGTCGCGTTGCCGTGATGTCGATAACATGGCCAAGAAGATGGGTAAGTTTGCCC
>JAGXHC010000113.1 GCA_024636405.1 Sulfitobacter sp. | reverse complement strand
TTCGCACTTGGTCGTGCGGCAGCCTATTTCCTGCACCACCGCAATACCGGAGAAAAGATGGCGCCCGAAGACCTGCGCCGTGTCTACCGCGATGCCCTGCAAGGAGCGGTGAGTGGCCGGTCTAGGTAAAATCCGCGCCCGCCTGTTGCGTTGGGATGCGCTGCTCAGCATCGGGGTGTTGGCCTTGCCATTCGCGGTGACGTCGCTATTGGGCTTTCTCTGGTTGTACGAAAACGGCTGGTTCGGCTGGTTTGTCGTCACATCCATCGCACTAGGTGGCGCGGTCTGGCTGTCAAAACGCATCGCAGGCTGGCGGCGCAGCAAGACTGACGCCGATGCGAACACCGATATTGCGCCCGAAGACGGCGTGCAGCCCGATCCCGACTGGGGTCCGCGCGAGGTTGCCGCCTATCACGCGGCACAGACGCTGATCCGCAAGCGTACCGCGAAAACGGTGCCGTGGGATAATCTTCAGGATCTGGCGCGCGAAGTTGTCGAGGTTGTCGCGGCGCAATCGGGCGACAAGGCAAAGGGGGCTCTTGATTTCACCCTGCCCGAAGCGCTGTTGCTGATCGAACGTGTAGCCTCGCGGTTTCGCGGTGATTTGCGCGAGGCGGTGCCGTTTTCCGACAGCATCCGTTTGCGCACGTTGGTTTGGCTCTGGCAGAACCGGGGCCGGGCGCAGGACTGGGCGCAGGCTGGGTATGGCATTTGGCGGGTGATCCGGCTGGTCAAGAATCCGCCTGTGGGCATTATGCAGGAAATCGACAGCCTGCTGGCGGGCGGGCATTCCGGCCACGTGAGCGCCGAGGCGCTGGCGCTGGGTCAGACAATCCTGCTGGAAGAAGTCGCCAAGGCCGCAGTTGATCTTTACTCGGGCAGGCTGCGGTTTTCCGATGCGGAACTGCTGGACATGCAGGTGGCTGACGGCGCGCTGGACCGCGCCCGGTTGGCCGCGCCCGACGCACCGCTGCGCATTGCCGTGGTCGGGCAGACCAGCGCGGGCAAATCGACGCTGGTAAATGCCTTGCTGGACCTGAACCGTGCCGAAACCGATGCCATGCCAACCACCCAGACTGCCACCGCGCATCCTATCGCAATCGGTGGCGTTGAATGTGTCCTGCTTGACCTGCCGGGGCTTGATGGCGGCAAGAGTGCGGACAAGGACGTGCAAACGGCATTGGACAGCGCTGACATGGTGCTTTGGGTGCTACGCGCCAATCGTCCAGCGCGCGCAGTGGACGCCGCCGCCTTGGCAAACTGGCGCGTGCGTTCCGCCAATGACCCCGCCCGCCGGACGCCAAAGCCGGTATTTGTGTTGTCGGCGATTGATACGCTGTTACCCGACTGGCCGTTCCCCGAGCACAGCCTGCCCGGCGCCGCTGCCCTTAGGATAGGGCAGGTGGTGCGTGCGGTGGCAACAGAGCTGTCCATTGCCGCGCCGATCCCGGTTTCGGCGGTTGAGCCGGACTGGAATGTTGGCGCGGTCGAAGATGCACTGCGCGGCCAGATCGGTGAGGCGCTGATGGTTCAAAGGAACCGCGCAAGACGCACCGGCGGCAAGGGTGGTACGCTTACCGAAATACGCCGCGGCGCCACTGGCCTGTCGCGCGGCCTGCGTGAAATTGCGGCACGCATGTACCGCGCCGAAAATGACGTCCGCGACAGGCCTGAGGACTCATGAGGACAAAACCCATGCGCGCAAATTACGAAACCCTGAGCAAATCCATCGCGGCCCTGACGGAAGGCGAAGACGATACCGTGGCTTTGATGGCCACTGTTGCCTGCGAGGTCCACCATGCTGACGACCGTTTTGACTGGACCGGATTTTACCGTGTGACAGCGCCCGAGATATTGAAGATCGGCCCCTATCAGGGGGGACATGGGTGCCTTGTCATCCCGTTTTCGCGGGGCGTCTGCGGTGCCGCCGCGCGCAGCGGGCAGGTGCAGTTGGTCGCGGATGTGGACGCATTTCCCGGCCATATTGCCTGTGCCAGTTCCACCCGATCCGAATTGGTTCTGCCGGTTTGGAACGGGCAGGGGGATTTGCTGGGCGTTTTTGACATCGACAGCAATCAACCGGGCGCATTTACGCAGGCAGATGCCGAGGCGCTGACAGCAATTCTCAAGTCGGCATTTGAACCGACAATTCAGAGTTGACGCGCGATAGCCGCTGCGGTGACGGACACCGCGCAGACAAAAGGCGCGTAACGGCATTTTGACCAAAGTCACACCACATTCTAATTAAAACACGAACGCAAGACGTTTGAAAATTCCCTTGCATTTTTCACGTGGGTCCGTCAGCGTGAAAATGTTGGCGGATATTTCACGAAAGGTCTTTGTTTTTTGCAGCACGTCATTCCTCAAAGTCCGGACACGCTTGGCGCGGATCTGCGCGCATTGCGCAGGGCGCGTGGGCTGACGTTGGCAGATATGGCGCAAACGCTGGACCGCTCTGTCGGTTGGCTCAGCCAAGTGGAGCGTGACAAGTCGGACCCGTCAATTACTGATCTGCGCCACATCGCGGCCTGTCTTGATGTGTCTGTGTCGATGTTGTTCCGACACGCTGCCGCGCCCGCAAGCGAGGCGGGTTTCATCGTGCGGCGCGGCGCACGGCGGCCGATGGGCAATACCACCGCTGGGCTGATCGAAGAACTGCTGTCGCCCGACCTGACGGATGACTTTGAGATGGTGCATTCAACTTTTCAGCCCCACAGCCACATCAGCCTTGCCTTAACGCGCCCGACGCAAGAGGTGGGCTATTTGATCTCCGGGAAATTGCAGATTGAAATCGCGGGCATTGCCCACAATCTGAATCCCGGCGACAGTTTCCGCGTCCGTGGAGAGCCTTTTCGCTGGGCGAACCGCACCGATCACCCCGCCGTGGCCATCTGGGTCATTGCCCCGCCGGTGTATTGAGATGAGCGTGGAAGCATGGATTGTTTTTGCGGTGTTCTGGGCCGTTTTCGTGACCACGCCGGGGCCGAACGCGGTCAATTGCATCACCAATGGGATGACACTGGGCTTTGGCCGCGCAATGATTGGCGTTTTGGCTATCCTGACGCAGGCGGCGTTGTTCCTGCTGTTGTCGGCGTTGGGCGTGACCGCCCTGCTGACTGCCTCGCCCGTCGCATTTTTCGTGGCCAAGCTGATCGGGGCGGGTTTCCTGATCTACATCGGCGTGCGCGGCTGGATCACGTCAACGCGCCCGCCCGTCGTCCAGGATCGTCCTGCATCTTCGGTATATCTGCGTGCGCTGGCCATTGCCACGATTAACCCAAAATCTGTCGCCGGATATCTGGCCGCGTTCTCGCAATTCGTGCAACCGGGTGTGCCGATCTGGGACCAGATGGTGGTGATCGTGCCAACCGCGCTGACCCTGACCGCGCTGAGCTATACCGGTTTCACGGCATTGGGCGCAGGCATCGGCCGCGCGGCACTCGGGGCGGTGTTCAACGTTTGGTTCCGGCGGTTTATGGCGGTCTGTTTTGTGATCTACGGCCTTTTGCTGGGCCTGTCTTCGACACCTGTAGGGAGAACATAAGATGCTGAAAGGAAGCTGTCTGTGCGGCAAGGTGACGTTCACCGCAACGGGCGCTCTGCGCGATCCGGCCGCCTGCCATTGCAGCCAGTGTCGCAAACAGTCGGGCCACTACTGGGCGGCTGTCAGTGTTGCATCGCGCGACTTCCACATGAAGGGTCCAGTGCGCTGGTACGAGGCGTCGGACACCGCCAAGCGCGGGTTCTGCCCGAACTGCGGATCCTTCCTGTTCTGGAAGGGCAATGACGAGGATGAGATCGGCGTCGCACTTGGTGCACTCGTCGCGCCGACCGGACTGCGGCTTGAGCGGCATATCTTTGTCGAAGACAAAGGCGAGTATTACGACATTGCGGATAATGTTCCACAGGAGGCACAGGAAGATGAGTGACTTTCCCACCACCGCGCGCGTGGTCATCATCGGCGGTGGCGTCGTGGGCGTCTCAGCGCTTTATCATCTGGCCAAGGCGGGCTGGACCGATTGCGTCCTGCTGGAAAAGAACGAACTGACCGCCGGCAGCACATGGCACGCGGCAGGGAACTGTCCGTCGTTCAGCACGTCCTGGGCCGTGATGAACATGCAGCGTTACTCGCTTGACCTTTACAAGGGGCTTGCAGCGGAGGTGGATTATCCGATGAATTACCACGTCACCGGTTCGGTCCGGCTGGCGCATGGCAAGAACCGGATGATGGAGTTTGAGCGCGCCTGTTCCATGGGCAACTATCAGGGTCTCAATCTTGAGATGATGGACCTTGCCATGATCCAGGAGAAATATCCCTTTATCGAAACGCACGACCTTGCGGGGGGTCTTTATGATCCGGACGATGGGGACATCGACCCGGCACAGTTGACCCAGGCACTGGCCAAGGGCGCGCGAGACATGGGCGCGCGGATTGAACGTTTTTGCCCCGCGAAGGGTGTCAGCCGCGAAGGCGGTGAATGGATCGTGCACACGGCCAAGGGCGACATCCGTTGTGACAAGGTGGTCAACGCCGCCGGATATTACGCGCAGCGGGTGGGCGAGTGGTTCCGTCCCTACGGCGGGCGCACCGTGCCGATGACGGTAATGTCCCATCAGTATTTTCTGACTGAGGAGATACCGGAATTAAAGGAATGGACCGTTGCACAGGGTCACAAGGTGCCGCTGCTGCGCGACGTGGACAGCTCTTACTACCTGAGGCAGGATAAGTACGGTCTGAACCTTGGCCCCTATGAGCGGAATTGCAAGGCGCATTGGGTCACGCCCGACGATCCGATGCCGGACGATTTTTCTTTCCAGCTCTATCCGGATGATCTGGAACGGCTGGAATGGTACATTGAGGACGCAATGGCACGGGTGCCGATGCTGGGCACCGCCGGGGTCGGTCGGGTGATCAATGGGCCAATTCCCTACGCGCCCGACGGACTGCCTTTGATCGGACCGATGCCGGGCGTGCCTGATGCCTATGAGGCTTGCGTTTTCACGTTCGGCATCACCCAGGGCGGCGGCGCGGGCAAGGTGCTGGCGGAATGGATCACCGAAGGGCGCACCGAATGGGATATGTGGGCCGTCGATCCACGCCGCTACAGCGATTACACCGATCAGGCCTATGCTGATGCCAAGGCCGTCGAGACCTACGGGCATGAATACGCCATGCATTTTCCACGCCACACCTGGCCCGCCGGACGCGACAAGAAACTGTCGCCCCTGCACAGCCGGCTCTTGGACGCGGGGGCCGTGTTTGGCGCCTATAACGGCTGGGAGCGCGCCAACTGGTTCGCGCAGGCAGGCGATGACACCTCCGAAGACGCAACCCAGACCTGGGACCGAAACGGGCCGTGGGCCGCGCGGATCAGTGAGGAATGCGAAGCGGTCCGCGATGGCTGCGGTATTCTCGCAATTTCGGGATTTACCCGGCTCAAGGTCCAAGGGCCGGGCGCGCGGGACTTCGTGGACGGCCTGACTGCTTCGGCGCTGCCGAAACCGGGCCGCATCGGCTTGGCTTATTTTTCCGACGACCGGGGGCGGATTGTCACGGAGATGTCCGTCATGGTGCACGGCGACGACGATGTCGGTCTGATCACCGCCGCGACGGCGCAATGGCACGATGCCGAACACCTGTCGCGGCAGGCGCCTGAGGGCATCACAGTTACCGACCATTCAGATGCTGTGGAGTGTCTTCTGGTCACCGGCCCGCAATCGCGTGACATCCTCGGCCCACTGACAGATCACGATCTGACGGCACCGTGGCTGAGCGTCAGCTTCGACGGCAAAGTGGCGGGCAAGGATTGTGCACTGATCCGGGTGTCCTTTGCCGGGGAACTGGGCTGGGAGATCCACTGTGATCCCGCAGACGCCCCCGCCATCTGGGACGCAATCACAAAGGCGGGCGCGAAACCGTTCGGGATGTACGCACTTAATGCACTGCGCATCGAAAAGGGTTACCGCGCCTGGAAGGGCGACCTGTCAACCGACTACACCTTGCTGCAGGGTGGTTTGGACCGATTTGTAAAGCTCGACAAGCCGCGCGATTTCCCCGGCAAGGCGGCGTTGCTGGCAGAGCAGCAACGGGGCGTCACCAAACACTTTGCCACCCTGATCGTGGAGGCGGGCGAGCAGGACGCGCCCTATATGTCGACGATCTGGCATGACGGCGCTGTCGTGGGCGAGACAACAAGCGGCGATTGGGGATACCGCGTCAACGCCTCCATCGCGCTGGCCATGATCCGCGCCGATCTGGCGGTGCCGGGGACGCAGGTCGACGTCAACATATTTGGCCGCATGTGCCGTGCCACAGTACAGCCGGATCAGCCGCTTTGGGACCCAAGGAACGAAAGGCTGCGGGCGTGAGGGCATGCGCCCAAAGAAATCGGCCCGGAAAGTCGCAACTCTTGCACTGTGGAAAGTATCGACATGGCTGATATCACCCTTTTGGACGGGTCCATCGGGCAGGAGTTGGTCCACCGCTCCGGCGATGCGGCCACCCCTTTGTGGTCGACGCAGGTCATGATCGACCATCCCGATCTGGTTGGCGCGGTCCACGCCGATTACTTCGCCGCAGGCGCGACCATCGCGTCGACCAACACCTATGCCATCTACGAAAGCCGTCTGGATGCGGTGGGCCTTGGGGACAAGGTGCAAAGCCTGATCGACACCGCGCTGACGCAGGCGGAAAACGCGCGGGACAACTTTGGCACAGGGCGGATAGCGGGCGTTATGGGACCACTTCTGGCCAGCTACCGCCCTGATCTGGTGCTCGATGTAGACGTTGCCGCCGCCCGTTTTGCCGCCCGCGCATCCCTTCTGGTGCAGCGTGTGGACCTGCTGCTGATCGAAACCGTGTCCTCGGTTAACGAAGCCGCGGGCGCATTGCGCGGCGGGACCGGCCACGGCAAGCCGCTGTGGATTGCGTTCACCGTGTCAGACCACGACGGCACCCGCCTGCGCTCCGGCGAGCCGCTTTCAGACGTGCTGCCGTTGATTGCAGCGCACTCACCTGCCGCCGTCCTGATCAATTGCACAAGACCCGAAAGCGTTGTGGATGCGCTGTCGGTGCTCTCGGGCAGCGGCGTGCCCTTCGGCGCATATGCAAACGGGTTCGTTGAAGTGTCAGAAGCATTCAAAGCGGATATGCCCACCGTGGATTCGCTTCAGGCGCGCACCGATCTGACGCCAATGGCCTATGCGGATAAGGTCATGGAATGGATTGACGCAGGCGCGACAATAGTCGGGGGCTGTTGCGAGGTCGGCCCCGCCCACATTACCGAAATCGCCCGCCGCCTGCGCGCCGCGGGCCACCGCATCGTCTAAAGGAAATTGCCATGGCCGATATCCCCCAACACGCCCGCGTTGTCATCATCGGAGGTGGCGTCATTGGCTGCTCTGTGGCCTACCACCTGTCAAAGCTGGGTTGGTCCGATATTGTGCTGCTGGAGCGCAAACAGCTTACTTCCGGAACCACATGGCATGCGGCGGGGCTGATCGCGCAACTGCGGGCCAGCGCGAACATGACGCGGTTGGCGAAATACTCGCAAGAACTTTATGGCGCCCTGGAGGCGGAAACGGGTGTGGCGACCGGGTTCAAACGGGTCGGCTCCATTACCGCTGCGCTGACCGGTGAGCGGCTGGAGGAATTGCGCCGTCAGGCCGCAATGGCGCGGGCATTTGGTGTTGAAGTGGCAGAGATCGGGCCAGCGGAGATCAAGGCGAAATATGAGCATCTCAATATCGACGGCGTCACCGGAGGCGTATTCCTGCCGCTGGACGGACAGGGCGATCCGGCGAACATTGCGCTTGCCCTTGCCAAAGGCGCCCGGCAGCGCGGCGCACGCATCATTGAGGGAGTAAAGGTCACCGACGCGGCGCGCACCGCCAGAAAGCTGACTGCGATCAGTTTTGAGACTTCCAAGGGGGAGACCGGGCAAATCACCTGCGACGCGGTTGTGAATTGTGCAGGCATGTGGGGCCACGACGTGGGCCGGATGCTGGGCACAAATGTGCCGCTACAGGCCTGCGAGCATTTCTATATCGTGACAGAGGCCATACCCGGCCTTACGCGTCTTCCGGTGCTGCGGGTGCCCGATGAATGCGCCTATTACAAAGAGGACGCGGGCAAAATGCTGTTGGGCGCGTTTGAACCGTTGGCAAAACCCTGGGCGTTGGACGGAATTCCGGCGGATTTCGAGTTTGATCAGTTGCCTGAAGATTTTGACCACTTCGAGCCGATCCTGGAAGCTGCAGTCAACCGGATGCCGATGCTTGCAGAGGCGGGGATTCACACCTTCTTTAACGGCCCGGAATCCTTCACGCCCGACGATGCCTATCACCTTGGGCTGGCACCTGAGATGGATAACGTCTGGGTCGCCGCGGGTTTCAACTCCATTGGCATCCAATCGGCTGGCGGGGCTGGCATGGCGCTGGCGCAGTGGATGGATGCAGGCGAAAAACCTTTTGATCTTGGCGATGTCGACATCGCGCGGATGCAGCCGTTTCAGGGCAACAAGACCTATCTTGCCGCGCGGTCGCGCGAAACGCTGGGATTGCTTTATGCTGACCACTTTCCTTTCCGGCAAAAGGCAACGGCGCGCGGGGTGCGCCGCACGCCGTTTCACCAGCAATTGTTGCAAAATGGCGCGGTAATGGGTGAACTGGCGGGCTGGGAACGTGCCAACTGGTTCGCGCGGGATGGCCAGCCGCCCAACTACGACTATTCCTGGAAGCGGCAAAATTTCTTTGACAACGTGGCGGCAGAGCAGGCGGCGATCCGCACCAATGTCGGGATGTATGATATGTCGTCCTTTGGCAAATTGCGGGTGGAAGGGCCCGACGCAACAGCCTTTTTGAACCATGTCGGCGGCGGGCAGTTCGATGTGGCCATAGGCAAGATCGTCTATACACAGTTCCTCAATTCAAGGGGCGGAATTGAGGCGGATGTGACCGTAACGCGCGTTGGCGAAACGTCTTATCTGGTCGTCACGCCTGCCGCCACTCGGCTGGCCGATGAGACCTGGATGCGCCGCAACATTGGTGGATTTAGCGTCGTAGTTACCGATGTAACGGCGGGCGAAGGCGTGCTTGCCGTGATGGGGCCGAACGCGCGACAATTGATGCAAGCGGTTTCGCCAAATGACTTCTCAAACGCTATAAATCCTTTTGGCACCGCACAGCAGATTGAATTGGGTATGGGGCTGGCCCGGGTTCACCGTGTCACTTACGTGGGTGAATTGGGCTGGGAGATTTACGTCAGCGCCGATATGGCCGGGCATGCTTTTGAAGTGCTGCATGAAGCGGGGCAGGGCATGGGGCTGAAACTGTGTGGGATGCACATGATGGATTGCGCCCGGATCGAAAAGGGGTTTCGCCATTTCGGCCATGACATTACTTGCGAAGATCACGTGCTGGAGGCGGGGCTGGGCTTTGCCGTCAAGACCGACAAACCTGACTACATTGGCCGTGATGCGGTTCTGCGCAAAAAGGAAGTGGGGCTTGACCGACGCCTGATCCAGTTCCGCCTGACCGATCCGGAACCCTTGCTATATCACAATGAACCTATTTTGCGGGACGGAGAGATCGTGGGATTTCTGTCGTCGGGCGCTTACGGGCATCATCTGGGTGGGGCCATCGGTCTTGGCTATGTGCCTTGCGTCGGCGAAACCGCTGCGCAGGTTCTGGCGTCTGCGTATGAGATCGACGTGGCAGGTGTGCGCGTGCCCGCCGAGGCATCGCTGAAGCCGATGTATGACCCAACGGGTGCGCGGGCAAAGGTTTGAGACTGGCGAGTGCCCCCGCAATCCGTTAAGCACCTTTGCGAGGGAAGTTGGGGGCGGGCCCCCGCCGCTTTGGCGGCTCCCCCGGGATTTTGGACCATTTGGAATATAAAGCATGCGCAATCCGGACAGCCTGCCTCCGACGCTGAATGAAGACACGCCGCGCGGGCTGGCGCTTGCTGTGACGGTCTATGTGCTTTGGGGATTTTTGCCCCTCTACATGAAGGCGATCGCGCATATTCCGGCGGCTGAGGTGGTGGCGCACCGGATCATCTGGTCGCTCCCGATTGCCGCGGCGGTGCTGATCATCATGCGGCGGACGAAGGACCTGCGCGTCGCGCTGCGCACGCCGCGGATGTTGGGCATGGCCTGTGTCACGGCGGCGCTTATTTCGGTCAATTGGGGCATCTACGTTTGGGCCATCGCGACCGGGCACACATTGGACGCAGCACTTGGATACTACATCAACCCCCTGTTCAGCATCTTCCTGGCTGCGGTGGTGTTGGGTGAACGGCCGAGCCCCGCGCAGATGGCAGCGATTGCATTGGCAGCCGGGGCGGTTCTGGTACTGGCGTTCGATGCAGGTGGGCTGCCTTGGGCGGCGATTGGGCTGACGGTCTCGTGGGGGTTTTATGCGCTGGCCAAAAAGAGCTTGCCCATTGGTCCCAATCAGGGGTTTCTGCTGGAGGTGCTGATCCTGATTTTCCCGGCGCTGGGATATGTCGGATACCTGGCTGTCACGGGACAGTCGCATTTTGCGATGGGTGTGACCAATGACACCTTGTTGCTGGTTGGCTGCGGTGTGGTGACGGCAGTGCCCCTGCTGATTTATGCCAACAGTGCAAAACTGCTGCGGCTGTCGACCATCGGTATCTTGCAATATATCGCACCCACGCTGATCCTGATCATTGCGGTCTTTGTCTTTGACGAGGCATTCGGCCAGGCGCGTATGATCGCCTTTCCGATGATCTGGGTGGCGCTATTGATCTATTCCGCATCTATGCTGCGCCAGATGCGCGGGCGTGTGGCAACTACGGGCCAGGAACTCTAGCTCAACGCGTCCTTGAACGCCAGGAATGCCGGGTCGCGCATCACCCGTGCGTTCATCGCATCGCGCAACGCCCCGATGGATTTGTGCGGCCGCATCACCACCTCGAACCGCGCGATCAGACCTGCATCATCCAACGTGATCAGATCAACGCCGACCGCGTCCAGATCGCCGACCTTGCACTGAAACTCCAGCGCCCAATTGGCCCCGTCACCCATCACCCTGCGATAGCGGAAGTCGCGAAAGACTTGGCCCACATGCCCAAGCACCGCTGCCACTGGTGCGCGGCCTGTCCATGTCTTCCAATAGGTTGGTGGCAGAAAGGCGACATCTTCCGCCAGCAGCGGTGCAATTGCGGTCGCATCCCCCTTTGCAACTACGTCCTGCATCTTTTCTATCGAGGGGTGCATGGGGGCTCCGTCGCAAGGTGGGTTGATCCCCCACCCTACATCTGAGAGTGGAGAGGATGGAACCGAATTATACGCCGCCGCAGGACCCGCTTGTGATCCTTCACGAAGATGCCGAAGTGCTTCTGGTGGACAAGCCTGCGGGGCTTTTGTCTGTACCGGGCAAGGGGCCGGACCTGACGGATTGTTTGCTGGCACGGGTCCAAGACGCTTTTCCCGACGCGCTGCTGGTGCACCGGCTGGACCGGGATACATCGGGGGTGATGATCTTTGCGCTGACGCCTTATGCGCAGCGCCATCTGGGCCTGCAATTCGAGAAACGGATGACACGCAAATCCTACGTGGCGCGTGTCTGGGGGGTGCCGCAGGCGAAAACGGGCACCGTCGATCTGCCGCTGATCGTGGATTGGCCCAACCGTCCGTTGCAAATGGTCTGTCATGACACGGGCAAGCCTGCGCAGACGGATTGGCGGGTGATCAAGGATGAAGGTGAGACCGCGCGCCTACGGCTGAAGCCCAAGACAGGACGCAGCCATCAGTTGCGGGTGCATATGCTGGCGCTGGGGCATCCGATCCTGGGCGATCCGTTCTATGCCACCGGGCCAGCACGTGATTTCCCACGCCTGATGCTGCATTCAGAAGAGCTGCGGTTCAACCATCCACAAGGGGGCCATTCAACTAAGGTGCGCGCAGTTGTGCCGTTTTAGGATGTGATCCGCAACCATCCCTCTGGCAGGATATCAGGATTGGTTTGGTGATCATTCCCGAACCAGCGCGCCGGGGCCGCAACACGTTTGGTGCGACTTTCATTAAGCCACGCGGACCACCAGCTGAACGAGGAATTGGCGATTACGTTGTGTTGGCACAGCGACATCAGGCGCATGTCCTCGTAATCGGCATCCGGCCCGTTAAAATCGACCACCACCTTATCGAAGGGTACCGAAAGGTTGACCCGCGCCCAACCGGGGTCGTCTGAAAACACATAGACCGTGGGCGCAACACCAAGCCCGTGAGTGACCGCCGCCAGCGCCGCGTCATAATATGCCTGATCGCAGACCGCAGATGCGCCAAGTGCCACGTAGTCGCCGCGCCGTACATGCAGCGAAACGGATGGACCCGCAGCGATGCGCGCGGCCATTTCGACATTGGCCGCTGAGGGAGGCGGCACGATCCGGAAGTCATGCCGAATTTCGTCGGCGATGTGATTGAAATAATGCGCACTTTGCCAGTAGCCGTGCAGATAGCTTTCGTTGCCCCAGCCTTTGATCGCCGCATTGTAGCGCAGCGATTTTTCGCGCCGGTGCCGCGGCGTGCGCCCCATCAGCCGCCACAGCGCATGGGCCAGCGGCCGGACGTGTTGTGCGGGTGGCAGGTGGGCAGGTGTCGTGGTGGGCAGGTCAAAAACGCGGGTCAGGCTGCCTTCGCCTTTCGCCAGCGCGCGTCGGTCATCCAGCGCGACGGTTACGCCCAACCGTGCGGCAAGCCCCGCAGCGGCGGCATATTGAAACATCTGGTTGCCAAGACGGCCGTGCAGCCGGGTGTAGATCATCCGCGCGCCCCTTTTGCGGTTTCAGATAGACTTGTATGCTGGAAAAGGCGATCCACGCCAGACCGGAAGGAACTGACGATGAGTATCAAAAGCGAACTTCGCAAGGTCTGGAAAAGATTGAGCGACCCGGCGTTCCGAGACAATCAGCGGCAGCTGAAAGCCTTTCGCGCCACGCACGGACGCGGCACGCCTGAGCGTTTTAACGGACTGAAACCCGGTGACATTGTGATTGATGCCGGTGGCTATCGCGGTGACTGGGCCGCACGGATGAGCGCGCTTTATGGCGTGACCGTCCATGTCTTTGAAGCGCATCCGCGTTTCGTGCGCCACCTTGAGGGCCGATTTGCCGGGGACAGCAACATCCATGTTCACGGATACGCAGTCGGGTCGCATGATGGCGTGCTGAGATTGTCGGACGACGAGAACGCGTCGTCTGCGCTGGATGTCGGCGGAGCAATGGTCGAGGGGCAGGTGCGAGCCGCTGTGGATGTGTTCAAGGCGCTGGAACTTAACGAAATCGCAGTGCTGAAGATGAATATTGAGGGCGGAGAATACGATCTGCTACCGGCCTTGCTGGATTCCGGGTTGATGTCCGGCATTGCGCGCTTGACCGTGCAGTTTCACCGCTACGACGAAAGCCAGGCGACACAACGCGATATCATCCGCGAGCGACTGGCAAAGACGCATGACTGTGTCTGGTGCTTTCCGTTTCTTTGGGAAGAATGGGCGCGTCGATAGCGCAATTCACCTCCTGTCAGGCACAGCAATTGAAGGGGGTGAAAGATGCGCGAAGAGGGCTTAGATAAAGATGACCCGAAACCAAAACACTTCCCGGAGGATATTATGGGCTTGCGTATCAACGACACAATTCCCGACATGACTGTTGAGACGGATCAGGGCACGATGAAGCTGCACGACTGGGTCGGCGACAGCTGGGCGATCCTGTTCTCTCACCCGAAAGATTTCACGCCTGTCTGCACCACCGAATTTGGTGCTGTGGCACAATTGGCAAACGAATGGGAAAAACGCGGCACCAAGGTGATGGGCATTTCCGTCGACAGCGTTGAAGAGCACAAGAAATGGAAGGGCGATATCGAAACTTTCGCGGATGCCAAGGCTGGGTTTCCAATCATCGCAGATGACGGGCTGGAAGTAGCAAAAGCTTTCGACATGCTGCCCGCCGACGCCTATCTTCCCGATGGCCGCACCCCCAATGACAGCGCTACCGTGCGCGCGGTGTTCATCATCGACCCGGATAAGAAACTAAAGCTGTCCATGACCTATCCGATGAATGTGGGCCGCAACTTTGCCGAAGTACTGCGCGCGCTTGACGGTTTGCAAATGGCCAACGGAAAAGGTGTCGCAACGCCCGCCAACTGGAACGTCGGTGATGACGTGATTATCCCAACAACGGTTTCAGACGCGGACGCGAAGACGAAGTTTGGCGATTTCAAAACGATACTGCCCTATCTGCGCACCACCGCCGCCCCCAAGTAGGGGTTCTTATTGCTGGGGCCGCATCCGGATTTGGGTGCGGTACCAACCACGCTTGATCTCCCGCATCAGCTTGCCGCCGGTGCGGGTTTTCTTCTGAATGGTGGACCCGCCGGTTTCTGTAGTAAGCTCTGACACACCATTGGGCAGGATGGTATGCACCGTTTGTCCGGTGATCCAATGCATCTGAAGAAACGTATCCACGGGGCGGTCGATGATTTCTGACGCGGCCAGAAGCCGACGCGCAGCAGCGCGGCCAACCACTTGGCAAACGGTTTGCAGACCGATCAACTGCGGAACGAACAGGCCGGCCTGTCCGTGTTGTGCCACCGTTCGCGCCGGGTGTTCACGCGCCTTCGCGGGCATCCGGATAAAGCTGTTTTCGTCCGCGTGGCGGTCGATCAGGGACATCACATCGGGCCAGATACGGGTGTCCACCGCCAGATCATCCTCGGCCACCAGCGCAAAAGGCGCATCGCCGTCCGCTATCATCGTCCAACATTTGCGGTGGCTCAGAAAGCACCCCACTTCGCCCGGCGAAAGCGGAAAAGGATAGCGCGGCGCGAACTGATTTCCCGGACGCTGCGCGATCCCCGCTATCTGCGCGCCATCGCGGCCGTCGACTGCCTCCACCAACCGCGCATCGGGAAGCGTGTGCAGCAATGCTGTCGCATTCTTGCGGCGCGCGGTGCTGGTCGTCATATGGATGATGAGCGATTGCATGGGCCATGCTACCCGCCTGCGACCGGGATGGTAACCCGCCCTATCGTTGCGCGTTGAAGGTAAAGAGCATTTCGCCATTGATGCGGTAGCCATTGATCAGGTCGCGCGCGGCATCGCTGACCAGCCATTCTTCCAATTTCAAAGCCGCCTCTGCCTTGACGTGGGGATGGCGCGCGGGGTTCACGGGCAGATACGCGTATTGGTTGAACAGCACAGGATCGCCCGCAAAAAGCAACGCGAGCCCAGCCTTGTTGCCAAACTTTAACCAGCTGGCACGGTCTGACATGATATAGGCGTCCAACCCCGCTGCCGTGTTCAGGCTTGCACCCATGCCCGCACCTACGGCCTTGTACCACACACCAAAATCCTGCGGCGAAAGATCGGCCGCGGTCCAGAGCGCAAGTTCCTTTTTGTGGGTGCCGCTGTCATCGCCACGGCTGACAAATGTTGCATCTGTCTGCGCGATCAGCTGCAATGCCTGTGCGGCGTCACGCGCACCGCTGATGCCCGCAGGGTCCGCCTTCGGGCCAATCAGGACAAAATCGTTATACATGATCTCGCGGCGGTGGGTGCCGTAACCTTCCTTGAGAAAGGCCTCCTCTGCCGCGCGGGAATGAACCAGAATGGCATCTACATCCCCTGCTTCGCCCAACCGCAAAGCCTGCCCTGTGCCCACGATCAGAAGTTGCACGTCCAGCCCGGTATCGGCGTTGATCACCGGCAACAGCACGTCCGAAAGTCCCGAATTATTGAACGAGGTCGTCACAGCAAGTTTTATGGTTTCGGCCCGCGCGGAGAGTGCGCATATACAAAGCAGCAGGGTCAAGAAAACACGGGTCATTCTACAATATCTCCTTGAAGAAATGCACGCAGTTCCGGCGTACGTGGGGTGGTAAGACAGGTCGCGGCCGGGCCGCGTTCATGCACAACACCATCAAGCAGAAATAGCACGTCATCCGCAAGACGCCGCGCCTGTCCCATATCGTGGGTGGCCATGACGATCCGTATGCCATCGTCCGCAGCCTTCTTAAGCAGGGTCTCGATCTCGCGGGTGGCGCCGCCATCAAGGCTGGCGCAAGGCTCGTCCAGAAACAATATCTCTGGTGTGCGGATCAGCGCACGGGCAAGCGCAAGTTTTTGCTTCTCGCCTCCCGACAGGCGTGGCGCGCGCCGGTCCAGCGCATCGGCCAATCCGATGCGCGCCGCCCAATCCGCGACACAATGTTCCACCTCCGCGCGCGGGGTGCCTGCCAGCATCAGCGGATACGCGAGGTTCTGCCGCACAGAACGGCGCAACATGATCGGCGTCTGAAAAACATAAGCTTGCCGCGCGCGCGCCGCTGCGTCGGTGACCTGCCACTGCAATGTGCCCCCGCTCAACTTTTCCAGCCCGTGCAGCGTTTTGAGCAATGTCGTCTTACCTGCGCCATTGGGTCCAAGCACAACCGTTATGCCGGTCTGGTCAATGCTCAGATCAATCGGCCCCAACAACCTCTTGCCGCGCCTGCGCACCACAACGCCCTGCATCTGCAGCGGAAGGATGACGCTTACCATCGGCCGCCCCTTTCGGTCCGCGACAGCCCGTGAATGATCAGATTGACCCCCAGGGCCAACGCGATCAGCACAAAGCCAAGTGCCAGCGCCAGCACAAAATCGCCCTTGCCGGTCTCAAGCGCGATGGCTGTAGTCAAGACCCGTGTTGCGTGATCAATATTGCCACCGACAATCATGATTGCGCCGACCTCGCCGATGGCACGCCCAAACCCGGCCAGCGCCGCTGTCAGCAGCGCACGACGGCCATCACGAATAAGCGTCAGAATCCTTTGGCGTGATGTGGTATTCATGGAGATCAAAAGATCATGGTACTCTGCCCATAAATCGCGCATCGACTGATGGGTGATCGACGCGATCAGTGGCGTGATGATGATTACCTGCGCTATGATCATAGCCGTCGGCGTAAAAAGCAGCCCCAGCACGCCAAAAGGACCAGAGCGCGACAGCAGCAGATAGACGATCAACCCCACCACGACCGGTGGCAGCCCCATAAACGCGTTGAGCACCGCAATCACCGTGCGCCGCAGGCGAAACCGCCGGATGGCAAGCCATGTTCCAAGCGGCAGCGCGATGACGGACGCGATGATCAGGGCGCTGAGGCTGACCTGCAAGGACCGAAGCGTGATTTCCACCAGGTCAGCATCCAGCGTGACGATCAGCCAAAACGCCGCCTGCAATCCCTGCCAGATGTCCCCCAAAGTTTTGCACCCTCAGCCCACTCGTCCTGATGTGGGCATAGTGCAAAGTCGACGGCGCGGGCAACATCAATCACGACCATGTGCCTACCGTTCGTGCCAAACCCCACAACCGAAAAGGCCCCGGCGGTGTGCCGGGGTCGGAGCCAGCGAAGTGTCATTGGCGTTAATGGAGCACGACACGCGTGCCCTTTGGAACCCGGTTATACAGATCCACGACATGCGAATTGAACATCCGCACACACCCATTGGACACGCGCGTGCCGACAGTGAACGATCTGTGCGTTCCGTGGATCCGCAGAAGTGAATCGCGATTGCCGTTGTATAGATAAAGCGCCCGCGCCCCCAAAGGATTCCCAGGACCGCCTGCCATGCCGGCAGCGTGTTGCTTGTAAAGTTCCGGTTCGCGCCGGATCATTGCCTTGGTCGGGGTCCAGCGCGGCCATTCCGCCTTGCGCCCCACACGGAACGTCCCGGAATAGTAACGCCCCTCAGCGCCGATCCCGACGGGATACCGTATCGCGCGACCATCAGGCAGCGTCCAGTAAAGAGCAAACTGACCCGGATCTACATGAAGCTCACCTGCGGCAAATCCAGCCCGGATGTCGACGATCCGCGCCTCCTGACCTTTCGGAATTTGTTCCGCCCCGGTTGCAGCCAACGTCGGCGCAGCAACAAGCGCGGCGGCCCCGGTGGTGAGAAGCGTGCGTCGGTTCAAAAATAACATGACATGAATCCTTTCCTGCATATTGGCTCCGTTCAAAACGTCCGAACTTTAGCAAAAGTTGCGCACTTGTTGGTCCGGCATCTTGTGAAGCGTGACCATCTGTGGCCAAAACGCAACGAAAAAAATCGTGATGGTTGGAGGGTCAGGCATGCCAGTCCGGAGAATTTTCGCCCTCGGACCTCTACGGTGCAGGTCTAATGTCTGATCACAAAAAAAAGGCCCCCGCGTGGACGGGGGCCTGATCAAAAACCTGCTACTGATATAATCAGCTTTCGGCTTCTTCCTCTTTCTTCATCTCTTCGCCGGTCTCTTGGTTGACGACTTTCATCGACAGGCGGACCTTGCCGCGATCGTCAAAACCAAGCAGTTTGACTTTCACTTCCTGGCCTTCCTTCAACACATCAGATGGATGGTTCAACCGGCGGTTTTCAATCTGGCTGACATGCACCAGTCCGTCCCGCTTGCCAAAGAAGTTCACGAATGCACCGAAATCCACGATCTTGACCACGGTCCCGGTGTAGACAGCGCCTTCTTCTGGCTCGGCTACGATGGACCAGATCATGTCGTAGGCCTTCTTGATGGCTTCGCCGTTGGGCGACGCGATCTTGATGATGCCTTCGTCGTTGATGTCGACCTTGGCACCGGAGACTTCGACGATCTCGCGGATAACCTTGCCGCCGGACCCGATAACTTCGCGGATCTTGTCGGTTGGGATCTGCATCGTCTCGATACGCGGCGCATGCTCAGAAAATTCGCCAGCCCCGGAAAGTGCCTTGTTCATCTCACCAAGAATGTGGATGCGACCCGCTTTGGCCTGCGCCAATGCCTTCTCCATGATCTCTGGGGTGATGCCCGCGATCTTGATGTCCATCTGCAAGGAGGTGATCCCAGCTTCTGTACCCGCAACTTTGAAGTCCATATCGCCCAAGTGGTCTTCGTCACCCAGAATGTCAGACAGAATTGCGTAGGAACCGTCTTCTTCGAGGATCAGACCCATCGCCACACCGGCCACCGCGGATTTCAGCGGCACGCCCGCGTCCATCATGGACAGGGAACCCCCGCAAACTGACGCCATTGACGAGGAACCGTTGGATTCCGTGATCTCTGAGACAACGCGAATGGTGTATGGGAAATCAGTCGATGCCGGCAAAACCGCCTGCAACGCACGCCAAGCCAGCTTGCCATGACCAATTTCGCGACGACCCGGAGGGCCCACGCGACCCACTTCGCCAACCGAATACGGAGGGAAGTTGTAATGCAGCAGGAAGTTGGATTTGAAATTGCCGTGCAGCGCGTCGATGAACTGTTCATCGTCACCGGTGCCCAGCGTGGTCACAACCAGACCTTGCGTTTCACCACGGGTGAACAAAGCCGAGCCATGGGTCCGCGGCAGGATGCCGGTTTCAGCCACGATATCGCGGATCTCGTCAGTACGACGCCCATCAATACGCTTGCCGGTTTTCACGACATCACCGCGCAGGATGGAGGCTTCGAGCTTTTTGAGGGCAGAACCGAGGTTCGGATCGTCCTTCTGTTCGTCACTCAGCGCTGCTTTGACCGTGTCGCGTGCTGCGGCAACAGCGGCGGTGCGCTCTTGCTTGTCCGCGATTGCGAAGGCGGCTCGCATTTCTGTTTCACCGGCCTTTTTCACGGCTGCGGACAAATCGGAGTAATCAACAGGCTGGAAATTAAACGGCTCTTTTGCCGCGTCTTCTGCCAGATCAATGATCAGGTCAATCACGGGCTGGATGTTGTCATGCGCGAACTTCACCGCACCCAGCATTTCTTCTTCGGTCAGCTCGTAGGCTTCGGATTCGACCATCATAACCGCGTCTTTGGTGCCGGCCACAACCAGATCAAGACGCTGTTCAGGGTTCAGGCGCAGGTCCTGCATGTCATCCACAGTCGGGTTCAGGACGTATTCGCCATCTTCAAAACCGACGCGGCAGCCGGCGATCGGACCCATGAAAGGGGCGCCCGAGATCGTCAAGGCAGCAGACGCTGCGATCATTGCGACCATATCAGGGTCATTGACCAAATCGTGGCTGAGCACGGTGCACATAACCAGAACTTCATTTTTGAAGCCGGGCACGAACAACGGACGGATCGGACGGTCGATAAGACGGCTTGTCAGCGTCTCTTTTTCCGTTGGGCGCGCTTCGCGCTTGAAGAAGCCACCGGGGATCTTGCCTGCGGCATAATACTTTTCGTTATAATGAACAGTCAGCGGAAAGAAGTCCTGTCCGGGCTTTTGCTGGCGCGCGTAAGTCACGTTGGCCATCACGCTGGTTTCGCCCAGCGTTGCAATCACGGAGCCGTCCGCCTGACGGGCTACCTTGCCGGTTTCAAGTGTGAGCGTCTCTTCGCCCCACTGGATCGATTTTTTCGTTACGTTAAACATCTACGTTTCCTGTTTCGGCCCGGTTGGGGCCATTTGCATAGGGGGCGTATTCCCCCTGACTCCGGTATCTTGTTTTTCAGGCGCTGGTGTCCGGGCGCCGGATTTCAGATTGCGCGGGCATACAGGAGTTTTGAAGGGATGGGAAGGGTTGGTTGCCTTGTTGGCTTGGGGGTGGCCCTCCATAACAGCGCAAAATTTCTTGCAAGAAACCTGATACGGGATTCGTGAAATCTCGCCAGCGCAGTTCGCCATGTCGCTGTGCAATACGTCAGCGGACTGCCGGGATCAGGTGCTTTGGCCCAGAGGGATTGTGGCGCCGCTCATTGGCGTTGAAAGGTTGTCCCCTCGAAGACCCGCCAATACCGCCGATCGGGTTGCCAACGATGGCACTAAACGCTCCAGCGCCGTCGAGACCTGCGGTTTCGTCAAACACTCCAGCAAGTTCACGCGGGTATTGATCGGAAGTGCGTGGTGACGTGTTTGGTGGAAAAACTTGGCCTGATATTCATCGTGACGTCCATTTTCCGTTGCAGATAATTTGCGTCCGCAGATCTGACATCTGCCTAAATAAACTGACTTTTCGGCATGCAGAATAGAAAGAACCGCGCCACATTCCTGTGACACGGTCAATTTTTTCGGCTGTTTGCGGCGTATTAGCGGCGCAAGCCGAGGCGCTTGATCAGGTCGGTATAGCGCGTGTCATCCTTGCTCTTGACGTAGTCAAGAAGCTTGCGGCGAGTCGCGACCATCTTCAACAGACCACGGCGACCGTGGTTGTCTTTTTTGTGGGTCTTGAAATGCTCAGTCAGGGTCGCAATCCGCGAGGACAGGATGGCAACCTGAACTTCGGGCGAACCGGTGTCGCCTTCCGAGTTGCCGTATTCTTTCATTACGCGTGCTTTTTCTTCGGCAGTAATCGACATCGGGATCTCCTTCATAAAAAGGGTTACAGGGAATGGCGCAGGCCGGGATGTCGTCCAGCGCAGGCCCGTGGAGAAATCGCTGGCTGACCGGGATCAGCAGGCGATGGGGGCGTATAGGAGGGTTCGGCGGATTTGGCAATCAGGTTTCGCCACTCAATCGAATCCGGGCGTTCCCAAAAGGTGTTCAAGCCGCGATAAGACCGGCAGAAAATGCGGAACTGAGCGCCACGAGCGAAATGTCAGCGGCTGCTAGACTTGTATTGCCGACAACTCGCGCGATGACGGTATCGCCCATCAGGATTTGCATCTGGCCGTCATTTTCGGGGTCCGGGACAACCGATATGACAGGTGGTACGCTGCCTTCTACCCGGTCGTCCCAAACCAGCATCAGCGCGTCATCCTCTGCAACATAGTCCATGACCTGAGCGGCATTTCCACCGGTAATCCAGTCGCCCAAGACGATGTCATCCGCGCCGTCGCCTGCCGTGACAATGTCATTGCATCCCGCAAGAATCAGGTCATCGCCGCCGCCGCCGTTCAGGAAGTCACCGTCATCGGTATCAGAAATATCTCCAGTGATGCCTCCGTTGACGATCCCGATAAGCGTGTCGTCGCCCCAACCGCCAAACAGCGTGTCCTCACCCGCGCCACCCGAAAGGGCATCATCGTCCAGACCGCCCTGAAGGGCATCGTTACCGACGCCACCAAATAGCTGATCATCGCCGGCAGACCCCTGAAGTGCGTCATTTCCAAGCCCGCCCCGCAGGACGTCGTCGTCGCCGTGGCCGAACAATTCATCGTCGCCGTCACCGCCGAAAAGGTCGTCATCGCCACCATCGCCATGCTACGTATCAGTGCCGGCCCCCCCCGAGATGGTATCGTTTCCTGCGCCGCCGTGGGCGTCGTCGTCACCCGCACCGCCGTCGATCACGTCGTCGCCGTCATAGCCGCCAAGCTGGTCGTTCCCATCACCGCCTGTCAGGATATCGACCCCACCTGTCCCGGCAAGGATATCACCAATACCCCCGCCCGAACCGGTCAGCGTAGCAGTTGCGCCGGACAGGTCATCTTCCTCCTCCTGCGGAGCAGTTTCCACATAGGCAACGGCACCGACCGCCATTATCCCCATCAATCCAGCAAGCCACAGCATGACAACCCCAATCACATCCATCTGATGCAGCGCGCACCGACCCCGGTCAACTTAAGGTCAGGCGCAGCGCCGGGTCAAAAGCAATTGTAACAAGTGGTTAATGCAAAGTTGCGTTCCAAAGCGATGGCTTCAGCGCATAGGGTGGATAAAGCGGGTGGCGCGGATGCCCGGCCTTGGACAATCCGAGGTGAAATACCGGCGTGGCCCCCGCGTGCAGCATGGCGGACACTTGGGGCCCGCGATTGCGGTGGGCACCGTGGGTCCCCCAGGCGGCAATCACAATGTCCGCCGCCTGCGCCGCATCCTTCAGGGCGTGATCGTTGCCCGGCCCAACGGGATCATCGGCGCGGCGCATGTCACGCGGATCCGTCCCGCGAAACGCAAAAATATTGACGACGCGAAATCCGCCAAAGCCCAGCATGCGCGCGCGGCGTTCGCAGCGTTCGACCGTGGGATCGTTCTGCATCTCGGTTGCGGTGGAGGGGTTCAACATCACAAAAAGCACATCACGCCCGCGTGCATCCCACCGGCGCGACAGGCTGTAGCGGTACTGCATGCAATCGGAATACTCAGCCGATGACGGCGCATCGCCCTTGATGTGGGTGCGTGTGATCATACCCCGGTTTTGCCATCCAGTGCCGAAAGGTGCAAATGCAAACCTGCGGTCCGCGTGTCCCAATGTTCACCGAAACGCACGCACGTAAAATTTTGCAGCGCTGCACCGCTAGCTCAGACCGACGCTTGTATGTTGAAAACCCGCGAAGGGTGCAGTTCACCTGCTTTGAACCGGCCCACCGCCACCGCGTGTCCGTCAAACGACGCCCAGCATTCTTCGCCGTATTCTACATCTGATGCGATCACCATACCGGGGTTGCCGTTGCGCAGTCGCGCCGCGCCCTCTGCGGTGGCCTTCACCTCGGGGAGGTCCTGCAACCCTTGCTCCAGCGGCAGAAGATGCGCGTCAAGCTCCTCTGTGCGCGCCAACTCTTCGATTCGTACCAACGTGAGCCCATCGGCGGCATCAAAAGGACCGGACCATGTCCGACGCAGATCGCGCACATGACCCAGACAGTTCAATTTTTGCCCTAGATCACGTGCGATTGATCGGACGTATCCACCCTTGCCGCACACCATTTCAAGCGTGACGTGATCGGCATCGGGGCGGTCGGTCAACAGCAGGCTTTCAACCCAAAGTGGCCGCGCAGAGAGCGTCATCTCCTCGCCTTCGCGGGCAAGTTTGTAGGCGCGCTGCCCGTCAATTTTAACGGCGGAAAACTGTGGCGGCACCTGCATGATATCACCGATGAATGCACCCAACGCAGCTTTGATCGCGTCGTCATCTGGTCGCAGTTCGGAGGTGCCGATGACTTCGCCGTCGGCATCGTCAGTATTGGTGGCGATGCCCAGCCGTATGGTGAATTCATAGGCCTTCAGCGCGTCTGTGATGTAGGGAACGGTCTTGGTTGCCTCTCCCAGCGCGATGGCCAGCACACCCGTTGCCTCCGGGTCCAATGTGCCGGCATGGCCCGCCTTTTTCGCGTCCAGCGCCCAGCGGACCTTATTGACCACTGCGGTCGACGTTGGCCCAGCGGGTTTGTCCACCACCAGCCACCCGGAAATGTCGCGACCTTTGCGTGTACGCCCCATGATAACCCCTGTGTTACAGCGAGTGCGCCTATACAGAGGCGCAGCGGCAATGCCCATAGGCCGCATCAATTAAGTCGTGACCTAAACAGGCTGACGCGCGTTCTGCACCGTCGCTATTTTGGCTCAACCACACCGATGATCGGGCCTAGTGCACTGAAACCCAGGTCATCGCGGCCCAGATCAGGCGCGCGCAACCGCGAGACATTGCCATCAAAATAGAGCGCCTGACGCAGCTTCAGATGATCCCGAAAAAAGCTGCCAAAGGCGTGAAATGTCACGGGGCTGTCAGAGATCACAAAAATTGCCGTCCGGCCATCGTCGCTGGTGCCGACGCCATTGCGCACAAAGCGTGACGTGCTGTTCTTAAGGAACCTCGGATGCAGTTTGCCGTCAATGACCAGCATCGGGCCGGATTGTGTGGCATCGCGGCAATCGGGACGTTCGCGCAAAAAGCGCCGGGTTTCAAACACATCGGCGCGGCCCTCGCGCAGACAAAGTATGCCGTTGGGCAACAGGCCAAAATTGCCGGGCCCGTCGCTGCTGATCACGCCGCGCACTTCTTTGCCGTCTTCGATGTAATGTCCCACGGGCGCGCGGTCTTCATGATACATGCCCGCATTCATCGCAAAGCCCAAACTCTGGCCTTTTGTTTGGAGCATGTCATCGACGTTGCCGAAATAGCCAAACGGCGTGCCATCCGGTGCGTCGAGAAAAAGCTGAAGATTTTCAGTATTCATGTCCACGACGCAGACAGCATAGCCGGTGCCATTATATTGCTGGCGCGAACATTCCGTTGCAGCAGCGGGCAGGGCAAGCACCGAGCCCAGCATGGAAAATAATGCGGGCCAATTCAGCACAGACCACACCGCCGGTCTCATGACGCATCGCTGCCGTCGTCGGCCTGATCCGGTGCATTGGCGTCCCGGCGTACCACGTCCTGCGCCAGCATGCGCCGGGTCTCATCCATGCGATCAAAGGTTTGATCCAATTGAAACCGCAGATCCGGTGCGAACTTGAGCGTCAGTTTCTTCGACACCAATCGCCGCAACTCACCCTTGTTGCGCGCCAACAGCTTGAGCACCTCATCCTGCCCCTGTCCCCCCAGCGGCAGGACATATGCCGTAGCGATCTTGAGATCGGACGACGTGCGGACTTCTCCGACCGTGATCGACAGGCGGTTAAGCTCCGGATCATGGACATCATCACGAGCGAGCACATCCGACAGTGCCCGCCGGATGGTTTCCCCCACACGAAGCTGTCGTTGCGACGGGCCTGCGCCCTCATGTAACTTGTTCTTTGCCATGCGCCCCATCTAGTCCTTCGCAAGCCCTTTGCCAAGCGGATGCAGGCCGGCTACATCACCCCGTAGCCGCAGCAGGAGCGCAAACCCATGACCGAGACCCCCGGCATTGCCGTCACAGGTGCGTCAGGCCGTATGGGCCAGATGCTGATCCGCCAGATCGGCGCCAGTGACCGGTGCAGGCTGGTCGGTGCCATAGAGCGGGCGGGGCACGCATGGATCGGGCAGGACGTTGGCGTGGCGATGGGGGGAGCTCCGGTCGGCATCACCGTCACCGATGACGCAAAGGAAGCGATCACAGATGCGCAGGCAATCATCGACTTCACTGCGCCCGAAGCAACGCTGGAGTTCGCCGCCTTGGCGGCGCAGGCGCGCGTGGTGCATGTCATCGGCACCACAGGCATGAACGATTCACAAATCGCGGCACTGGCACCTGCGTCGCGTCATGCGGTGATTGTGCGGGCGGGCAACATGAGCCTTGGTGTGAACCTTTTGATGCAATTGACGCAACGGGTCGCGGCCGCGCTTGATGCGGATTTCGATATTGAGATCGTGGAGGCGCACCACAATCAGAAGGTCGATGCCCCCTCTGGCACGGCGCTGATGCTGGGCGAAGCGGCAGCGGCCGGGCGCGGTGTGATGCTTTCGGAGGTTTCGGACCGCGGCCGCGACGGCCAGACTGGTGCGCGACGACGCGGTGACATCGGGTTTGCCGCGATTCGGGGCGGTGACATCGTTGGCGAACATGACGTGATGTTCGCGGCACCCGGAGAGCGTATTGTGCTGCGCCACATTGCCACCGACCGCAGCGTCTTTGCCCGCGGTGCGATCAAGGCCGCGATATGGGGACAGGGGCGTGCACCGGGCCAATACGATATGCTGGACGTACTTGGGCTGAACGACTGAAACGATCCCATTCCGTCCGGGCCACGATTTCTTTGAAAGAAATCGGTTCGGAATTTTCAAAATTCCGGCGCGTGCCGCAGACGCGGGCCTAGAAATCTATTGCGATGCCCTTGTTTTCCCAGTCGCCATAGCGGACCGGCTCCGGCCCGTCCCGCCCGCCAAGCTCGGGTGGCAGATCCAGTTCCGCCTGCACACGTCGGCGTGCGCCGGCTTCATCCAGCGCGCGTTGGGCGGCGGGGGTCAGGGCGGCGCGGCTCTGTGGGATCGGCCTTGGCGCGGGCTGCGGATTGACGGGCAGATCAGGCGCCGGGGCCGGGCTGGGACCGTTTGGCGTGTCGGGAATGGGTCGCGGCGCTGGTTTGGGGTTCGCGGGCAGATCGGGGTTTGGTTCAGGTGCGGGGCGTGGGCTGGGCATATCTTGTCCTCTTGAGGCATGTCTTTGCTTGATATACGTCACCCCATGGCCCAGACAACCCGGGGGTCGCCAAGTCAGGAAAGCAGCATCATGTCAGACACCGGCGTTCAGGCCCGAAGAAGTGCCGTTTACCTGCTGGATCAGGTGCTGGGCGAAGGCCGCCTGATGTCGGAACTGCTTGCCGGTGGTGCGCTGGACAAATTGCCGCCCGATGACCGCGCCCGTGCGCAGAGGTTGGCCAACGATACCCTGCGCGGCATGGAACGCGCTGATCGGTTGTTGCAGAAACATCTGTCAAAGTACCCACCGCTGACCGTGCGCAACGTGCTGCGCGTGGGCACGGTTGAACTGTGTCAGGGGGGGGCAGCGCACGGCGTGGTGAACGCAATGGTCACGATGGTCTCGCAGCACCGCACGCTGGGCCACCTCAAGGGGCTGGTCAACGCCGTATTGCGCAAGATTGCCGCCGAAGGCCCGGAGGCATGGGAGGCATTGCGCGCGCCGCGACTGCCCAAATGGTTGCGCGGCCCGCTGGTAGAAGCTTGGGGCGCCGATGCCATGACCGCCATGGAGGCCGCGCATTTTGCAGGTGCGCCGCTGGATTTGACGGCGCGCCGCGATCCCGCGGCTCTGGCCGAATTGCTGGGCGGGGTGCTGTTGCCTACGGGGTCGGTCCGTCTGACCGAAGCCGGGCAGGTATCGGCCATGCCGGGCTATGACACTGGCGATTGGTGGGTTCAGGACGCCGCCGCCGCGATCCCGGTTCAGGTGCTGGCCCCGCAAAAAGGCGAAGCCGTGCTGGACCTCTGCGCGGCGCCGGGAGGCAAGACAATGCAACTGGCCGCTGCCGGTGCGCAGGTGACTGCGGTGGACAAGTCGGCCACGCGGATGGCGCGGGTGCGCGAAAACCTTGCGCGGGTGCACCTTCCGGCCAAGACTGTGGTGCAGGACGCGCGCGAGGTCGGCGGCAGCTTTGATGCCATCTTGCTGGACGCACCTTGTTCCGCGACGGGCACGATCCGCCGCCACCCGGATCTGCCAGTGGCCAAGGACGGGTCTGAATTTGCCGACCTGATCGGGTTGCAGGCGGAGTTGATCGACCACGCCTGGTCCCTGTTAAATCCCGGTGGGCGGCTGATTTTTTGCACCTGCTCCCTGCTGCCGGATGAAGGCGAAGTGCAGGTAGACGAGGCGTTGGAGCGGCACGGCGACATGACCGTTGACAGGGCCGCACTCGCGCTGCCCGGTATCGATCCCGCATGGATCAGTTCGGAAGGTGGGCTGCGTCTTCGGCCAAATTTCTGGGCGGAACAAGGCGGCATGGACGGGTTTTACATTGCGTGTCTGCGCAAAGGCTAAGATGCAGGCGGGGCTCAAATCGCGCACTAAGATCAGGATCCTTCCGGCGGATTTGCTATGCACAGATATTCTGCACGGGGAATTTCTGTAAGTCCCCTGATGCCAAGCGTATCTGCATCGTCACGTGTCAGCGCTGTGATCGCCTCCGCTACCGCGCCGAATGTTGCCGCGCGGTCGGCATTCGCCGCCGCAATGTAGGGCAGACCGGGCGTCGGCGGTGTCCAGTCCAGGACCCGCAAGCCTTTCGCAAAACCATCATATCTCCGGATCAAACGCCAGCTTACCGCGTCAAGTGCTGCGATGTCGGCGCGGCCTTCAGCAACCGCGCGCGCGGAACTGCGGTGGCCGTGGCTTTGGCTGCGGTCCGGGAACCAGAAACCAAGGTCTGACGCGCAGCGATAGGGTGCGGCGTAGCCTGATTGCGAAAACGTCTGGTTGTAGGTAAACCGCGCATTGGCATAGGCGGCAAGGGTATCACGCGGATCATCCGCGCGCACGACGATTGCGCTGCGGTAATGGCCCGGTGCGCAATCCCGCACGCCGAAATCCGGGGTGCCGATCAGCGTCACCTTGTCATGCAGCCAAAGCCGATAGGGCATACCGCAGGTCTGGCTAAGCACAAGATCCGGCGCGGTCCAGACGTCAAATTCATCGGCCTCGTTTGACATGGCCGCTGGGCTGTCGATACCGCGCCGCGCCAGCGCCGCGCGGATCAAAGCCCAATATCGTCCATGCGCGTCGGCGTTTTCAGGGCGCAGGTACATCATCAGGCTGGCGATCATTTGTGCGGCTCCGGATCAGGTGTTCCGCCTTCAGGATAGGGTGCCGCATCAGTCGTAAACAGCCCCTTTTGCGACCAAACCCGCCGATACGAGGCAGCGATGCCGAAAAGCGGTGACTCGTGGCCGTTGCGCCGTTATGTTGATCTTCAAACGCCGATAGAGCGTCAAGGGCAGCGCGAAATATGTTCAAGACTTCTCACCTGAAGGCCCGCAAGGCGCGGTTTCTCAACCTGTGGCATGCACGGGCGGCGACGCGCACCCGCGCGCAGGTGACGGGATTCGTGTCCTCGCCGGAACCGCGCACCATTGGTTCCTTTGCCCGTGGCCGACAACTGATGGCAGGCAACTTCCTGTTTGCTGGCACGCTTGTTGCCGACCCTGACACATCCATGTGGCAGATCGCGCCGCCTGATACCGCCTTTGCGGCTGATCTGCACGGGTTTGCCTGGCTGGATGATTTGGCGGCTGTCGGCGACGCCGCAGCGCGGTCTGCGGCGCAACGCTGGGTCTGGGGCTGGATCGAGAATTACGGCAAAGGTCGCGGACCGGGTTGGACCCCGGATCTGACGGGACGGCGCCTGATCAGGTGGATCAACCACGCGATCTTTGTGCTGCGCGGACAAGAGCCCGAGGACAGCCGGGCCTTCTACCGCTCGCTTGTACAGCAGACCCAGTTTCTGTCGCGCCGATGGCACGCCGCTGCACCGGGTCTGCCGCGATTCGAGGCCCTGACCGGCCTGATCTATGCGGGATTGTCGCTGGAAGGGCAGGAAAACCTCGCCGATCCTGCGATCCGTGCGCTGGCACGCGAATGCACCAGCCAGATCGATGCGCAGGGCGGGCTTCCCACCCGAAACCCCGAGGAGCTGCTGGCCGTCTTTACCCTGCTGACATGGGCCGCCGCCGCGCTGAGCGATGCAGGTCGGGGCGCCCCGAAACCGCACCTTGCCGCGATTGAACGTATCGCGCCAACCCTGCGAACCCTGCGGCATTCCGATGGCGCGCTGGCGCGGTTTCACGGTGGCGGGCGTGGGGCCGAAGGATGGCTGGACCACGCACTGGCCGCCGCACGGGTACGTCACCGCCAGCCCGACGGGCTGTCCATGGGGTACGCACGTCTGTCGGCAGGGCGCAGCAGCGTCATCATTGATGCCGCCACCCCGCCGCGCGGGGCTGCATCGGCCAACGCCCACGCTTCGACCCTCGCGTTCGAATTGACCTCTGGCCGGCGACCGTTGGTAGTCAACTGCGGCTCCGGCGCGTCATTCGGCATTGACTGGCGCCGCGCAGGACGCGCGACCCCGTCGCATTCCGCGCTATCGCTGGGCGGCTATTCCAGCGCCCGACTGGCGGAATTGGACCCCGATACCGGTCAGGAGGCGCTGATCGACGGGCCGACCCATGTGCCTGTCGAAATCAGTCACGCCGCCGACGGTATCAGATTTCAGGGGGGTCATAACGGCTACGTCCATACCCATGGCCTGACCCATGCGCGCACCCTTGAGCTTACATTGGACGGCCGCGCGATGGCGGGCGAAGACATGCTGCTGGCAATGGAGGATGCGGAAAAGCGCCGATTTGACCGGGCGTTGGATGCCACACAGCTTAAAGGCATTGGATTTGATATCCGGTTTCACCTGCATCCGGACGTGGATGCGACGCTGGATCTGGGCGGCGCGGCAATCTCCATGGCGCTCAAAAGCGGTGAGATCTGGGTGTTCCGCCACGATGGCACCCATGCGCTGTCGCTTGAACCCGGTGTGTATCTTGAAACGACGCGCCTCAAGCCCCGCAGCGCGCAGCAGATCGTGCTGTCAGGGCGGGCGATGACTTATGCCACCCGTGTCAGGTGGTCCTTGTCCAAAGCGCAGGAAACTGCGATTGGCGTGCGGGATCTGTCGCGAGACGATCCCTTCGCCGACGAAGACTGAGACAAAGGACCTTACCATGCCCGATCTGCACCCCGTAAAACGCGCCCTGCTGTCGGTTTCCGACAAGACCGGGCTGGCCGAACTGGGCCGCGCCCTTGCCGCGCACGGCGTGGAATTGCTCAGCACCGGAGGGACCGCAAAAGCGCTGCGCGACGCAGGACTTGAGGTGCGCGATGTGGCCGATGTGACGGGATACCCCGAGATGATGGACGGCCGGGTAAAGACGCTGCACCCGGCGGTGCACGGTGGTCTGCTGGCGTTGCAGGACAACGATGATCACCTTGCGGCAATGGACACCCACGGGATTGATGCGATTGATCTGGTGGTGGTTAATCTCTATCCGTTCGAGGCGACCGTGGCCAAAGGTGCCGCCTATGCCGAGGTGATTGAAAATATCGACATCGGCGGCCCGGCAATGATCCGATCTGCGGCGAAGAACCACGGTTTCGTCAGCGTAATCGTCGACACCGAAGACTATGCGCCGTTCCTTGCTGAACTTGGCACGCACGATGGCCGGACGCGCTATGCTTTGCGCCAACGTCTGGCACAGACAGCCTATGCGCGCACCGCTGCATATGACACGGCTGTGAGTACATGGATGGCAGATGCTGGGGCCGGCACACCGCGCCGCCGCAGCTTTGGCGGGACGTTGACCCAGACGTTGCGCTACGGTGAAAACCCGCATCAGAATGCGGCTTTCTACATCGATGGGTCCACGGCCCCCAGCCTTGCCACTGCGACACAGCATCAGGGCAAAGAACTAAGCTACAACAATATCAATGATACCGACGCGGCATTTGCGCTGGTCAGCGAATTTGACGCGGATCTGGGTCCGGCCTGCGCCATCATCAAACACGCCAACCCTTGCGGCGTGTCGCGTGGTGCGTCGATGCTGGAGGCCTATACGCGCGCATTCGATTGCGACCGGACCTCGGCATTCGGTGGGATAATTGCGCTGAACCAGCCGTTGGACGGCCCCACCGCCGAGGCCATCAGCGACGTTTTTACCGAAGTCGTCATCGCACCCGGTGCCGACGCCGATGCCATCGAAGTTTTCAGCCGCAAGAAGAACCTGCGCCTGCTGACCACCGATGGCCTTGCCAACCCGGCAGCGGCGGCGCTGACTGTGCGGCAGGTCGGGGGCGGATTTCTGGTGCAGGACAAGGACGTTGGCCGTATCACGCGCGATGATTTGAAAATCGTGACCAAGCGCGCGCCAAACCCGCAGGAAATGGACGATCTGCTTTTTGCCTGGATTGTGGCGAAACACGTCAAATCCAACGCCATCATCTACGTCAAGGACGGTGCCACCGTCGGTGTCGGTGCAGGGCAGATGAGCCGCGTGGACAGCACCCGGATTGCGGCCCGCAAAGCGCAGGAAATGGCCGACGCGATGGGATTGCCTGCGCCACTGACCCACGGCTCCGTTGTGGCTTCGGATGCGTTTTTTCCTTTTGCGGATGGCCTGATCACCGCCGCCGAAGCGGGGGCGACGGCGCTGATACAGCCCGGCGGCTCGATGCGCGATGACGAGGTGATTGCGGCGGCGGATGAAGCGGGCCTTGCCATGGTGTTTACCGGCATGCGCCACTTCCGGCACTGAGGACAGGTGATGCGCAATTTTTACTGGGCCGCTCTTGCCGCCTTCATGTTGGACCAGATCAGCAAATATCTGGTCATTCACACGCTGGAACTGGCGCGGGTCAGATCCATTGACGTTCTGCCGCCGCTGCTGAATTTCCGCTACGGCGAAAACCGCGGCATCAACTTTGGCCTTTTCGGAGAGGGGTCAGAGGCAAGCCGCTGGATTCTGATCGCGCTGGCTGTGGTGATTTGTATCGCCGTCACTGTTTGGATCACACGCAGCAAGAACGGTCGCTGGGCGCAGATCGGTGCGGGATTGCTGGTGGGCGGCGCGCTGGCCAATGTCGTTGATCGGCTGGTCTATGGATACGTTCTTGATTTTATGAATAATTCTTGTTGTGGATTGAACAATCCGTTTGTCTACAATCTTGCTGATGTCTTTATTTTCGCCGGGGCCATCGGGCTGATCGTGTTCACGAGTGACGCAAAAACCGCTCCCAAGCGGCGCAGAAAAAAAGGTCAGTGACATTGACCGCCCGCCTGCGATATTGAAAGACAGACCCGAAGGAGACGACCCATGCGCCTTTTCGCCGTTCTTTTCCTGATCCCGCTGGCTGTTGCTGCGTGCAGCAATCAAGGATTGCGCGATCTCAGTTCCAATTCGGGCGGGCCTGACGAATTCATGATCGCGCCGGTAAAGCCGCTGGAATCGCCGTCGAGTTACAATGCGCTGCCCGTGCCGACGCCGGGACAGGCAAACTTGACCGACCGCAATCCCTTGATGGAAGGGGTCACGGCATTCGGCGGCAATCCTGCGGCGACAACGGGACCGGTGCCCGCAGCAGACGGCGCACTTGTGGCTCACGCCAGCCGACTGGGCGTAAATGGCGACATTCGTGAAACGCTGGCGCAGACGGATGCAGACTTCCGCAGACGCCGTGGTCGCCTTACCCAGTTCCGCATCGTGCCTGTGGACCGCTACAACCAAGTTTATAAAAAGCAGGCACTGAACGCGCAAAACGAAGCTGCCCGCTGGCGTCGCGCAGGCGCACGCACCCCATCGGCTCCGCCGGCGGCAAGATCACGTTTACGCTGATTGGCTTGAAACCTGCGCAAAGCTGCGTAGCTTAGGCTGAGCAAGATGCTTTTTAAGGACTGAATATGTTCCGAATGCCGAGTTTCGCAGCGGCGCTTGTCGCGCTGCTACTGCCCCTTGCTGCGCAGGCACGCGATAATGAGGCCGTCACCACTTTCACGCTTGATAACGGCATGCAGATTGTTGTGGTCGAAGACCATCGCGCACCGGTCGTGCAGCATATGGTGTGGTATCGTGCCGGGTCCGCAGATGAGCCGAAGGGATCATCGGGCGTTGCGCATTTCCTTGAGCATTTGCTGTTCAAGGCGACGGACAAGATGGAGTCGGGCGAATTTTCAGCAACGGTCGCGGCCAACGGTGGGCGGGACAATGCGTTTACCAGCCACGATTACACCGCCTATTTTCAGCGGGTGGCGGCGGACCGTCTGGAACTGATGATGCAGATGGAAAGCGATCGGATGAAAAACATCCGCCTGACCCCTGAAAACATCGAAACAGAGCGCAACGTCATTCTGGAAGAGCGCAATCAGCGCACGGAAAACAACCCCGGTGCCCTGTTTGGTGAACAACTGAGCGCGGCACAGTATCTCAATCACCGCTACGGCACGCCTGTGATCGGCTGGAAGCACGAGATGCAGCAGCTTGACCTTCAAGACGCCCTGGACTTTTACAAGCTCTACTATTCGCCGAACAATGCCATCCTTGTGGTGTCAGGTGATGTTCAGCCAGATGCCGTGCGCGCATTGGCCGAGACATATTATGGCGCGATCCCCGCCAACCCGGAATTGCCAGAGCGGTTGCGCACCGAAGAGCCGCCACAGATCGCCGAACGGCGCGTGACCTTGCGCGACGCGCGGGTGGCACAGCCCTACATCAGCCGCTCCTACCTCGCGCCGGAGCGGGATCACATGGCGCAAGAACAAGCTGCGGCGTTGACCTTTCTTGCGGAAATTCTGGGCGGGGGCACGACATCCTATATGGCAGAGAAACTGCAGTTCGATACCCAGATCGCCACCTATACCGGCGCGTTCTACAGCGGTGTTTCCCTGGACGACACAACCATTGATCTTGTGATGGTGCCGGTGCCCGGTGTGACCCTTGAGGACGCAGAGGCTGCGCTGGACGAAGCCCTTGCGAGCTTTATGGAGACCGGTGTCGATGCAGAACAGCTTGAGCGGATCAAGCTGCAGCTGCGCGCCAGCCAGATCTATGCCCGCGATGACGCCGACAGCGTCGCCAGCCGATATGGCCGCGCCCTGACGTCTGGGCTGACGGTACAGGATGTGCAGGACTGGCCCGATATTTTGGAGGCAGTGACCGCGGAAGATATCATGGAAGCGGGGAAACAGGTGTTTGACATCCGTGTCTCTGTAACCGGCTGGCTGATGCGCGACGAGGGGACGAAATGAGACTGATCCATATCCTGCTGCTGGCCCTGATGGCTGGTCTGCCTGCGCAAGCAGAGGTCGACATCAAGGAAGTTACCAGCCCCGGCGGCATAACCGCTTGGCTGGTGGAAGAACATTCGATCCCCTTTGTGGCGTTGGAAATACGTTTTCGGGGCGGCGCATCGCTTGATGCACCGGGCAAGCGGGGCGCGATCAACCTGATGACCGGACTTCTGGAGGAAGGCGCTGGTGACATGGACGCACGTGAATTCGCGCGGTCTGCCGAAGCGCTGGCAACTTCGTTTGGCTTTGATGCGTCCGCTGATGCTGTATCCGTATCCGCCCGATTTCTGACGGAAAATCGCGAGGCTTCCATCGCGTTGCTGCGCGCTGCCCTACTTGAGCCGCGCTTTGATACCGATGCCGTTGAGCGTGTACGAGGGCAGGTCTTGTCGATTATTCGATCCGACATGAAAGACCCCAACGACATTGCAAACGAGACGTTTAACGGCATTGCCTTCGGCGATCATCCCTATGCCTCTTCTCTGAACGGCACGCTTGAAAGCGTTGCGGCGCTTAGCCGTGATGACCTGTCAGAGGCCAAGGATGCTGTGCTGGCGCGTGACCGTATCTATGTCGGCGCAGTGGGTGACATCACGCCGGAAGAATTGGGAAAACTGCTTGATGATCTGTTGGGCGGGTTGCCCCAGACTGGTGCGCCCATGCCGCCAGTGGCGGATGTGACCATTCCGCCGGGCGTCACAGTGGTGGACTTTGCCACGCCGCAATCGGTGGCGTTGTTCGGCCAGAAGGGGATGAAGCAGGAGGACCCTGATTTCTTTGCAGCGACGATTCTGAATCAGGTATTGGGCGGCGGTGGTTTTGAAAGTCGGCTGATGGACGAAGTGCGTGAGAAGCGCGGGCTGACCTATGGGGTTTATTCCTATCTCGTGCCCCGCGATCTGGCCGAGACCTATATGGGATCGGTCAGTTCCGCTAACGACCGCATCGCAGACGCGATTGCAGTGATCCGGGATGAATGGGCCAAGGCTGCGGCCGAAGGTGTGACCGAGGCAGAGCTTGAGGCGGCCAAAACCTTTATCACCGGCGCCTATCCGCTGCGTTTTGACGGCAATGCGCCGATTGCAAATATCTTGGTTGGGATGCAGATGCTGGGTCTGCCGATCAATTACATCGCCACCCGCAACGACAAGGTCGAAGCGGTGACACTGGCAGATGTAAAACGGGTTGCAGCGGAATTGCTGGACCCCAAAGGGTTGCAATTTGTGGTGGTCGGACAGCCCGATGGACTGGAAACGACCGCTGCGGATTAGGCGACTTCGGAATTGAGGCGCTGCGCGCCGCACGATTCTGGCCGGTCCCTCCGGGACAGGCGGTTTGCCTCCGGCGGAGATATTTCAAGCCAGAAGAACAGGGTACCTATTCGCCGTAAGGCACCCAAACATTCTTGATCTCGGTGGCGGCTTGCAGGAAGACGCGGCCTTCACCGTCTGCCCCCATCCAGTCGCGGGCGAATCGGTTGTTCACCCATGTCCGCTTGATATTGCCTGCTGCGGCTTTTTCGACGACGCGGCTGAGGTTGCCGGCACCGAAGCACCACACAGCATCAACGTCCATATGCCGCGCCAATGGGTCGGCAATGTCGATCTGCGGGCCGGTAAGGATGTTGACCACACCGCCAGGCACGTCGGACGTTTCCAGTACTTGGCTGAAATCAGTGGCCGAGAGTGGGAAAGGCTCGGAGGCGCAGAGGATTACCCGGTTGCCCATCGCAATGGCGGGAGCCATGAGGCTGATCAAGCCCAGCAATGGCGCCTCTGCCGGGCAGAGCGCGCCAATGACGCCCACAGGTTCCTTCATGGCCAGCGCAACGCCCCGGATCGGGACGCCGTGAACCTGGCCGTCGTATTTGTCCGCCCAGGCCGCATAGATGAAAAGGCGTCTGACGGCGGCCTCGACTTCCTTGCTGCCCGATTTGCCGCCCTGCATCACGTCAAGGCGGTGCGCAAATTCGTCCGCACGGGCCGACAGGTTTTCGGCGATATAATAGAGGATTTGTGCGCGCAGGTGGCCAGTGGTGCCGGACCAACCCTTGGCGGCATGCGCCGCTTCGACTGCGTTGCGCACGTCCTTGCGGTTGGCGAGGCTGACATGGCCAAGCTGCAAGCCGGATTTGCCCCAGACAGCGGCGGAATAGCCGCCATCGGGACGCGTCTGTTTGCCTCCGATATAAAGCTTGGCCGTGCGATCTATGGGGTCTGCCGGTGCGCCGTCGCCCGTGAAAGCCGCGATGTCCTTGAGCGGTTTGCGGATGCCTTTGGTCCGCGTGTAGCCTGCCAGTCCTTCCCAGCCGCCTTCACGGCCAAAACCGCTTTCGCGCACACCGCCAAACCCCGCTGCGGCATCCATCAAGTTGGTGCCATTGATCCAGACAATACCTGCAGCCAGCTTGGGTGCGATGTCGAGCGCCAGATTGATGTTCTCGGACCAGACTGTCGCCGCGAGTCCGTAACGCGTGTTGTTGGCAAGCTGCACGGCATCAGCGGGGGTGCGGAACGTGGTGGAGACAAGCACGGGGCCGAATATTTCCTCTTGCATCAGCGGATCGGCGGGGTGCAGTCCGGTGATCAATGTCGGGGGATAGTAGCAGCCGTTTTCAGGCAGCGGTGTGTCCGCGACGAAACGGTTGCCTTGCGTATTGGTGTCAAGCATCTGTGAAACGCGGGCATGTTGGATCGGATCGACCAGCGCGCCCACATCAATGCTTTTGTCCAGCGGGTTGCCAATGCGAAGCTTACCCATGCGCGCGCGCAGCTTGGCATAGAAGGCATCTGCCACTGGTTCATGCACCAGCAGGCGCGATCCGGCGCAGCAGACCTGACCCTGATTGAACCAAATGGCATCCACCAGCCCTTCGACAGCGGAATCCAGGTCGGCATCGTCAAAGAC
>JAGXHC010000112.1 GCA_024636405.1 Sulfitobacter sp. | reverse complement strand
GCATAACGGCGATGGCCAAACCGATCCGCCACCCGGCGGTAAAGCCCGGTTACCCGTCAGGCGCCGCGTTGGGATGCCGGCGCCATCGCATCAGCGGCGTCGGCATACAGAGCTCACTTGTCCTTTTACCCTCGTCAGGTTATTGCGCCCCTGACCCCTCAGACTGTCACTAAAGGTGCGCCCATGATCCCCCGTTACTCTCGTCCTGACATGGTTGCCATCTGGTCCCCCGAGACCAAGTTCCGCATCTGGTTCGAAATCGAAGCCCACGCCTGCGACGCGATGGCCAATATCGGTGTCATCCCCCGCGCCAATGCCGATGCCGTCTGGAAAGCCAGGGATGTGCAGTTTGACGTGGCCCGCATCGACGAGATCGAGGCCGTGACCAAACATGACGTGATCGCCTTTCTGACGCATCTGTCGGAACATGTGGGCGCGGATGAAGCGCGCTTTGTGCATCAGGGCATGACGTCATCGGATGTGCTCGACACTTGTTTCAACGTGCAACTGACCCGTGCCACAGATATTCTGATCGCGGATCTGGACGCCCTGCTGGCCGCGCTCAAGCGTCGCGCAATGGAGCATAAGAACACATTGCGCGTTGGCCGCAGCCACGGCATTCACGCCGAGCCGACAACAATGGGGCTGACCTTTGCACGCTTTTACGCCGAAATGGACCGCAATCTGCGCCGCCTGAAAACCGCACGCGAAGAGATTGCCACCGGCGCTATTTCCGGCGCCGTCGGCACATTCGCCAATATCGACCCGGCGGTTGAGGCGCATGTTTGTGAAAAACTTGGCCTGATCCCTGAACCTATCAGCACGCAGGTCATTCCCCGCGACCGCCACGCGGCCTTTTTTGCCACCTTGGGTGTGATCGCCAGCTCCATCGAAAACGTCGCCACCGAAGTGCGTCACATGCAGCGCACAGAAGTCCTTGAAGGGGCCGAGTTCTTTTCCGCCGGGCAAAAGGGGTCTTCTGCGATGCCGCATAAGAAGAACCCGGTGCTGACTGAAAACCTGACCGGTCTGGCGCGGCTTGTGCGCATGGCGGTCATCCCCGCAATGGAGAATGTCACGCTCTGGCATGAGCGCGACATTTCGCATTCCAGCGTCGAACGCAGCATCGGCCCGGACACCACCATTACGCTGGATTTCGCGCTGAACCGTCTGACGGGCGTGATCGACAAAATGCTGATCTATCCTGACAACATGCTGGCCAATATGAACAAGTTCAGCGGTCTGGTCATGTCGCAGCGTGTCCTTCTGGCACTGACCCAAGCCGGTGTCAGCCGCGAGGATGCCTATAAGCTGGTGCAGCGCAATGCGATGAAAGTCTGGGAAGAAGGCTGTGATTTCAAGACCGAGTTGCTGGGCGATGCCGATGTGCTCAAGGCGCTGAGCGCGGAGCAGATCGAGGAAAAGTTCGATCTTGGCTATCACACCAAGCATGTCGATACGATCTTTGCCCGCGTATTCGGCGACTGACCACGCCAAACTTCTTTGAGAAAATGCGCCGGCGTTGTATCCTGTCCGCGCAGATCAAAGGAGTAGTGAGATGAAACTTGGAATTGCCCTTTGCGTGCTTGCCCTTGCGCTGGCCCCCGGCCTTGCGCTGGCGGCGGGATGCAGCCATGGCAAACAGGCGATGTCCTGTGCCGAAGGCAGCGTCTATGACAGCGCCACCGGTACTTGCGTGATCGACGCCACGACCTGAGGCATACGCAAACGTGACCTGATCTCGTACGGCGAGGCTTTACCGGTGCGCATTGCGCACTACAATAAGCTATGGCTGCAACCCCGCCCGGTGGTTGCCACAACCGGAGCCCGTCCCATGCGTATCCTGCTTGCCACTGCCCTGTCGCTGTCCCTGCCTGCCACCGCCCTGCTGGCGGCCGGCAGCAACGAAGAAACCGCCCCGCCCAAGATTAAATGCGAAGACGGTAAGACCTACGACAAGAAAACCAAGACATGCGTGAACCCCGAGGAAAGCAATCTGGATGCTGACGGGCTTTATGACGCGGTGCGGCAACTGGCCTATGCCGGGCGCTATATTGACGCGCAGCGGTTGCTGGAATCGATGCCGTCAGAAGATGATCGTCGGCTGACCTATATGGGTTTCACCCACCGCAAGTTGGGCAATGGCGCACTGGCCATGAGTTTTTATGAACAGGCGCTGGCCCGGAACCCCGGCAATATTCTGGCGCGTTCCTACATGGGACAGGGGCTGGTCGAAGAGGGCAACATCAGTGCCGCGCTTGATCAGCTGCGCGCGATCCGCAGCCACGGTGGCAGCGGCACATGGGCCGAAGCCTCACTGCGTACGGCCATCGCGACGGGCCGGACTTTCAACTACTGATTTCAGTCTTTTTTCACGTTTGCCTGCCACTGATAGCCGTAACTTCAGAAGGCAGGTAAAAGATGAATGATATTGTGCCCATGGGCGGCTACGCGCCGCCCGCATCTGCGGGCAACAGCATGGTGCTCAGCCGCAGGGCAAAGGCGGCAATTGTGGTGCGTCTTTTGCTGAATGGTGGGGCGGAAATTCCGCTTGAGGATCTGCCGGATGAGCTGCAGAGCAACCTTACCAAGCAAATGGGCACGATGCGTACGGTTGACCGCGCCACGCTGGCGGCTGTGGTGGATGAGTTTTCGGATGAGCTTGAACGCATTGGTCTGTCGTTTCCCGGTGGCATGGCAGGCGCGCTTGATGCGCTGGACGGTACAATCAGCCATCAGACCGCCGCGCGTCTGCGCAAAGAGGCGGGTGTGCGCCAGGCGGGCGACCCGTGGAAACGCATCCGCGATCTGGGTCCAGACGCCCTTCTGCCCGTTCTTGAAAACGAAAGCACAGAGGTCGCGGCCGTATTGTTGTCCAAGCTGGACGTTGCTGTCGCTGCCACGCTTCTGGGCCGCCTGCCGGGTCCGCAGGCCCGCCGCATCACCTATGCCGTATCACTGACCGGCGCGGTGACACCCGACGCGGTGGACCGGATCGGGCTCTCGCTGGCGACGCAACTGGATGCGCAACCGGCCCGCGCCTTTGACAGCGACCCGGTGGACCGGGTGGGTGCGATCCTGAACTCATCCACCACGCTGACGCGCGACGATGTGCTTGAAGGGCTGGATGAAACCGATCAGGGCTTTGCCAATGCCGTGCGCAAGGCGATCTTCACCTTTGGCAATATTCCTCAACGCATTGCACCCCGCGATATCCCGCGCATCCTCCGCGAAGTCGATCCGGCAAAGCTGTTGCTGGCGCTGGCCGGTGCGGAACCTGCCGGGTTTGCCGCGTCACGCGACTTTGTGCTGGAAAACATGTCGGGCCGTATGGCCGATCAACTGCGCGAGGAGATCGCAGAAACGGGCACTGTGAAACCTGCCGATGCCGAAGACGCAATGGCTGAAGTCGTCACCGCCATTCGCGAGATGGAACGCAGCGGCGATCTGCTGCTGGTGGTTGAGGAGGAGACAGAGGACTGACATCTGCGACCAGTTCCCTAATTTCGCCCGAAAGGCGGCCGCGCCCAGCACCATGCGCTGCTTGTCCAAGGCGCACCTTGTTGCCATTGACGCCAGAAGGTATGCCTGACGCGAACGCCGCTGCCTGACAGAGGGCCATGCCAGACACCACACCGCCCAACGCGCCGCGCGCCATCACCTTGCGTGACACCGGCCACTATTTGTCCAACGCACTGATCGTTGGCATCATCGGGCTGGCGCTGGCCCTGCCCTATACGGTGCGGGTGCGGTTCATCGGCGCTGTGGTGCAACATATACTGGGACCACTGGCGGGTTACCGCAAACGCGCGCGCGACAACCTTTCTATGATCTGGCCGCAGATGCCGCTGGCCGACCAGCGCCGCACAGCGTCACGTTGCCTGAATAACGTCGGACGTAGTTTCATCGAAAACTATTCCGCGCGTGAATTTCCTGCCCGCATGGCCAAGCTTACCCCACAAGGGCCGGGCTTTGCCGCGCTGGAAAAGGCAGCCGCCGATGGACGCCCCGTTATCCTCGTCACCGGCCATTTCGGCAATTACGAGGCGGCCCGCGCCGCATTGGTGGCGCGCGGCTATGCCATTGGCGGGCTTTACCGCGACATGAAGAACCCCTACTTCAACGCCCATTACGTCAAGACGATGGAGGCTTTTGGTGGCCCGGTCTTTGCCCAGGGTCGCCGGGGCACCGCCGGTTTTGTGCGTCACCTCAAGAACGGTGGACAATTGGTACTGCTGTTCGATCAGCACGTTTTTGGCGCTCCACCGCTGGATTTTCTGGGCGAGCCGGCCAATACCGCACTTTCCGCCGCAGAACTGGCCTTGCGATTCGATGCTCTGCTGATCCCGTTTTATGGCATTCGCCAGCCCGACGGTCTGAGTTTTGCCGCAGTGCTGGAAGAGCCTGTGCCGCACAGCGATGCAAGGCGCATGACCCAAGCCCTCAACGACAGCCTGTCAGCCCGGATCAAGGCAAATCCTGAACAATGGTTCTGGGTACATCGCCGCTGGCGTATCCACGACAACTAGGGACTGCGCCGAAATTTAAGAAAATGCCGCACAAATCGTTCGCAAAAGATAAAGGGCTACCGAACGCGAGCCGCAGCAAGGATCGAGCCGGCACTGCCGCGTTGGATGATCACCACGACGGGCGCATCGCCCTTCACCGCAGCCTGCATTTTCAGCGGCGCCTCACCCGTCCAACTACCCAGAACCGTCCAGCTTTCGACAACATTGGCATAATCAATTGTTTTGCCCGCGTTTTCGCCGCGCTTGATTTGGGTCGTGCGCTGTGGCGCATAGCGTACCAGATGCACTTTCATCGGCCCTTTGACCGCAGCAGTTGGCTCAGCCGCAATCTGCAACATGTCACCGCTGCGGGCCACATTCAGCGCGACGGTGCCTGGCACCGCAGCATGAGCCGCGATGGCCTTTGACAGATCCATTGGCTTTGCGCCAACAATATCGGTCTCGCCGTTGACGATCATCTCCGGCGTATAGATAGACCGCCGCCCGCCATGCGCAGCATAGGCGCGTTGCCGGTCAGCATGCGCCGGATTCCCAAACGGGTCCTTCCAGCCGATATAATCCCAGTAATCCACATGCAGCGCCAGCGCGATGACGTCCTCGCGCGCTGCCAATTCTGACAAGAGCGCATCAGCGGGCGGACAGGACGAACAACCCTGCGACGTGAAAAGCTCCACCACTACCGGGTTTTCCTGGGCAGCAATCGGGCTTGTGCACAACACAATGGCAGCGGCAATGGCAGAGCTGAGGCGGATCATATGATTCCAGATCAATTATAATTGGTGCTTGGTCCCGTGTATCTGGCGAAACCTGAAATAACCAATCAAGGTTTCTTGAAAGGCGCAAACTGAGGCCTTCAAATTCAGTACACAATGGTATACATTCGCTTTGACATTATTCAATAGCAGTTGAATCGCCGCGCCCCATGCGGCATTGAAACAGCAAGCACCACTCATCGCCATCCGATTAACAAGGGAGCCTTCCATGACAATCACAGTCGGCCAGGACACCGCCAAGACGCGCAAGACGCTTACCGAAGGCAGCCAGTCTGTTGCCTATTATTCAATTCCCGCCGCACAGGAGGCCGGATTGGGTGATTTCTCCAATCTGCCCGCAGCGCTTAAGGTGGTGCTGGAAAACATGCTGCGGTTTGAGGACGGCAAGACCGTCACCGTAGACGATATCAAGGCCTTTGCCGAATGGGGTGCCAAGGGTGGCAAGAACCCGCGCGAGATCGCTTACCGCCCGGCCCGCGTGCTGATGCAGGATTTCACCGGTGTGCCCGCGGTCGTGGACCTTGCCGCAATGCGTGACGGTATCGTGGCGCTTGGCGGTGATCCGGACAAGATCAATCCGCTTAATCCCGTCGATCTGGTGATTGACCACTCCGTCATGATCGACGAATTTGGCAATCCGCGCGCATTTCAGATGAATGTAGACCGTGAATACGAGCGCAACATCGAACGCTATACTTTCCTCAAGTGGGGCCAGAAGGCGTTTCGCAATTTCCGCGTGGTGCCGCCCGGCACCGGCATCTGCCATCAGGTGAACCTGGAATATCTCAGCCAGACCGTCTGGACCGACGCCGATCAAAACGGTGAACAAGTCGCCTATCCCGACACGCTGGTCGGGACTGACAGCCACACCACCATGGTCAATGGCGCGGCCGTGCTGGGCTGGGGCGTCGGCGGGATCGAGGCAGAGGCCGCTATGCTGGGTCAGCCGATCTCGATGCTCATTCCCGAAGTCGTCGGTTTCGAGCTGACAGGCCGCATGATGGAAGGCACCACCGGAACTGATCTGGTGCTGAAGGTTGTGGAACTGCTGCGCGAAAAAGGCGTGGTTGGCAAATTTGTGGAATTCTACGGTGAAGGGCTCGACCATTTGCCGCTGGCAGATCGCGCAACCATTGCCAACATGGCACCGGAGTACGGCGCGACCTGCGGTTTCTTCCCGATCGACGACGAAACCCTGCGCTATCTCACCAACACGGGCCGCGAAAAGGATCGTGTGGCACTGGTCAAAGCCTACGCCAAGGCCAACGGCATGTGGCGCGGGGCGGATTACGCGCCGATATATACCGATACGCTCGGGCTTGATATGGGCACCGTCGTCCCTGCCATCTCTGGGCCCAAACGTCCGCAGGATCACATCAACCTGGATCAGGCGCACACCGCGTTTGGCAAATACGTCGCAGGCGTGCGCAGCGGCAAGGACGCGTCGCCTGCGCAGGAAATTCGCTGGGAAGGCGAAGGTGGGCAGCCTGAGCCAACGACAATCCCCGGCGATGAAGGCCATCACAACCGCGGCATTGTCACGACGGATGACGGCCATTACCAGTTGCACGATGGCTCCATCGTGATCGCCTCGATCACGTCGTGCACAAATACCTCCAACCCCTATGTGATGATTGGGGCGGGTCTTGTGGCGCGCAAGGCGCGCGCGTTGGGATTGACCCGAAAGCCCTGGGTCAAGACGTCGCTTGCGCCCGGTTCGCAGGTGGTTTCGCATTATCTGGAGGCCGCTGGCCTGCAAGAGGATCTGGACGCCATCGGTTTCAACCTTGTCGGATATGGCTGCACCACCTGCATCGGGAACTCCGGCCCGCTGGAGCCCGAAATCAGCAAGGCGATCAATGATTATGATTTGATCGGCACTTCGGTTCTGTCGGGCAACCGTAACTTTGAAGGCCGGATCAGCCCCGACGTGCGCGCCAACTACCTGGCTTCGCCGCCGCTGGTGGTGGCCTATGCCCTTGTTGGCGACATGAACCACGATCTGACCGGTAGCCCGCTTGGCCAGGATCAGGATGGCAACGACGTCTATCTAAAGGACATATGGCCCACGACCGCAGAGATTGCGGAACTGGTGGAGCGGACAGTGACCCGCGAAGCTTTTCAGGACAAATATGCCGATGTCTTCAAAGGTGACGACAAATGGCAGGCGGTCGAGACCACGGACAGCAAGACTTACAACTGGCCGCCACAATCGACATACGTTCAGAACCCGCCCTATTTCCAGGGCATGGACAAGGACCCGGGCACGATCACCAACATCGAGGGTGCCAAGGTGCTGGCTCTGCTCGGCGACATGATCACGACCGACCACATTTCGCCGGCCGGGTCGTTCAAGGAAAAGACCCCTGCCGGTCAGTATCTGGTCGAGCGTCAGGTGCCGGTGCGCGAGTTTAACTCATATGGTTCGCGGCGTGGCAACCACGAGGTGATGATGCGTGGCACTTTCGCCAACATCCGTATCAAGAATGAAATGCTGGACGGCGTCGAGGGTGGCTATACCCTCGGTCCGGACGGCAAGCAGACCTCGATCTTCGACGCGGCGATGGCTTGGGAGGAAAAAGGCACGCCGCTGGTCATCTTCGGCGGTGAACTTTACGGTGCCGGTTCATCGCGCGACTGGGCGGCCAAGGGCACGGCCCTGCTGGGCGTCAGGGCTGTCATCGCCGAAAGCTTTGAGCGTATCCATCGCTCCAACCTTGTTGGCATGGGTGTGATTCCTCTTGAATTCACAGGCGGCGACACGCGCAAATCGCTGGGTCTCACCGGGGAGGAGACGGTCTCCATTTCCGGTCTCGACACGATCAAGCCGTTGCAGGAAGTGCCCTGCAAAATCACGATGGCGGATGGTGAGGTGAAAGAGATCACACTGAAGTGCCGGATCGATACCGCGATCGAGATCGAATATATCGAACACGGCGGTGTGCTGCATTATGTGCTGCGTGATCTTGCAAAGTCGGGCAACGTCGCGGCTGAGTGATTACTGACGATCCGTAAATGACAGACGGCCCCGGATGAAAATCCAGGGCCGTCTTTTTTTGTCGCGCATTGAACGTCGACTGCACGTGGGGTGGCGATGCCAGCGCCCATCCATGTCATTTTGTGGTTGAGTTTTGCCGAGCGTTGTTTGACGCGCAATCGTATCATCCAACTCGAATGCTACCACCGAACGTCTGCGGTTTTTCGCTCCGGAACGGACCGCGCCGCAACTGCCCTACTCCGCCAGCGCCTTTTGCAACTCTGGCATGAACCGCTGTTCATAATCGCTGCCGACCAGCGGGCCGGCAAAACGGAACAGGACGGTGCCATCACCACTGACAATGAATGTTTCCGGCGGGGCGGT
>JAGXHC010000111.1 GCA_024636405.1 Sulfitobacter sp. | reverse complement strand
CTCCTCCGCTGCTACTGAACACGATCTGTTTTGCCATCGGTGGGACACTGGGACTGATCTGGACGGTGGCTATCGGGGCGCTAGGCAGCCTGCGCAGCGTACCCATGCGGGTCTATCTATTTGGCACGTTAGGCCTTTTTGGATACCATACGCTTTACTTTTCAGCACTGCGCCATGCCCCTGCGGCGGAAGCAGGGCTGATCGCCTATTTGTGGCCCCTGCTGATTGTCGTGTTCTCTGGCCTGTTGCCGGGGGAACGGCTGCGCAGCGGGCATTTGGTCGGCGCACTCCTGGGCTTTTCAGGCGCGGCATTGATCATGACAGGGGGCGGCATGGGATTTGCCGGCGCGCATTTTCCCGGCTATTTTCTTGCGCTGCTCTGTGCGTTTTCCTGGGCGGCCTATTCAGTGTTGTCGCGCACTGTCGGCACGGCCCCCACCGCGTCAGTTGCGGTGTTTTGTCTTGCTTCGGCAACGTTATCGCTGCCACTGCATCTGCTGTTCGAAGAAACGGTTCTACCCGCCACGACCCTTGGTTGGGCCGCAATCGTCGGCCTCGGGCTTGGCCCCGTGGGGCTTGCCTTTTATGTCTGGGACATCGGGGTGAAGCAGGGGAACATACAGCTTCTTGGAACCAGCTCCTATGCCGCGCCGCTGTTATCGACAGTCATCTTGGTGGTCGCTGGGGTCGCGCCGCCCAACATGGCCTTGGTCTGGGCGGCGATTCTCATTACTGGCGGCGCCGTCACAGCGGCACGCGCCAGCCTGAATAGTTTTAATAATTGAAATTCAGTTTGATAGCCGGGTGATTTGCTCTTTCAGTCGCAACTTTTCTTTCTTCATCGTTGCAAGTTCCAGATCATCGACACTTGGCGCGCGTTGGGCCTGCTCAACAGCCTTGCTCATCGCATTATGCTTGCGTTTCAGGGTGTCCAGATGTGCGTGTAAAGCCATACAATCCTCCATGATGAATGTTGCGTGATCCGAGTGGAGCATAAAGTATCCCGCAAGTCACGCCGCCTCGCAGCATATCACCGCACAGCGTTAAATTTTGGTTAACTCAGCGGATGGCGATGCCATGAATTTAAGCGCCGCGCCATTTCGCAAAACGGCGCGGGCGCGCGGCACGAAACTGTCGCCATCCTTTAAATGTTGGGCCCCGGCGTGCATTATAAATGTATTGTACAGCTTGAACGCGGCGCGCCCGCCCTTGCGCGCTCTCAGGATCACCAGTTCCGCGTCCCGCCCGGCACGTGGCGCAAGCGGTAAAACCTCGATAGAGCCCAGATCGTCGGGCAATGCCCGGATCAGGTCCGGAAGTCGCTCAATTCGATGGATAAAATGCGCCATACCTTTTGGCGCCAGCCGCTTTCCCGCCACACTAACCCAGTCGCGCAGAGGTGTCATTTCCCCCAGCGCCGCCTCGCGTAGGGGATCGCCTGATTTGATTGAAGCCGCGCGATCAAAATAGGGCGGATTAGCCAGCACATGGTCGAATTGCCGCTCGCGTAGATGCAAGGGCATTGCCGTCAGGTCCGCCGTGACCACTTCCAACGCATCACCACCGTTACGCGCTGCCAGTGCTGCATAATCGGCCTGCAATTCAACCCCGGTAAGCATCAACCCCGGCACCCGCGCGCCCAGACATAGAATCGCCGTACCCACACCGCAGCCCAGTTCCAGCACCCTTTGCCCCGCCACGGCAGGCACGGATGCGGCCAGCAATACCGGATCCACACCGGCCCGGTATCCCGATCGCGGCTGCCACAGATGCAACATACCGCCCAGAAATGCATCATGGGTCAGATCGGCATCTTCATTTGAAAACGCGGTCATATCCCCAGCGGAATATCATTGTCCGTTAAAACAACTACCGCAGCAGCGTGATCGTCCGGACGCACCATCAGTCGGCGTGGAAAAATGCCGATGCCCCCTTCGAGAACGCTCATGTTTACGTCCATTTCAAAGCAGTCTATATCCTCGCCCTGAAGCAAGGCCTTGGCAAAGGCGATGACTGTCGTGTCCGTGCTGCGTAAAAGTTCCTGCATATCAGGGATGTAAGGGCAGTCTGACAGTATTGTCGAGAGGGTTTGGGTGGAAAGATGCTGATGACCAATGACGCTACGCACAAACCGCATGACAGAATGGCTGACTTTCTGGCCAAAGATTTGGCGGCTGTCGGTGATCTGATCACGGAGCGCATGGCATCCGAACATGCGCCACGTATCCCCGAGGTGACGGCCCATCTGGTGGGCGCGGGCGGCAAGCGACTGCGCCCGATGCTGACGCTGGCCGCAGCGCGGCTGTGTGGCTATGACGGACCCTTTCATATCCATCTGGCCGCTACGGTCGAATTTATCCATACCGCCACCCTGCTGCACGATGATGTGGTGGATGAAAGCGCGCAGCGCCGCGGGCGGCCTACGGCCAATCTGCTGTGGGACAACAAATCATCGGTTCTGGTGGGCGATTATCTATTTGTGCGCAGCTTTCAGCTGATGACTGAACCCGGCTCCATGCGGGTGATGCAAATTCTGTCCAATGCCGCTGCAACTATTGCCGAAGGCGAAGTGCTGCAACTTACCGCGGCCCAGAATCTGGCCACGGATGAGGACGTGTATCTTCAGGTTGTGCGCGGCAAAACGGCAGCACTTTTTTCTGCCGCGACAGAAGTGGGCGGCGTGATCGCCGACGCCCCGGCCGCCCATGTGCAGGCATTGTTCGACTACGGTGACGCCCTGGGCATCGCGTTTCAGATTGCGGACGATCTGCTTGATTACATTGGACAACCTGACACCACGGGCAAGAACGTCGGCGATGATTTCCGGGAACGCAAGCTGACCCTACCCGTGATCATGGCCGTCGCCCGCGCCGATCCCGACGAACGTGCGTTCTGGATCCGCACCATCGAAAAGGGTCGCCAGGATGACATCGATCTCGATCATGCGCTTGCACTTTTGAGCAAACATGGCGCGCTTGATGATACCCGCGCACAGGCGCAGGGCTGGGCGGCGCGCGCGCGTGCTGCATTGGCGCCATTGCCCGATCACGAACTCAAAACGATGCTGGGCGATCTGGCGGATTACGTGGTCAGCCGCCTGAACTGATCACCGGCGCATCTGCCACCCACCATCCCGGTGCCGCCGCCTTGATCCGCATTGCCGCCACGCCAGCGTCGGCGGAGCTTTCATAAAGCCCGAAACACGTCGCACCGGACCCGGACATCCGCGCCAGCAACGCACCTTTCAGCGCGGCCAGCACTTGATTGATCCGTGGTTCCAGCCCGCGTGCCGGTGTCTCCAGATCATTGCGCTGCTGGTCCAGCCACGCCGCCATCGCCCGCGCATTACGAAAGTGGGGGATGACATCGGCCATCGCGGCATTCCGTTTACACGCCAGCGCTGCAAACACCGTTGGCGTCGAAAGGCCCACACCGGGATTGACCAGAACCATCCAACACGGCGGAAGTTCCGGCACTGGCAACAGCACTTCGCCGACACCCATCATCCGCTGCGGTCCTTTGGCAAGGCAAACAGGGACATCTGCGCCAAGGGCGGTCACATCAACCGGCACGGGGATGCCCCAGTGACCCGACAGAGCCCGCAGCGCTGCCGCCGCATCCGCCGACCCACCCCCGATACCGGAGGACGGAGGCAGGTTTTTCGTCAAGGAAATGAACGCGCCCCGCCCAACGCCTGCATCCAGAAATTGTGCGGCCCGGATCACAAGATTGCGCGCATCGCGCGGCACGCAATCAGCATGTGGCCCATCCACCGCAAACGCCAGCTTGTCCGCCGCAGCGACCCGTACCACATCTCCCACACCCGCACGCACCACCAGTGAATCAAGCAGATGATAGCCGTCAGAACGCTGTCCTGTCACATGGAGGGTAAGGTTAACCTTGGCAAATGCCGACACCTCGCAGTCCAGCCCAAGCTGTACGGGATCGGCCGGCGTGCCACCGTTCATTTGTCGGCAGCGACCTTGAGCGGTGCAGCGCCTTCTTCCTTCAGCACGGCGTCCAGCCCCACCTTCAGTTTGTTGCGAATACGCTCTGGATCGGCTTCGGTGTCCTTGTCGTCGAACTTGATAAACGACAGTGCACGACGCCACTGAAACTCTGCCTCCCGATGACGTCCCACCGCCCAATAGACATCACCCAGATGGTCATTCACCACCGGGTCGACCGGGATCAACTCGACCGCGCGCTCCATCTGCGCAACAGCCTCTTGGTAGCGACCCAGACGGTACATCACCCACCCGAGTGAATCCACAATATAGCCTGAATTCTCGCTGGCGGCGACCGCGCGCTCAATCATGTCAAGCGCTTCGTCAAAGTTGCGGTTCTGTTCAACCAGCGAATAACCAAGGTAGTTAAGCACCTGTGGCTGCTCGGGGTTCACCTTCAGAGCCGCCCGAAAATCGGCTTCTGCCGCTTCGCCATTGCCGGACCGTTCTTCAGCGATCCCGCGCGAATAAAGCAGTATCCAGCGCGCAAAAAGATCCTCGGGCGTCCGGTCAAGGGCGCGGGTGTATGCGGCAATCGCGCCGTCGTAATCATCCTTGCCGCGCAGGATATCGCCCAACGTTGAATGCACCACTGCCAGATCGCCGTGGCTGCGCGCCAGTTGTTCCAGCACTTCGATGGCCTGCCCCGTCTTGTCGCTGCGGCGCAGGGCATCCGCGCGGCCCAATTCGGCAGCATGGTATGCCGGATCGCTTGCCGGGACGGCCTTGTATTCCTCGATTGCCAGATCATTCTGCCCCAGACCCTCCAAGAGGTTTGCCGTGAGCAAAAGAGCATCAAGGTGATCGGGCCTTAGAAAGCGTGCAATCCGCGAATAGAGCAACACATAATAATCGCCCGCTGCCTCGCTTTTCAGAACTGCCGCAAAAGTAAAGAACACCTCTGCAATACCTGCTTTGGGGTCCGGGACGTGGGTGTAGGGCGCTTCCTCGCGCGCTTCGAGCCTCGCGATCAGCGCATCCAGTTCAGGGTCGGTGGCATTGCCAAAGTTCGCTTTGACAACTTCCACCGCCTCTTCGAACCGTTCAAGCTGTGCCAATACCTCTGCATGGGCGATCACCCCGCGCCGTGTCCGGCCTGCCGCTCCAGCCTTTTCGTCAGAGAATATCTTTTCTGCGCCCTCAAAATCTCCAACGCTCGCCAGCGCCAAAGCCTTGTGATACATCACAAAACCCTGCATTCCGGTATCCGTGCTCAAGGTGTCGAACGCGGCCAGTGACGCCGTGACATCACCCGCGCCCAAATGCGCCCAGGCCCGAACAAGCCCGTCGACCCAAGGACCGACACCGCTGCCGTCGTCTTCGCGCGCCAGCAGCGCCTTGTAATCGCCCTTGTCCACCAATTCCGCCGTGATCAGCATGGTCGCGATCTGGCTGCGCTGGCCGGCATCGTCCATAGCGCGTGCCAGCGGGATGGCCGTGTCGATGCGCCCCAACGACAGATACGACAGTGCAGCACTTTCCATCAGTTCAGCATTTGCAGGATCACGCGCCAATGCCTGTGTATAGTACCGTGCCGCTTCTGCGAAATCGCTGTTCACCGCCGCATTGCGACCAGCAAGGTATGCGCCAGCCGCGGTTTCTGCGCCTGTCGGCGCTCCAAGGGTCAGCGCCAGCGTCAGAACGCTTGCCGAGATCAGACTTTTCCGAAAATTCATGCCGTGCCTCTTGTCACTTTTTCGGTAGGCTATCAGGTTTGCGGGCCGGCGCAATGCCGCGCCCTGCTCCACACGCCGCTGTGACCATCCGTCGGCGATTCCCCGCAAAAAAGGCGGACCAAAGCCCGCCCTTTTTAACCTTTTGAGCGTCGCCGCCTACATGTTGGGATAGTTCGGCCCATCGCCACCTTGCGGGGTAGTCCAGACGATGTTCTGAGGTGGATCCTTGATATCACAAGTCTTGCAGTGGACGCAGTTTTGGAAGTTGATCACGAATTTGGTGTCCGCGCCCTCGCCCACGAATTCATAAACCCCGGCCGGACAATAGCGCGCCGACGGGCCCGCATATTTCGGCAGATCGTAATCAACCGGGATGCTGGGATCTATCAGTTTCAGGTGCGCGGGCTGGCTTTCTTCGTGATTGGTAAAAGAAAACGCGACGTTGGTCAGTCGATCAAAAGACAGTTTGCCGTCGGGCTTGGGATAGTCGATCTTGCTGTGCTTGGACGCTTCTTCGGTCGCTTCCGCGTCAGATTTGCCATGCCCCAGCGTGCCCATCAGCGAAAACCCAAGCGTGTTGGTCCACATGTCGAAACCACCCAGCGCGAGCGATGCGGTCAGCCCGAACTTGGACCACAGTGGTTTGACGTTGCGCACTTTCTTGAGGTCAGCAGCAATCGGCCCGCCCCGAACGTCGGTCTCGTATTCCGTCAGCTCATCACCACCGCGCCCGGCCTGAATGGCGGCAAACGCCGCCTCTGCCGCTGCCTTGCCCGACAGCATCGCATTGTGGTTGCCCTTGATGCGCGGTACGTTGACCATGCCCACTGAACAGCCAAGCAACGCCACACCGGGGGCCACCATCTTGGGCATCGACTGATACCCGCCTTCGGTGATCGCGCGCGCGCCATATGCCACGCGTTTGCCACCCTCCAGCAGGTCCGCAACCATCGGATGATGCTTGAAGCGCTGAAATTCCATATAGGGAAACAGATGCGGGTTCTTATACCCCAGATGCACGACAAAGCCGACGTAGACCTGATTGTTGTCCAAGTGATAGATGAATGACCCGCCGCCCGCATTTTTACCCAGCGGCCAGCCCATCGTGTGGGTGACAGTGCCTTCGCGGTGCTTGGCCGGGTCGATCTCCCAGATCTCCTTCATGCCCAGCCCGTATTTTTGCGGCTCCTTGCCCTCGTCCAGACTGTATTTCGCGATCACCTGTTTGCTCAGACTGCCGCGCACACCTTCACCAAGAAACACGTACTTGCCATGCAATTCCATGCCCGGCTCATAGTTCGGTCCGGGCGTACCATCGGCCTGCAACCCCATTTCCCCCGCGACGACCCCTTTGACTTCGCCGTTGTCACCATAGATAATTTCCGAACACGCCATGCCGGGGAAAACCTCAACGCCCAGTGCCTCTGCCTGTTCTGCCATCCAGCGACAGACGTTCCCCATGCTGACGATGTAGTTGCCGTGATTGTTCATCAGGGGCGGCATTGGAAAGTTGGGAATACGCACCTTCCCCGCCTCGCCCAGCATGTAGAAATTATCCTGCTTCACCGCAACGGTGATCGGCGCGCCCTTTTCCTTCCAGTCCGGCATCAACGCATCCAGACCGCATGGATCCAGCACCGCGCCCGAAAGAATATGCGCGCCCACTTCAGAGCCTTTTTCAAGCACCACGACGTTGCAGTCCGCATCCAGCTGCTTCAGCCTGATCGCCGCAGACAGACCCGCAGGCCCCGCGCCGACGATCACCACGTCGTATTCCATCGCTTCGCGTTCAATCTCGGTCATCGGTGGGTCCTTCCGCGCAAAAACAGTTTGAATTTGGCTAAACTACGGGTGCGGCCAATGCAATCGTGACAGCACGTCAAAAGTGACGCAGTACATCTTTTCGGTCGTTTGCACGCCACGTGGCGCAACAAACCGCGCGCTGACGTGATGTAGCAATTCAGGTGTGCGATGCTACACTCAGATGGCGCGAACCACCAGCTTCGCCCATGGAGACAAATGCTTATGCCGCCTCGCGATGCGACCTCATCGAAGACCGCACTGGTGCTTCAGGGCGGCGGGGCGCGCGGGGCCTACCATGTGGGCGCCCTCAAGGCGGTGGCCGAAATAACAGGTGCGCGCCGCTCGCCGTTCCAGATCGTCTGTGGCGCTTCAGTCGGCGCAATTAACGCCGCCTCCATTGCCTATGCCGCCGCCGACTTTCAGACAGGCACCCGGCAGGTCGATGCGCTCTGGCGGTCGCTGCACAGCGGCGCGGTCTATGATACCCGCGCCCTGCCGTTGCTTGCGACCAGCCTGAAATGGGCGTCCACCCTGATTTTCGGACACTTTGGCCTGCGCGCTTCTGGCGGTCTGCTGGACAGCATGCCGCTTTTCAATCTGCTCAAACAGGAACTTACTCACAAGCATCTCGCCTATGCCATCCGCTCCGGTGCGCTGCATGCCCTTTGCATCACCGCGTCGAGTTACAGCGAAGGCCGTGCCGTGACATTCTTTGAGGGTCACAAGAGCATCAAACCATGGTCCCGCGCCCGCCGCCGTTCAGAGCGGGTCAGAATCGGACCGGAACACCTCATGGCCTCTTCCGCGCTGCCCTTTGCCTTTGCGCCGGTTCTGCTGGGCAACGGCTACTTCGGTGACGGCGCCCTGCGCTCTACTTCGCCGCTGTCCCCTGCGATTCGCACCGGGGCCGACCGCATTCTTGTCATTGCGACGCGTGACGACATCCCACCGGCGCTGCCCGGCCCCTTGCGGCAACCGCCACCCAGTGTCGGCGAAATGGCGGGGCATGCGCTTGATATCATGTTCAATGACAACCTCGAAGCCGATCACGAACGCCTTGTGCGGGTCAACCAGACGTTGTCACTGCTGACCCCGGCCGCGCGCAGAAAAACCCCCCTCAGGGAAATTGAAACCGTTCTGCTGACCCCCTCCAGCGATGTGCGCTCCATCGCGAAACAGCATGTCGCAAGCCTCCCGCTTGCAATCAGACTGCTGCTGCGTTCCATGGGGGGATCCGGTGGTGATGGTCGGATGGAAAGCTATCTGATGTTTGAAGAGCCTTATATCGCGGCCCTCATTGACCTCGGCTACACCGATACCATGGCGCGGCGTGACGAGGTCGCGACCTTCCTTGCGTGCTGACCTAAAGCTCTGGCGCGTCACCCATAAGGTATCGCGGCCCCTGGCCTTTGGCCGCAGCGCGATCCACCGGGTTATATAACGCGCAGGCCTCAAGGCTCAGACAGCCGCAGCCGATACATCCATCCAGATTATCGCGCAATTTCGTGAGTGTCGCGATGCGCGCGTCCAGCGCCGCCCGGAACCCTTCGGAAATGCGCGCCCAATCCGCTTTGGTCGGCGTTCGTCCGCCCGGCAAACAGTCCAGTTCCGCCTTGATCTGCGGCAGGGTGAAACCGAACTGCTGCGCAATCATCACAAAGCTCAGCCGACGCAGATCCGCCCGCTCGAATCTTCGCTGTCCGCCAGCATTGCGCCACGGCCGGATCAAACCCTGCGCCTCGTAGAAACGGATTGCCGACACCGCCAACCCCGTCCGACGCGCCAGTGCTCCGATCGCCAACCCCTCATTCATCGCCATGCCTGGCCCCACTAAAATTACCTTGACCTCAACTGAGGTTTAGAAATTACAAAGGAAGCAGTCAACACCCTTCCATCAAAGGAATCCTTTATGCCCGCCATGCTCGAACACGCCAATTTCACCGTTTCCGACCCCGCCGCCACCGCCCGATGGATGGCACAAGTGTTTGGCTGGCACATCAGGTGGAAGGGCGACGCCAAGGCAGGTGGGCACACAGTCCACATCGGCACTGACGCCCATTATCTTGCGCTTTACTGCCCCGGTGAACCTGATCCCGCAGACGAAGATCGCTACCGCGTCATCGGCGGGCTGAACCACATTGCCGTGGTTGTGGACGACCTTGCCGCGACAGAAGCCGTCGTCAAGGCGCAGGGGTTCGTAACTGGCAACCACGCCGATTATGAACCAGGCCAGCGGTTCTATTTTCACGATGCTGACGGGATCGAATACGAAGTCGTACACTACGACTAGGCAAACCTGCGCAACCGCCCGCCGATGTGTCGGACCAATCCGCTTGCAATTGCATGGCGCTTTGGGTCAGGTAATTGCCAACTGAATTGCAATACGGCCGCCCCCGGCCTCCAAACCGGGAGGCGGCCCTCATTACGTAGGCAGACCGCCATGGAAAAGATTCCCATGACCCGCAAAGGTCACGACGCGCTGGAAACAGAGCTCAAGCAGCTTAAGAGCGTTGAGCGCCCCGCAATCATCAAGGCAATTGCCGAGGCCCGCGAACATGGCGACCTGTCGGAAAATGCCGAATACCATTCCGCCAAGGAAAAGCAGTCCTTCATCGAGGGGCGCGTCAAAGAACTGGAAGGCGCGATTTCGCTGGCAGATGTCATTGACCCTGCGAAACTGTCCGGCCCGATCAAGTTCGGCGCGCGCGTCACCTTGATTGATGAGGATACCGAAGAGGAAAAGACCTATCAGATTGTCGGCGAATACGAGGCCAGCATCGAACGTGGCTTGCTTAACATCAGATCCCCCATTGCCCGCGCCCTGATTGGCAAAGACGAAGGCGACAGCGTCGAAGTACGCACACCGGGGGGTGACAAATCCTATGAGGTCGTCAAGATCGTCTATGCCTGACAGGACACACTGACATGGACGAAACAGCGCAAAACCCCGTTGATGAGACACAGGATACCGCATCCTCTGCTGCGACGCGGCCCACGCCCTTGGGCATCTACGACAAACCCAGGCAGGGCGGCGTAACGGAAATCGAAATCGTGGCCATCGCGCTCAGCGCCGTGTGGCTTCTTGGCTCTGGCATCTTCTTTGTGCTGGCCCCGTCTGAACCCGCAGCACCCGACGGTTCCGGCGGTTTGCGTTTCCTGATGACAATGCTGGCGATTTTTATGCCGGTCGCGATGATTTGGGTTGCCGCCACCGCTGCCCGTGCCAGCCGCGTGATGCGCGAAGAAAGCCAGCGCTTGCAGTCGGCCATCGATGCCATCCGCCATGCCTATATCGCCCAGCAGCAAGGCCACGGTTTCCGCACCGAAAGCACGGTATCGCGCAAACTGGACGAGATCGCCGCCGCTGCGCGCAAAACCGAAACCGCGCTTGCCACGTTTCACAGCCGCCGCGACGAAAACGCCCGCGTCGCGGCCAGACCTGTGGTGCAGGCCCCCGCAGACGATCAGCCCAAGCTCGCCCTTGGTACTCAAGCCGACGATATGGCGCCGCCGCTCTCGACAGATGATTTCATCCGGGCACTTAATTTTCCGGAAACCGCAGAGGATCAGGTTGGCTTTGCCGCATTGCGCCGCGCGCTGAAAGACCGCAACGCCGCGCAGTTGATCCAGGCCTCCCAAGATGTGCTGACCCTGCTCAGTCAGGACGGCATTTATATGGATGACCTGCGCCCTGACCGCGCCCGCCCCGAAGTCTGGCGACAGTTTGCAAGTGGTACGCGTGGGCGCTCGATCGCACCACTGGGCGGGATCCGCGACCGATCTTCGCTGGCGCTCACCAGCGCGCGCATGAAACAGGACCCGATCTTTCGCGATGCTGCACACCACTTTCTGCGCCGCTTCGACCGCACCATAGCCGAGTTCGAGAAAACCGCGACTGATGGCGAACTGACCGCGCTCTCTGAAACCCGGACCGCACGCGCTTTTATGCTGCTGGGGCGCGTGGCCGGAACGTTCGATTGACGCGAACCTTCGCGGCGGCACCATGCGGAATCACCGCGACCGAAAATTGCTGAAATCCGACAGTCAGGCACTTGCGCTCGCACAGGGGGAATAGCCATCTCTGCTCAGGGCTGAACAGATGCTCGCAGGGAGTTTTCAATTGGATTACATATACGTTGCCGCCGGCCTGATCGGCCTTTTCTTTGGCGGCGAAGCGCTTGTGCGCGGCAGCGTCGGCATTGCCCGGCGCATGGCCATCCCCACATTGCTAATTGGCCTTACAGTTGTTGGTTTCGGCACTTCCACGCCGGAACTGCTGGTTTCGCTTGATGCCGCGTGGCGCGGGGTGCCGGACATTGCTGTCGGGAATATCATCGGCTCCAACATCGCCAATATATTGCTGATTGTCGGTATTACCTGTCTGGTCTGGCCCATCCGCGTAACAGGCGGTAGCCTGCGACGGGATATCGCCGTCATGGTCACGGGTGCACTTGTTCTGGTGCCGATATTTGCAATGGGCGAAATCGACCGCCTGCCGGGGCTGCTGTTGGTGCTTGGCCTCGTGGGCTACCTGACATACGCCTATCTTCACCCTGGCCAAGCCGATCTGGAAGATGCGGACATGCCAGCGCCAGCTTCGATGCTAGTGTCCGGTTTGTGGGTTGTCGGCGGGCTGATTGTGCTTTTGGTCGGCGCCCGGTTTCTGGTCGATGGCGCGGTGTCCATCGCGCGCAGTTTCGGCGCATCGGAGGCCTTTATAGGCCTGACCATCGTTGCGGTCGGCACCTCCTTGCCAGAGCTTGCCACATCCGTGATTGCCGCATTTCGACGCCAGTCAGAGATCGCAATAGGCAATATCGTCGGATCGAACATTTTCAACGTGCTCGGCATACTGGGTATCACCGCCACGATATCGCCAATCCCCGTTGCAGACAGATTCCTGAGCTTCGATCTGCCGATCATGATTGCGGTTTCGCTGATCCTTTCGGTGCTGCTGCTGACACGACCTGTCATCGGACGCGGCATGGGGGCGGCCCTGCTGATCGCATATGTGGCTTATATCTGGGCGGCGCAGGGTTAATCGCCTTCCCTGTTCCGCCCTGCCCTGCGTTGAAGGACAGGACCCCAAGCTCCGTGGGACCTATAGGCCGAAACTGCCATAGGGCAGAAACCGTACAATATCGCCCGGCACAATTTCCATCGCCGGCTCCGGCAGTTCCACCAGACCCTCGGCCCAGATCAGCCCACTGATCCGTCCCGATCCTTCTGATGCGAAAACCTCGGCCCGGCCATCGCGCATGCGGGCGCGCAGGTACTCCCGCCGTCCGGCCTTTTTGTGTTTGGTAAATGCCGCCGGAACCTCAAACCCCTGCGGTTCCTGCCAACCAGCGCCTGCCAGTAGATCCATCGCTGGCTTGGCAAATATCAGCGTGCAGACCATCGCCGCGACGGGGTTCCCCGGCAAACCAAACACCGGCACCCCGTTCCAAACTCCCAACGCAAGCGGTCGGCCCGGCTTGACCGCGATGCGCCAAAGCGCCATCGCGCCCGCGGTTTCCAACAAAGCGGAAACATGATCTTCATCGCCCGCTGATGCCCCGCCGCTGGTCAGCACCACGTCAACCCGGTTTGCCGCCTCATCCAGACGGGCGCGCAATGCGGCCCTGTCGTCCGGCACCCGGCCAAGATCGACGGGCAAATGGCCGAACTGCCGCGCCAGCGCCAAAAGCATGGGCCGATTGGCGTCAAATATCTGCCCATCTCCAGCGGCATCGCCCATCTCGACCAGCTCATTTCCTGTCGAAATTACGCCGACCTTCAATGGCGCGCGCACATCTACCCGCGACACACCCGTTGCGGCCAAAAGCGCCAGATCCGCCGCCGTCACCCGGCGACCCGTCGCCAGTACAAAGGCACCTTCACCCACATCCTCGCCGGCGCGGCGGGTGTTTGCGCCTGCCTTGAGCGGCCCGGTGAACCGCACCCGCCCCGCAGCAACTGTCACGTCTTCCTGAAGGATCACAGTATCCACGCCCTGCGGCAACGCGGCCCCCGTCAGCACCCGGATCGCCTGTCCGGCAGGCACCACGCCCGGCGCATCCCCTGCCGCAGCGCGCCCTTTGACCAGCGGCAGATCATGTACGCCCGCCCCCCGCGCGCCCGCAAATCCATAGCCGTCAACCGCCGTGTTCGGCAGCGGCGGATTGGCCCGCAGCGCCAGCACTTGCTTCGCACAAACCCGCCCAAGTGCCTGCGCCGCCGCAATGCTTTCAACCGCAGTTATTGCGTGTAATCGATCATGCAAAAGCGCCAGCGCGTCCGCGACCGGGGTCCAGTGAACCCCCTGCGGCAGCGCGAAACAATCATTGCGCAGCGGAGCAGGCAGCGCCTGTTGCAGACGATCCTCAAATCCCAGACCAAAAATCCATCCCTCCTCAGGGGCTGCTACATCCAGGATCTGAGCCAACGTTTCATCGTCCAGCGCCGAAATCGCGCGCGACACCTCTGCAACTTGCCAGGCGTCCTTGATCATCCCGGCGGGGGCAGTTCCCACTGTCAGTGACGGCCATATCTCAACCACCGCAATCGGCGCATTCAATGCCTCGAAAGGCCACACCGCCACCGCTTTGCCAAAGCGCCGACGCAGCCGCGCCAGCACCGGCAACCCCATGAAAACCTGTGATCCCACCGCACCGGCACCGGCCATCTGCCAACAGGTGAGCGCCCCCTTGGCGCGGCTTTCGCAGGCGCGGCGATCGCGAAACGGGTTTGCATAATCGTCCTTGCGTCGTGGCAAACCGTCGATGTCACGCTTTAGCCCATTGGCCCAGAACGGCCCCGCGCCGCCACCGATGGCGCGGTTGATGGCGCCCGCCAGATCAAAGCGGTTATTCGTGCCCGGCGTGTCTTCCACCCGCGCTTCAAACCAGTCCCACAAAACCAGCGGATCATCCTGCCCCGTCACAGCGCGGCAAAAGCCCGACGGATAGCCGAAAGGAAAATCAAACCCGGCCAGCACCTGGCGCCCTGCCGCAAGCTCGGCCTCAAAGAATGCTATGATCCATTGTTCCGCCAGTTGCCGATTGCGCAGATATACCGGCTCCTCCACCACTCCGGCCCTGTGCACGCCAATCCAGATCGCATCCGCCTTGGGTGCCAGTCCACGGTCATTGCCACCCGACCAATCGACCATGATCACGGTGTCAAACCGGGTCACAAACCCACCTCGCCCAGAATGAAATCCGCCACGCCACAGGTGTCATCCAGATCGAAAACCGGACGATCCAGCACCAGCGGTACATCGCTTGCCACCGCGCGAACGGTCGGGTCATCCGGCGCAATCAACGGATTGCCGGTTTTTGCCCGATGCGCCTCGACCTTGGGATGTGGGTCGCGCTTGTAGCCCTCGATCAGCACCAGATCGACCGGTGACAACCGCGCCAACAAATCGTCCAGCGTCGGCTCAGCTGCATCACGCAGCTCGTGCATCAGGGCAAACCGCATACGCGAGGCCAGCAAAACCTCCGTCGCACCCGCCACCCTATGGCGATGACTGTCCTTGCCGGCATGGTCCACGTCAAAAGCATGATGCGCGTGCTTGACCGTCGACACCGACAGCCCACGGCCTGTGATCTCGGTGACCAGCCGCTCCATCAGCCCGGTCTTGCCTGCATTCTTCCATCCGACCACACCATAGATTTTCACAGCATCGTCTCCGCTCGGATCAGGTCCTGCGGCGTATTGACGTTGAAGAACGCATCCTCATCGAGAAACAGTGCCTCGCGTCCGCCGTGGGCTTGGGTCCACAAAACGACCTTGCGG
>JAGXHC010000110.1 GCA_024636405.1 Sulfitobacter sp. | reverse complement strand
CTGATTGCGCTTAAAGGTCTGGCGCGGGATGCGGATGCCTTTGCGCTGATCACCGAAGCAGAGGGACAGGCGGGTGCCGGTACGGCAATGGTGGCGGGGCTGGCATCGACGCCGTCAGGGGCGGCGGGGATTGCCGCGTTGCTGGCGCTGGATGCAGACCAACGCGGGGCGCTGGGGATTGAACCTGCGTCGGTTGTTTTCTGCGTGCTGAGCGAGGGGCCCCAGGATTAGGTCTTGAAGGTGTCGGCGTAGGTGTCCCGCAACAGGTTCTTTTGGACTTTGCCCATGGTGTTGCGCGGCAATGCGTCAACAACGATGATCCTGCGCGGGCATTTGAACCGCGCAAGATCACCGGCAAGTGCTGCGGTAATGGCATCTACATCGGGGTCCGCGTCACGCGCGCGCACCAGCAGGGCAAGCGGCGCTTCGCCCAGGTCGGTATGCGGCACGCCGATCACAGCGGATTCCACAACGCCGGGCTGCGCATCCAGCAGGGCTTCGATTTCCTTGGGGTAGATATTGTAGCCGCCGGAAATGATCAGATCCTTGCCTCTTCCGACGATATGGACATAGCCCTGATCATCGATCAGTCCGAGATCGCCCGTGATGAAAAACCCGTCGGTGCGCAGTTCGGACGCGGTCTTTTCAGGCATCTGCCAATAGCCCTGAAATACGTTGGGGCCGCGCACCTCAATCACGCCGATTTCTCCATCCGGCAGAGTGGCGCCCGTATCGGGGTCGCATACTTTTAGCGTCACATCAGGCAGCGGCAGTCCCACAGTGCCCGCGCGGCGTGTCCCGTCATAGGGGTTGGAGGTGTTCATGTTCGTTTCGGTCATGCCGTACCTTTCAAGGATGCGGTGGCCTGTGCGGGTCTCGAAAAGCTGATGCGTTTCGGCCAACAGCGGGGCAGAGCCGGAGATGAAAAGACGCATATCGCGGGTCAGCGCGCGGTCAAATGCAGGTGCGTCAAGCAGCCGGGTGTAGAATGTGGGCACTCCCATCAGTGCGGTCGCCTGCGGCATGAAGCGTATCAATTCGTCAACATCAAGTTTAGGCAGAAAGATCATCGATCCGCCCGCAATCAGCATGATATTGGTCGCAACGAAGAGCCCGTGCGTGTGGAAGATCGGCAGCGCGTGCAGCAGAACGTCGCCTTGTGTAAACTGCCACAGGTCTGTCAGGGTCCGGGCGTTTGACAACAGGTTGCGCTGGGACAGCATTGCACCCTTGGACCGTCCCGTGGTCCCGGAGGTATAAAGCAGCGCGGCAAGATCATCTTGATCCCGCGCAACCGGTTCAAAGACTTCTGGCTGGGTTTCGGCCAGTGCGCGCATGGAGCCTGCGCCGTCTGCATCCATGGTGAAGAGTTGCGCACCGACCGCATCGGCGATGGCAACAAGTGTGGTCGCATTCTTGGGGTCGCAAATCAACAAACGGGCGCCGGAATCACCAATGAAATAGGACACCTCGGGCGCAGTATAGCCGGGGTTGAGCGGCAAAAACACCAGCCCCGCCATCACGCAGGCAGCATAAAGCGCCAGCGCATCGGGGGATTTTGCAACCTGGACCGCCACGCGGTCGCCGGTGATCAGCCCGCGCTGGCCAAAACTATGGGCATATTGCGCCGCCCGCCCCAGAAACGCAGCATGGGTAATGGTTGTTGCATCGGGCAGCATCAGAAACGGCGTATCAAGTCCCAGATGCGGGCGAAAGAGCGCGTCATAAAGCGGGTTTGCCATTTTGGTATCCTGTCCATAATCGTGGTGAATTTGCGGTATCAGTGCGCCAAGCACAAGGGGCGGGGCCGTGGAAATAGCGCGGTCCCGCTTGACGGCGTCCGGGGCATGAAATAGGAGATCAACCTGCTGAGCGGGCGTTGTGTAATGGTAAGACCTCAGCCTTCCAAGCTGATGATGCGGGTTCGATTCCCGCCGCCCGCTCCAGCTTTTCCCTGACCGCCGCGACGTTGGGGCGCTTGACCGCGGCTGCGGCGCGCGCCATGACACGGGTCACGTCGCGCAGAAGGATACTCCATGGCTCGTCCCGCAACACCCGTTTTGACCGCCTCGGAAGAACGGGAAAGATCCCGTCGGATCGGCGCTTTGCGGGCGCTGATGCCATTCATGTTGCCCTATAAGGGACTGATACTGGCGTCGGTATGCGCATTGGTGTTGACGGCGTGCATTTCGCTGACGTTGCCGCTGGCGGTGCGCCGCGTGATTGACAATTTCGGCACCGGTGCCACAGAGCTTCTGGATCAGTACTTCATGGGCGCGCTTTTGATTGCGGCACTGCTCGCGGTGGGCACCGGCCTGCGGTACGCTTTGGTCACGCGGCTGGGCGAACGGGTGGTGGCGGACATCCGGCGCTCGGTATTTGACCGGGTGATCGGAATGAGCCCGGCGTTTTATGAACGCGTCATGACGGGTGAGGTGCTCAGCCGGATCACCACGGACACAACCTTGATCTTGTCGGTGATCGGGTCGTCGGTGTCGATCGCGCTGCGCAATATGCTGATCTTCAGCGGTGGTCTGGTGCTGATGATGCTGACCTCGCCCAAGCTGACGGGTATGGTGTTGTTGATTGTGCCTGCCGTGATCGTGCCGATCCTGACGTTGGGGCGGCGGTTGCGGGTCATCAGCCGGGAAAATCAGGATTGGATCGCGGCAAGTTCGGGCAATGCCTCCGAGAGCCTTGGGGCGGTGCAGACGGTGCAGGCATTCACCCATGAGGCAGCCAGCAAAAGCCAGTTTGCCCAGATGACCGAGGAATCTTTTGATGCGGCGCGCCGGCGGATTCGGACGCGTGCGACGATGACGGTAATCGTGATCTTTCTGGTTTTCGCGGGCGTCGTCGGCGTGCTTTGGATCGGGACGCGCGACGTGCGCGGCGGCGATATGTCGGCAGGCGCGCTGGTGCAGTTCGTCATCTATGCCGTCATGGTGGCAGGCGCAGTTGCGGCGCTGTCGGAAATCTGGGGCGAATTGCAGCGTGCTGCGGGCGCTACGGAACGTTTGGTCGAACTGTTGCAGACCACAGACGCGGTGCGTGATCTGGACGATCCGCAGGTTCTGACCCAGCCGGTACGCGGGCAGATCATTTTCGAGGACGTGCATTTTTCCTATCCTGCGCGGCCCGGTGTGTCGGCGCTGGACGGTGTCGAACTGGTGATCGAGCCGGGCGAGACGGTGGCGTTTGTCGGGCCATCGGGCGCCGGCAAGACCACCATCATTCAACTGATCCTGCGGTTCTACGACCCGACCTCGGGGCGTATCCTGATGGATGGGATTGATCTGAAGGATCTGGCGCGCGACGCGTTTCGACGGTCGATCGCGCTGGTGCCGCAGGACCCGGTGATCTTTGCCACCTCGGCGCGTGACAACATCCGTTTTGGCAGGCCGGACGCCAGTGATGCCGATGTGGTCGCGGCAGCACAGGCGGCTGCGGCGGACGCGTTCATCGCTGAGTTGCCGGACGGATATGACAGCTATCTTGGCGAGCGTGGTGTGATGCTGTCGGGTGGTCAAAAACAGCGGATTGCGATTGCCCGTGCCATTCTGCGCGATGCCCCGGTGCTGTTGCTGGACGAAGCGACAAGCGCGCTTGACGCGGAAAGCGAACGCGCGGTGCAGGCGGCGGTGGATCGGTTGAGCGAAGGCCGCACGACGCTGATTGTGGCGCACCGACTGGCGACGGTGAAAAAGGCCGACCGCATTGTCGTTTTGGAGGCGGGACGCATTGTTGCCGTGGGCACCCATGCGGAACTGGTTGCCAAAGGTGGGCTGTATGCCCGGCTTGCGAAGTTGCAGTTTACGGACGGAATCGCTGCTGAATGACGTTAGTTCGCGCATTTCTTTCGCGCTGCGTATGATCTGCGGAACATTGCCAAAGTCCCGGAGTTATCCTTCAAAGGAGTACTGACATGGGTTTGTGGAATTTCGTAAAAGAGGCCGGAAAAAAGGTCTTTGGTGGTGAGGATGACGCGGAAGTGTCCGGCACCGCCCTGAAGGATGAGCTGAAAAAGCTGGGGCTGGATGACGATGACATCAAGGTCGACGTTGAGGGTGATACCGTCAAGATCAGCGGCAAGGCCGCCAGCCAGGAGATCAAAGAAAAGGTCATTCTGGCGGTGGGCAACGTTGCAGGCGTGGCCAAGGTGCAGGACGACGTGACCGGCGGCGGCGGCGAGCCGCGTTTCCACACGGTCGAAAAGGGCGACACTCTTTGGGCAGTGGCGGAAAAGACGCTGGGCAGCGGTGCGCGCTATACTGAAATCTTTGAAGCCAACAAGCCGATGCTAAGCGATCCGGACAAGATCTATCCAGGCCAGACGCTGCGCATTCCTCAGAAGTGACCGCAGAGATCTCAGCGCGGTCAACTACCTGAGACCTCATCGGATGGGCGGTATGCGCAAGCGTGCCGCCCCAATTGTTTGCCTTGGCAAAACTTGGGCTGACTTACGCGACGTCCGCGACGGTCGCAGTCGCTTGCGAATTTGCGCGTTTCCCCCCATCCTGCACCCAAGACAACAAAACAAGCCGGCAAACCGGTGTTCAGGGGAGGAATAGCCATGACCTTTGCAGGAATGGATGACCGCAATGCCATCGAGGCGGAAATGCCGTGGGAGGACCGCGACGTCGCCAAGACACTTTACGGTCTGCTGAGCGGAACCACCGCGAAATTTCCCAATAACAAGGCTGTCAGTTTTCAGATCCTGTCCGGCCCGACGGACAAGGCCGAAACTCTGACGTGGCAGCAGTTGCACGGCAAGACGACGCAGGCGGCGAACCTGTTCCGGTCATTGGGGATCGGGCCAACGGATGTGGTGGCCTATATCCTGCCCAACTGCAACGAGGCCACGATTGCCCTGCTGGGCGGTGCCGTCGCAGGCATCGTGAATCCGATCAACCCGCTGATGGAGCCTGATCAGATCGGGTCCATCCTGCGCGAGACGGGGGCAAAAGTTGTCGTGACCTTGCGGCCGTTCCCCAAGACGGACGTCGCACAGAAGACCGCCGAAGCGGTGGCACTGGCGCCGAATGTCCACACCGTGCTTGAGGTCGATCTGCTGCGCTATCTGACGCCGCCGAAATCCTGGATTGTGCCGCTGATCCGTCCCAAGCTGAAGACATCAAACAAAGCCACCTATAAAAGCTTCAACGCCGAGATTGCGAGCCAGCCCACGACGCTGTCCTTTGAAGATACACAGGAAGACCGGGTCGCCTGCTACTTTCACACCGGCGGGACCACGGGGATGCCGAAGGTGGCGCAGCATCGGTATTCGGGGCTGGTTTATAACGGCTGGCTGGGCCATCGGCTTTTGTTCACTGAAGTGGACAATATCATATGTCCGCTGCCGCTGTTTCACGTCTTTGCCTGCCATGTCATCCTGATGGCGGCTGTGACATCGGGCGCACATGTCGTGTTTCCCACGCCGCAAGGTTACCGCGGCGAGGGCGTGTTCGACAATTTCTGGAAGCTGGTGGAGCGTTGGAAAATTTCCTTTATCATCACCGTCCCCACAGCCATTTCCGCCAAGATGCAGCGGCCCATCGACGCCGACGTAAGCTCTGTCAAAACGGCGTTCTCCGGCTCTGCCCCGCTGCCGCTGGAACTGTTCCGCCGGTTTGAAAAGGCGACGGGTGTTACGCTTGTCGAAGGTTACGGGCTGACGGAGGCGACCTGTCTGGTGTCGTGCAATCCCACCGATGGACCAAAGAAGGTCGGCAGTATCGGCATTCCGTTCCCCTACTCAAAGGTGGAAATCATTAAGTCCACGAACAACGGCCCGGTTGAGGCCGCCGTGGATGAGGTTGGTGAAATCTGCGTCTCGAATCCGGGCGTTTATCCGGGCCATACCTATACCGAGGCTGCGAAAAACACCGACCTGTATTATCATGAAAAATTCCTGCGCACCGGCGATCTGGGCAGGGTCGATTCCGATGGCTACCTGTGGATCACGGGCCGCGCGAAGGATCTGATCATTCGCGGGGGGCACAATATCGATCCCGCCGAAATTGAGGAGGCGCTGCTGGGCCACGAGGCAGTGGCCTTTGCTGGTGCCATTGGACAACCCGACGCCCACGCGGGCGAGGTGCCTTGTGCCTTTGTGGAACTGGTGGGCGGTGCATCCGTGACCGAAGAAGAGCTGCTGGCATTTTGCCGCGACAAGGTGCACGAGCGCGCCGCGCAGCCCAAGCACATGACAATCATGGACGAATTGCCAAAGACCGCAGTCGGCAAGATATTCAAGCCCGACCTGCGTAAACTCGCGATCACCCGCATCTACAACCAAGCGCTGGAAAAGGCCGATTGTCCGGCGCGGGTCGATAGCGTTGTGGACGATAAAAAGCGCGGGCTTGTCGCGCAGGTTGCAATGAACGGCGCGGACCGGGCAGCGGTGGGGACAGCACTTGATGTGTTTGTACGGCCTTGGGAGGCGCTGTGAGCGGACCCGATTACCGCCGCTTGCTGGATGCAGAAGTCTGGGCCTATATCGCGCGGTCCGAGACGTTTTATCCACCAGACGCCGTCGGTCTGACCATAGCAGAGCAGCGCGCGGTCTATGACCGGATGTGCGAGGCGTTCCATCAAGGACATCCCGATGGTGTCAGGACTTGGGACGAGATGCACGGCGATGTGCCATGTCGCCGCTATGAGGCAGGCGCACCGGATGTGACCGTCATCTATTATCACGGCGGCGGCTTTGTCGTGGGTGGACTGGAAAGCCACGATGACGTCTGTGCCGAAATCTGTGCCCGCACAGGGTATCGGGTAATTTCCGTTGACTACGGCTTGGCGCCAGAAGTGATTTTTCCGGCATGTTTCAACGATGCCTGGGCCGCGTTTCAAGCCATTGCGCAGACGTGGCCAGGGCGGCTGGTGCTGGCGGGGGACAGCGCGGGTGGAAATCTGGCGGCGGCGGTGGCGCATCATGCACGCGGCCGCGTGGACGGGCGTATCGCGGGCCAAGTGCTTATTTATCCCGGATTGGGCGGCGACCGAACCAAGGGCAGTTATGTTGAACACGCGAATGCGCCGCAATTGACCGTGGCTGATATGGCGTTTTACGAAAAGCTGCGCACAGGCGGCGGCACCGCGCCGCAGAACGATGCACGCTTTGCACCATTGCAGGACGCTGATTTCAGTGGCTTGCCGCCCAGTGTGATAATCACGGCGGCCTGTGATCCGCTGGCGAGCGACGGCGAGAGTTATCGCGATGCGTTGCTGGCGGCGGGGGGGCAGGCAGTTTGGTTCAATGAGGCGGGGCTGGTGCATGGCTGTTTGCGTGCGCGGGTGATGTCCGCGCGCGCCGCTGAGTTTTTTGACCGGGTGGTGGAGGCCGTGACGGCATTGGGCAAGGGCGATTGGCCCTACGAGGCGAAGGACGAAGGGTAAACCGCGCCTAACCAAACGCCATGCCTGCGCATGTCGGTAGGGTGGGGTTCACCCCACCATTCTACGTCAGAAACGACTTTGCCTTCATCGTATCGGCCACCGGCGCACCCAGCCGGTTCAGGATCGTCGGCGCCAGTTGCAACTGATCAATCACGGTATCTTCGGATGGTCCGTCTGCTGGCCCGAAATAATATAGTGCGGCCTCCTGTTGCAACGGATCGCGCCCACCGTGATGGCCACGCGCGTCCTGTCCGTGGTCGGCGGTCACGATGATCTCGTATCCCATGTCCAGCCATTTGGGGATGAAGGGCGCCAGCATCTCGTCCATCACCGCACAGGCGTGATCCATTTCCTGACAGTCATGAAAAAACCGGTGGCCCATGCTGTCCAGCGTGCAGGTATGCAGCATCCCGTAATTCAATCCGAACCGCGCACACAAATTGGTCAGCGTTCCAAACAGGTCCACATCCGATGGAGTCATCTGGTTGATCAACCCATAGCCGGTCATGGTGTGAAAGCGACCGTGGTTGATGCTGTCACTTTGGGGTTCATCGTATTCAATATCGCGCACAAAATCAAAAGGATGGCGGTTGAAGAACTCTGACCAAAAGCTGTGGGCCACGGCCCCGGTGACGCCTCCGGCGGCGCGGGTTTGGGCAAATACGTCCTTTTCCTTGAGCCGAAAGACATTGCCGTTACCGGTACAGCCGTGGATCGCGGGTGCGACGCCGGTGTGGATCGAGGCATAGCACGAGGCCGAGATCGAGGGCAGGACCGAGCGTATTTTCCATACGCGCGCATCGCCACTGTCCACCCAACCTTCGAGATTGCCGAAAAGGCGGCGCCAATTGCGGTAAGGCACACCGTCAAGAATAATCAGCAGCAGTTTACGGTCCATGATGCGTCCTTTCAAATGTCCCGCACAGATGACCGCAAGCAGCGTCCGGGCACAATGGGAAAGGAAGGATTAACGGCTGTTCCGAGGATATTCTGAAACCTGCGCGCCCGGTGCCGCCCGGTCATCCCTCACCGACCTGCAACCGCGTTCAGCCCATCTCGCAAACTTTGCGGATCGTTCGGTGCGAGATCGGCATCCACGGCATCATGTGTGGCGCGCCACACCGGCAGCGCGTCTTTCAGCACATTGCGGCCTGCGTCTGTCAATCGCAAGCGGTGGGCGCGGGCGTCCTTGGGGTCTGGGGTGGAGACAACCAATCCTTGACGTGCAAGCACTTTCAGCGCGGCAGTAAGCGTGGTGCGGTCCATGCCAAGAAGCAACACCAGATCGCTGATCCGCGGTCCGTCGTCTGGGCGGTTCAGGGACATCAGCAGGGAAAATTGCCCATTGGTCACGCCGAACGGGCGCAAGACGTCGTCGAAACGGCGGGCCAGCACGCGGGCTGCGCGCTGAACATGCAGGCACAAGCAGCGGTCGCGCACTTCCAGAGTGGCGGAAAAAGGCAGGTCGGAATCCATGTTCATGATTTATGTTGATATCAACTTAAATGTTTGTCAAGGTCGGAAGTATGATTCTGAAATGGGAGTGAAGAAATGTCATACTTTACAGGATTTTTGCTGGCCGTACCGACGGCCAACAGGGCGGCCTACAAGGAGATGGCCGAGAAGACCTGGGTCATTTTCCAGGAGTTCGGATGCCTTGGAAATTATGAGAACTGGGGCGTGGATGTGCCGGACGGCAAGGTCACGTCCTTTCCCATGGCGGTCCAGAAGAAAGACGATGAAACGGTGGTCTTTTCGTGGATGGAATGGCCGGATAAAGCCACGGCAGATAAGGGTTTTGAACAAATGATGCAGGACCCGCGCATGAAGGACATGCCGAAGATGCCCTTTGATGGGATGCGCATGATGTGGGGCGGGTTTGAGCCGCTGGTGCATATGACCGCAAAGGGCTGATACGGGGGATCTACGGAACTGCGCTTTTGCCTGGGTGTTCGACTTTGTCAGAGGCGGGAATGCCGTGCGAGGTAGTGCAGTTAGGCGTCAGGCGTAGGCGATGCAGACGCTTGTCGCATATAGCGGCCATTTGGGCAGGTCCCGGCGTATTGCGATGATGCGGTTGCATAGTTCGGGAGTGGGGCGATTGCGCCGCTTATCGCGCGGGTATCGGATGCGTTTGCCCCCCGTCGATGCGCAAGAACCCGCGACAGCCCGCGCTCAGTGCCCGGCGCTTTCCATTCTGCGATGTTCGATGGTTTCTTCCAGCCAGCCGATCTTCATCTCCGGGACGGAGGACAACAGCAGATCGGTATAGGCGTCAAAGGGCGGCGACAGGACCTGCGATTTGGGACCATAGCGCACAACTTCGCCTTGCAGCATGACCGCGATGCTGTCGGCAATCGCGCGCACGGTGGCCAGATCGTGGGTGATAAAGAGATAGGAGACATCTTCAATCTTCTGCAATTTCAGCAGCAGCTTGAGGATACCGTCCGCCACCAGTGGATCAAGCGCGCTTGTCACCTCGTCGCAGATGATCAGCTTGGGCTTTGCAGCCAGCGCACGGGCGATGCAGACACGTTGTTTCTGACCACCTGACAGTTCCGCAGGATAGCGATCCTGAAATCCATCCCCCAGTTCGATTTCATCCAGCAGTTCCTGAACACGGGTCTGTTTGGCCTGACCCTTGAGGCCAAAGTAAAACTCCAAAGGACGCCCGATGATCGTGCCCACGGTCTGGCGCGGGTTCATCGCGGTGTCAGCCATCTGATAGATCATCTGCAATTCGCGCAGGTCATCGCGCGGTCGCGTGGCCAGCGCGGGCGCCAACGCGCGCCCATCAAAGATAATCTGCCCATTTGAGGGCGGCAGCAGGCCGGTAATCACCCGCGCAAGGGTGGATTTGCCTGACCCGGATTCCCCAACCACGGCAAGCGTCTGACCGGGATGCAATTCGACGCTGATGTTCTTGAGCACATCGAAATCGGTGCCCCGGTAGCGCGCAGTGATGTTTTCCACCCGCAAAAGCGGCGTGTCCGTCGGCACTTTTTCCTCATGGGTGATCGAGCGGACAGAAACGAGCGCCTGGGTGTATTCTTCCTGCGGGTTGTTGATGATCTGATCGGTGGTGCCGTATTCAACCATCGCGCCTTGTTGCAGCACCATGATATGATCAGAGACCTGCGCCACCACGGCAAGGTCATGGGTAATATAAAGCGCGGCAACACCGGTATCGGCAATCGCCTCTTTAATGGCGGCCAGCACGTCAATCTGCGTGGTTACATCAAGTGCAGTGGTGGGTTCATCAAAGACCACCAGGTCAGGCTCCGGGCAAAGCGCCAGCGCAGTCATGCAGCGTTGCAACTGCCCCCCCGAGACCTGATGCGGATAGCGGTCCCCGATGGTTTCGGGATCGGGCAGGCCCAGCTTTTCAAACAGCGCCACGGCGCGGGCCTCGGCGTCCTTCTTGGAAAACTTGTTCTGGAAAATCGCGGCCTCGGTCACCTGTTCCAGGATCTTCTTGGCCGGGTTGAAAGAGGCGGCGGCGGATTGGCTGACATAGGTTACTTCGGCACCGCGCAGACGGCGCACATCGCGCAGCCCGGACTTCAGGATGTCACGGCCGTTCACCGTCACTTCGCCGCCCGTGATCTCAACGCCGCCGCGACCATAGGCCATCGCGGCAAGCCCGATGGTGGACTTGCCCGCACCGGATTCGCCGATCAGGCCCAATACCTTGCCTGCTTCGAGGTCAAAATCGATCCCGTGCACAATTTCGATGTCATGAGGGCGTTCGCCGGGCGGATAGACGGTGGCACCGATCTTGAGACCACGCACCCGCAGGAGCGGTTCTGTCACATCGTTCATCCTCTGCCTCCTTTAAGAGATGTCGTCCGGGTCAGGATCCAGTCCGCAACGAGGTTGATCGAGATGCACAAGGTGGCGATGGCGTAAGCGGGATAGAGCGCCGCCTGAATGCCATAATTGATGCCCTCCTTGTTTTCCTTCACGATCCCGCCCCAGTCTGCCTGCGGTGGCTGCACGCCAAGCCCCAGGAACGACAGGGTGGAGATAAAGAGCACCGCAAAAATAAACCGCAGACCCATTTCCGCCACCAGCGGTGACAGGGCATTGGGAAGAATTTCGCGAAAGATGATCCACCCGATACGTTCGCCACGCAGACGCGCCGCCTCGACGTAGTCCATCACGGTGATGTCCACTGCAACGGCGCGGGCAAGCCGGTAAACACGGGTACTGTCCAGCAGCCCCATCAACACGATCAGAATGGTGACGGTGGTCGGCATCACCGACAACACCACCAACGCAAAGATCAGCGATGGAATGGACATGATCAGATCGACAAACCGCGACAGCGTCTGATCAATCCACCCGCCAGATACAGCTGCAAAAAGACCCAACACCGATCCTGTGACAAAGCTCAGGATCGTGGCCATCGTCGCGATAAAGATCGTGGTCCGCCCGCCATAGATCAGCCGGGTCAGCAGGTCACGCCCGATGCTGTCAGTGCCAAGCAGGAATTCCGAACTTGACGGTTCCCAGACGTCACCGACGACTTCGGACATGCCGTAAGGCGCGATGACCGGTGCGAGAAGCGCAATCAGGAAATAAAGCCCGGTGAAGAACAGACCAATAAGCGCCGAGATGGGGATATTTTTCATGCGCAACACCCCGCATTACTTGCAAGCGCGGTACGGCAGGCAAATTGCACTGCGCATGGCCCGGCACGCAGCATGAACTTTCTTTGGGAAGAATTCATTTTGGATGCCTCAGTCTTGGGTTGGCAAGGATCGACACGATATCGGCGACCAGATTCAAACCGATATAGACAGCGGCAAAGATAAGTCCGCAGGCCTGCACCACCGGCACATCGCGTTTGGAAACGTGATCAACAAGGTATTGGCCCATGCCGGGATAGGCAAAGACCACCTCAACCACGACGACCCCGACGACAAGATAGGCGAGATTCAGCATCACGACATTCACGATCGGCGCGATGGCATTGGGAAATGCGTGTGTGCGGATGACCTTGAGCATGCCAAGCCCTTTGAGTTCGGCGGTCTCGATATAGGCTGACTGCATCACGTTGAGAATGGCGGCGCGGGTCATGCGCATCATATGCGCCAGCACGACAAGGGTCAGCACCATAACAGGAATCGCGATGGCGTTAAGCTTTTGCCCAAGGCTCATGCTGTCGTTGATGATCGCAACGGAGGAGAACATGTTCGCCTTGATTGCGATCCAGTAGACCAGCACGTAGCCGATCATGAATTCGGGTATGGAAATCGTCGTCAGGGTCACCGCCGAGATCAGCTTGTCCGGCCAACGGTCCTTGTAGCGCACGGCCAGCAGGCCAAGAAAGATCGCCAGCGGAACCGAGATAAGCGCAGCCCAGAAGGCGAGGAACAACGTATTCTGAAGCCGCCCTCCCAGACTTTCGGCGATGTCGCGGCCATTGGTCAGCGCGGTGCCAAGATCACCCTGAAGAAAACCGCCAAGCCAAGAGAAATAACGCGTCAGCGCAGGCTCGTTGAGCCCCATCTGCTCGCGCATATTGGCAAGCGCCTGCGGCGTTGCCGATTGGCCGAGGATCTGTTGTGCTACATCTCCGGGCAACATTGTGGTGCCCGCAAAAATCAAGACTGAAGCTGCCAACAGCAACAGAATGCCCAGCGCAAGGCGCTGGGCAATAAGTTGTAGGATGGGGTGCATTTTCAGCTGTCCCTTATGCCGACTTCAACCAACACTTGATGGCGGCCTGATTGCTCATCATTTCGCCGTAAGGATCATCAACCCAACCGCCAAGATCGTTGCTGACCCCATTGATGAAGTCGTTGAACATCGGCAGGATCAATCCGCCTTCTTCGCGCAGCATCATTGCCATCTTGGAGTAAGTTTCCTGGCGTTTTGTTGGATCAAGCTCCGCCTTGGCTTCGGCCAGCAAGGTGTCGAACTCAGGACGCTTCCAGCGGGTGTCATTCCAGTCTGCGGTCGACAGATAGGCTGTCGAATACATTTGATCCTGCACCGGACGCCCGCCCCAGTAGGAGGCGCAGAACGGCTGCACGTTCCAGACTTCGGACCAGTATCCATCGTTCGGCTCACGCTTGATCTCAAGCGGGATACCGGCCGCTTTGGCAGATTGCTGGAACAACGATGCCGCGTCCACCGCGCCGGGGAAAGCGCCGTCGGAGACGCGCAGGATGATCGGGCTGCCATCGTGACCTGAAGCGGCATAATGCTCCTTGGCCTTCTCGATGGAATGCTCGCGCTGCGGGATCGATGCATCAAAGAGCGGGTAGGATTTGTTGATCGGGAAGTCGTTGCCGACCGTACCGAAGCCGCGCAGGATCTTGTCCACCATCTCTTCGCGGTCGATGGCGTACTTCAACGCCAAGCGAAGGTCGTTGTTGTCGAACGGTGCTGTGTCGATATGCGCGATGAACACGTAGTGACCGGGGCCGGAAACGCTGCGAACAGCAAGGTTGTTCGCGCGGCCCAGCAAGGCGGCAACTTTGGGATCGACGCGGTTGATCGCGTGCACCTGACCCGATTGCAGTGCCGCGGTACGCGCAGTCGCGTCATTGAGCACGAGGATTTCGATTTCGTCCGCCCAGCCGCGGTTTTCCGCATCCCAGTAATCTTCACGACGCTTGAACGCGTGCCGCACGCCGGGCTCATCCACTTCAAGCGTGTAGGGGCCGGTGCCGATAGCGGCTGCCGGATTGTCCATGCCGCCGCCCGGTTGGATGATCAGATGATAGTCCGACATCAGATAGGGCAGGTCGGCATTGGCCGCGTCCAGTTCCAGAACGACGTTGTCGCCGTCCACTTTCATGTCGGCGATCCCCTTGACGATCCCCAACGCGCCGGATTGGCTTTCTTCGTTTGAGTGGCGCTGAAGCGTCTTCAGCACGTCGTCGGCGGTCATTTCCTGACCGTTGGAAAAAGGCACGCCCTTGCGGATCTTGAACGTCCAGGTCTTTGCATCCGCCGATGCCTCAAAGCTTTCGGCCAGCCGGTTTTCCAGCGATCCATCCGGATTGATTTCGATCAGCGTTTCACCCCAGCAATAGAGGTTATTGAGCGGGACTTCCGAAGCGGTCAGCGCGGGGTCCTGCGTATTGGTGCTTTCGCCGCCGGAAGAGCCGATCTTGATCGTGCCGCCACGTTTCGGGGCCTCGTGAGCGTCCGCCTGGGCGCGGGTCGCCAACAAGGCATTTGCCGCTACAGCGGAGATGCCAAGCGCTGCGGCACGGCCTACAAATTCACGGCGCGTCATCAGGCCTTTGACAACCTTGCCAGTTAGAAATTCGAGTTGATCGTTCATTTAGGTGTCTCCCGTTGGAATCACGCGTCTTAGAAGCGCGGTTTTATTGATTAATGGATCAAGTTTGCGCATTTTGCCCCGTGTCGCAAGGCTTAATGACGCGATGTGGATGACGGATTGGTTACATGAAGTGTCGTTTCACGCGGTCGGCATGGTCGCGTTCGTAGATCAGGATGTCGTTCTCGTAGGCCTCTATGCGGGCGGTGAGGTGGAAATGCGTCGCGTCGGCCTGCATGGCACACCGCGTTTCGGTGCGCAGGGCAATGCCGTCACGCTCCATCTCTTCGGTCCAGTGGCAGGCGCCGCGTGCGGAAAGCGGATCGTCGGGGTGAATGCGCCAGGTTTCGCGCGCGATGGAGCCCGCGATCAAACCGTGGTCGCTGTCACGGACCTTGCCGAAATCGTCTTCGATGACCAATGATACGATACCAGTGGTCATGTCGGTCTGCTGCTGCCGGACGTGATTTTCGCAGCGAAGCTCCTGTGTTTTCCACGGATCGGCAGCGGTGGCCGTTGCAAAGATGTATTCATCTGGCCCCTGTGTCGGCCGCTGGGGCAGGGCAATGCTGCCGCCGTCAAGGGTGATCGTGACAGGGGTCGGCGCAGGCCACAGCAGCGGCCAGTAAGCAGTTGAGACAGCGACGCGCAGGCGGTGACCCTTTGGAACGCGGTAGGCGATATGATCAAGATCCAGCGTAATCTGCTCCGGTGTGCCGGGGGCCATGGTCTGGGGTTGGGCGGCAGAACGGCGGTGGCTCAGGTTCAGCACGCCGTAGGTAATGCGGGTGCTCGCGCCATCAGGATGGATATGGTTGAGCCGCACAGCAATCTGCGCCTGGGGCTGGTCAGCGGCAATTTGCAGGGTCAGGCGCGGTGCGCCGACAATGTCCATGTCTGCGGCCATCGCGTCGCTGTCGAAACAAGCCGAAAGCGCATCGTCGCCGCGTTGGTCGCCGGGCATTTCAGGGCCCAGCCAGATGGCACAATATTCACCCGAGGCTGCGCCGCAATCAGCCGGAGAGCGCACAGCACGTTGCAATGGCGCAGCACTGTCGCGCAAGCCCGCGTCGGTGAGGTGCAGGACTTTTGTGGGCAAATGTGAGGTGGCACCGTTCGGTTCAGCGATCCAGCGGCCGGGGCGGTGGGCATACCAGGTGGCGGGGCGCACGCCATCCATCAGATAGGCGCGGTAGTCGGGATCGTCTTCGACGCCGGTGGGTTCATCCTTGAGCCAGCGGTCCCACCAACGCAGGGCTTCTTGCAAGAAACCAATCCGGGGTTCGGGGACCGCGAAATGAGGGTATTTGTGCACCCAAGGGCCGACGATGCCCTTGGCACCCGGCAACGCCTCGACCAGCTGTGGCACCGCGTTCTTATAGGCGTCGCCCCAGCCGCCGACGGCAAGCACCTTGGCCTTGATCGCGCTATAGTCATCCTTCACCGACCCGTGCTGCCAATAGGCATCGCGGGTTTGGTGGCGCAGCCAGACTGACGGTAGAAAAGGTTCATTTTCCAGCCGGTCCAGCCAGAGCGCGCGCCAGTCGTCGCGCAGCACAGGATCGGGTGCGCGCGAGGAATAGGCCCACATAGTGGCACCCCAGCCCAGATTTTCATTTAGCAGGCAGCCGCCCTTGTAGTGAATGTCATCGGCGAAGCGGTCGACGGTGGAACACAACGTGATCACCGCCTTGAGCGGATCAGGGGCAAGGGCCGCGATCTGCAACCCGTTGAAGCCACCCCAGCTGATCCCCATCATGCCGACGCGCCCGTTGCACCAGGGCTGGGTGGCCAGCCATTCAATGATCTCGACCCCGTCAGACAGCTCTTGAGGTGAATATTCGTCGGTCATGATGCCTTCGCTATCGCCATTGCCGCGCATGTCCACCCGCAGGCAGGCATAGCCGCGCGCGGCAAACCAGGGATGGGTCAATGCATCGCGCGCACATGTCCCGTCGCGTTTGCGGTAGGGCAGGTATTCAAGGATGACAGGCACCGGATCAGACGCGGCGTCATCGGGCATCCAGACCCGCGCCGACAGGCGGCAGCCGTCCGACAGGGTGATGCCAAGATCCGGGGTTTCAGTAATGTCGCGCAGGGTGTTCGGCTGGGGGGACATGGACGCGCCTTAAGTCTGGGATTGGATTTGCGCGGAGGCTATGGGAAGGCGGGATGAATTGCCAGCCGGGACCAGCGGAACCGCGATGTGCGCTGCGCGCATTCGGTTGTTTTGGTGGCGCTTGCTGTGGCGCTGCCGTGCCGTGCCGGCAGATCGTGGCAGTCGCAGTGTTGGATGCCTCCGGCGGGGATATTTTACGCCAAAAGAAAGGCGTTTTAGTTTTCAGTATCGAGCCAGATCGTCACGGGGCCATCGTTTGTCAGGCTTACGGACATGTCGGCGGCGAACCGGCCCGTTTGGGTGGGGATACCGAGTGCGGCAAGGGCGTAGGCAAGGTGGGTGTAGAGCGTTTCGGCGTGATCTGGTTTCGCGGCACCTGAAAAGCCGGGGCGGTTGCCGCGCGCGGTGTCGGCGGCAAGGGTGAACTGACTGACCACCAACGCGCTGCCGCCGGTCTGGGTGAGGCTGAGGTTCATCTTGCCGCTTTCGTCCTTGAACAGGCGCAGTTTCGCGATTTTGCTGGCAAGATGATCTGCGGTGGCTTGCGTGTCATTCGGCATGGTGCACACGAGGATAAGCAGGCCAGCGCCGATATCAGCGATGGACACGCCGTCAACTGTCACGCTGGCTGCGGTAACGCGTTGCAGGAGGGCGCGCATCAGGACTTCCAGTCGATGATATCGGCAGGCGTAGCACGTGCTGTGCGAAATTTGTTGGCGGGGTGGTCAGGGTCGGCGAAGCCAAAGGAAATGGCGCAGAGCACGAGCCGATCATCTGAAATGTCGAGATGGGCGCGGACCAAATCTGCGTAGGCTGCGATGGCGGCCTGGGGGATGGTGGCGACGTCGTGGGCCGTGGCGGCGAGCATGAACGCCGTGATGAAGCCGCCGCAATCAAGCGCGCCGTAGGGGCCAAGTTCAGTCGGCGAGGTCACGATGGCAACGTGGGGCGCATCAAAAAGCGCATAGTTGCGCAGCATCTGGTCGCGGCGGCCTTTGCGGTCGGATTTGTCAATGCCAACAGCATCATAGAGTTGGAAACCACAGGTGCGACGGCGTTCGGCGTAGGCACCGGAGTAGCCTGACGGCCAAGCCAGATCGGGATCCGCGGGTGTGCCTGCCGCTGCGGCATCGGACAGCGCGGCACGCAAGCGGTCGGTGGCCTTCGGTTTCGTGACGGTGATTTGCCAGGGTTGCGCGTTGCACCATGACGGCGCGTGCCGTGCGGCGTCCACGATGGCGGTGACCGTGGCATCAGGCACAGGATCGGGTCGAAAGGCCCGGCAGGAAAAGCGTTCCTGCAGCAGGCGGGTCAGGGCCTGTGGACGAGTCATTGGTTTTGCGCCCAGAAATAACCGACCACGCCCGCGACGATGAGGCCAAGGATGGTGGCGAAAGCGATCTTGATCGCGGAATAGGGGCGTTCGCCCTGGACGTGTCCGTTTTGTCCGTTCACGACAAAACGGTAGGTCTTCCCGCGGTATTTATAAGCGGCAAGCCAGACAGGCAGCAGGATGTGCTTGAAGGTCACGGCTGCGACCTGGGTCTGGATGTCATGGATGCGCTGGCGGTCACCGCCGATGTCAAATTTCACGTCCCGCTCAATGGCCCGGTCCATATGCGCGCGTGCTTCGATGAAGCCTTCTTCGAGAGTAACAGCATAAGCTTCGGCGCGAAATCCGGCAAGGTATTCAGGCGTATAGGGTTCCAGCGCGGAAAGATCCCAAGGCTCAAGCGCGTCGGTGAAACGCTTGGGCAAGGATTTTGACGCCAGCACCAGCACATCGTCGAAAAACCGCGCAACGCGGCCGGAGGCGGGGCTCCAGCGGACTTTCTGGACCTGACGCTGTTCGCGTTTGCCATCGCGCATGACGGTCTCAGTCACGTAGTAGACGGTGCCGCGCTGACCGGAATAGCGCGATTTGGTATCGGCGTCGTATGTCCAATAAGGCACATAGATGCCTTGCATCTGACGGCCCTTGCGGGCGTATTCCTGAAGCCCGTTGGGGGCAAACCAGAGGCGCCCGAGCCAAGCGGTCATTGCGTCGCGGGCGGTGGGTTCCGTCAGTGCGAAGGGCAGGACGCCGCGCGGTTTGATGTGGCGGTTGGTGCCGGTGTCGATGACCACCGGCGTGGCACAAAAGGGGCATTCGGTGGCATGTTTTCCGGGCGCGAATTCAACCTGCGCCGCGCAGTTGGGGCAGGAGGTGACGCGGGTTTCTTCCATCTCGATGTCGGAGAGTTCAGAGGCGACGGCGGCGTTGAAATCGAGTTCCGCGATGGGGTGCAACTGCGGTGTGGTGCCGGCCATCGGTTCGGTATTGCCGCAGTGATCGCAAACCAGCATCGCTGCGGTGGGATCAAAGCGCATGTCTGAGCCGCAGGTGTCGCACGGAAAGCGGTGCTCGGTTTCGGGGGCTGCGGGCGGCTTGTTGTCGGTCATGATGGCTCCGGGCAATGTCCGCAGCAGGGTAGCGACCCGCGCGCGCGGCTGCCAGCGATTTGGCGGCGGCAGGGGTTATAAAATGCGGTGGAGCATTTTTGGGGCCATAATGCGCAGGGCATTGTCGCGCAGCCAGAAGTGGCGCCAGATGTGAAACAACGCGTGGACACCGGCGACCACGGCGAGCGTATAAAATTCAACGCTGTGGATCAGGCCAACCCAATCGTGGCTTCGTGGCAGGTCAAGCGGCGGCGCGATCGGCACAATGCCTCCGGCCCACAGCAGCACGGCAGATGTCAGGCCCAGGCCAAAGCCGGTGAGGGCCACACCGAATATGCCCCAGATCAGCGTCTTGTGGAGAATCGGATGCAACCGGCGCGCCCAGCCTTTCAGCTTGGGACCAGGGCGGCTGGCCAGCCCCCGGCGCAGGTAAAGTGCTGTCCAGCCAAGTGCGACGCTGACAAAAAGCAACCCCATAACCGAGTGGAAATGGATCGCCGCCGGACCGATCCGCGCGACATCGGCAGGCTGCACGATGACGAACCATGCAAAGAGCGGCACCATCGACCAGTGCAATACCTTGAGAATGGTGCGGCGCTGAGGCCGCGGGGCGCGCAAGAGGAGACGTAGGGTCATGGGACATACACGCGCGGGGGAAAGCGGAAGTTTCAAGGCGCAAAAGATGCCCGGCGCAACCCCGCGCAGGTCCGCATTGGCCTACGGGGCAGTGGCACGCTCATGCGATGCGGGCCTCGCGGTTGCGTCTGCGCAACAACGGCAGCGCGGCGTCGCGCCAGAAGGGGCCGGAGATGGATCCATTGGACATGCCGCCATCGCCATTGCGGATCCAGCAAACCGGACAGATGTCTGGGGTGCTGTTCAAGGTGTGACCCCTGCGCGTGTTGAGGCCTGTTTCAAACGACGTGATGAAGGCGGATTTGTCAGGGGGCAACGGCTGTTCGTCAAATAGCTGTCGCAGCGCATCCCGGACCAAAGAATTCCCTCGCTGACCCCAGCGTGATGGTGCCGGGGTCATCAGGTCGGCGAGGGTGCTCAAGGATTTATGCGCCCGGAGGTGGTGGCGGCGGCGGCATTACAGTGAAAAGCTGTGCCAGTTCGGCGACGTCTTCGGCCTTTATCCAGCCATCTTGCCCTGGCGTCCAGACAAAGGTTTCGCGCGTCAGGCTGTGATCGGCCGCCTTGCGCCCAAGCGCTGCCTTTGAAAACGGGCCGGTGGTGGCGCCGTTTTCGGCAATGTGCCAGACCTTTTCCATGGGCGGTGGGGGGGGCGCCATTGCACCCGGTGCGGGCGCCGCAGCACCTGGGCGCGCGCCCCAGGGGCCTGCCTGCGCCGCTGCGGCCTGACCGATCTGCATACCAAGACCGGCACCCAGACCGGCCTGCATCGCGGCACCGGCACCGCCGTCGCGGCCAAGCGCCTCGGCGGCCTGAAACTGCGTATATTGGTTCAGATCGCCAATCACACCCATGGAGGTACGCTTGTCCATAACCGCCTCGACCGCCGGTGGCAGCGAAATGTTTTCAATATACAACTCCGGGATCATCAGGCCGTATTCAGCCACAGTGGCCGAGATTTCGCCGCTGACCAGCTTGCCCAGTTCGCGGGTATTGGCGGCCATGTCCAGAAGCGGGATCTTGGACTGCGCGATGGTGCGGGAAAATTCCTGCACGATGATATTTCGGATTTGAAAGCTGATTTCGTCCATCGTGAATTCACCGTCGGTGCCGACGATTTCAGACATGAAATGTGCCGGATCGGAGACCTTGACGCTATAGGTGCCAAACGCGCGCAGGCGCACGGGTCCAAACTCCGGATCGCGCAGAATGATCGGGTTTTTGGTGCCCCATTTGAGGTCGTTGAAACGGGTGGTATTGACGAAGTAGATCTCGGACTTGAACGGGCTTTTGAAGCCGTGATCCCAATGCTGCAGCGAGGTCATGATCGGCATGTTATTGGTCTCAAGCATATACAGACCGGGCGTAAAGACATCTGCAAGCTGGCCTTCATGGACAAACACCGCCGCCTGTCCCTCGCGTACGGTCAGTTTTGCACCGTACTTGATCTCATGGCCCTCACGCTCGAACCGCCAGACCATGGTGTCGCGGGTATCGTCGGTCCAGTGAATGACGTCGATGAATTGGCCGGAGAGAAAATCAAGAATACCCATGTTTTGGTCCTTTCGAGGCAGGGGAGCGGGGCCGCCGTTAAAGCGGCCCGTCAATCAGTTCGCGGGCGATGATGCGGGTGATGGGGGCCGCCTGGTTGGCAGACATGCCAGGGTGCAGCCGTGGATCGTAAAGCATCTGAAGCAAAAGTTCATCGTGTTTCGTGAGCAAGGCAAATTCATCATCGTCATTGAAGATGGACGGGCGCGCGCCGGGGCTGTCATTGGCAAGGCCAAGCCCTTGGGCCAGTTCCTCGTGGATGCATGACAGGCGCAAAAGATCGGGGTTTTCGGCGCGGATCACGGCAACGGCGGCGGTATAGGTGTTTGCATCGGCGCCGGCGGCATATGCGGCGACGGCGCAATAGGTATCGCGGCGCATCTCGCGCATTGCGACAAGGCTGGCGTGATTGATGCCATCCATCTGCGCCGCAACCTGCGTAAGCATCGTCTCGCGGTCATCCTCGGACGCGATGACCACCAGAAAATTTCCGCTGCCGCTGGTCATGCTGATCGGGTGGCCGGTCACGCGGGCAAGGCGGCTGGCATAATCGCGTACTTGGGCGGTGTCGGACTTGCGTTGCGACGGTGGCACCCCGTCGCCAAAGACCACCTTCATCCGCACAGGTTCCGCCCAGCGGCGCAGCGGGCTTTTGCCGCCCCGGCCAGAGAAATTACCGGCGTATTCATTGTAAAACGTGATCTGTTCGAAATTTCGCGCCAGCAGGTCTGCGGTAAAGGGCGTGTCGGGCCCGCCACCATCCTGCCGCAATAATCCTTGCGTCAGTTGGGTCTGCTGCACCTGATTGAGATAGCGCCGCAACATCGCGCTTTTCTGCGATGTGGGGCGCGCAACCACGGGGGCAGGTGGGGCGGCAACGCGGGCAGCCACAGGTCGCGCCTGCGGCTTGAGCGTCGCTGGCGCCGCAGGCTGGAAAATATCACACCCCCACAGCGTCAGCACCATGCCAAATCCTGCGCAGCAGCGCACCGCCTTTTGCCACACCCCTTGTGTCATGCCTGGTTCACCCCGGCACGGCGCCGGAGGCGGTATCGCCCAAACCGGTTTTGCTGGCGCGCG
>JAGXHC010000015.1 GCA_024636405.1 Sulfitobacter sp. | reverse complement strand
GGCGTTCCGCCTCGGCCAGACGGAGCGCGAGATAATGCGCCTGGGCCGTGACGCCAAGGCGGTTGCGAAACTGCATCTGCAAGGCCCGCGCGCTGACGCCAAGCCGCCGCGCCATCGTTGCCAGCGGTACAGGCGTGTCCAATGTGGTTTCCATCACCGTATGGGCGCGCAGGGTCAGGGCATTGTGGCGCGGATCGCTGCGCCGGCTTTGCGGGCGTGGTTGCGGGTGGGCAAGGTCATAGATGAAGGTGCCGGCGATCTTGGCCGCGAGGGCGGCGCCGTGGCGGTCGCGGATCATCTGCAACATCATCTCGATCGCGGGCGCGGCCCCGGCGGATGTCATCCGGTTTCCGCTGATCCGGTAGCGGCTGTTGACGGTGCTAACCTGCGGAAAACTTTGGGCGAAATGTTCCAGATCCTCCCAGTGAACAGTCGCGGCGTGACCGTCCAGCAGACCTGCCCGCGCCATGACCCACGGGCCGCCGTCGATGCCCGCCACAGTGGCACCGTGTCCTGCAATGCGGCGCAGGCTGGCAAGCAGGGCGGGCGTGCATTGTGCGTCGATGTCAAAGCTGGCGACGATGAGCAACAGATCGCAGGGGGCTGCCGTGCGGATTGGATTTGCAGGCACGGCAAGACCGCTGGTCAGCATGACGGGCGCGTCTTGTGGGGTGACAAAAGTCCAATTAAACAACGCGTTACCCGCTTGGCGATTGGCCGCGCGCAGAGGGTCGACCGCGGCCGCGAAGGCCAGCGTATTGCACGTGTCGAGCACAAGGATCGCGGTGCGGGTCGGTGCGATTTCTGCGGATTTCATTAAGTCAGATTCGTATTATGCAAAGCCATCCTGGCCAAGCTGCGTCATGATGCGTTCAAATTCAACACCCCAAGGAGACAAGATGCCCCTTTCGATGAACCAAGACGTCTTTATTACCTGCGCCGTGACCGGATCAGGTGCCACGCAGGACCGCAGCCATCACGTGCCGCGCAGCCCCGAACAGATCGCGACAAGCGCCATCGCGGCGGCCAAGGCGGGGGCGGCGATTGTGCACTGTCACGTGCGTGATCCTGAGACTGGGAAACCTAGCCGTGATTTGCGAATGTTTCGTGAAGTCACCGACCGCATCCGCGACAGCGACACCGACGTGGTGCTGAACCTGACGGCGGGGATGGGCGGCGACATTGTGTTTGGCGACGTGGAAAATCCGATGCAGTTGAGCCAGCAGGGCACCGACATGGCGGGCGCAACCGAGCGGGTCGCACATGTGGCGGAATGCCTGCCGGAGATCTGCACGCTGGATTGCGGCACGATGAACTTTGCCGAGGCCGATTACGTCATGACCAACACGCCCGGCATGCTGACGGCGATGGGCAGGATGATGACCGATCTGGGCGTCAAGCCAGAGATCGAGGCCTTTGACACCGGGCATTTGTGGTATGCAAAACAGCTGGTTAAGGACGGTGTTCTGGAAGCGCCGGCGCTGGTTCAGCTGTGCATGGGGGTGCCGTGGGGCGCGCCGGATGATCTGAATACCTTCATGGCGATGGTCAATAACGTGCCTGACGACTGGACGTTTTCGGCCTTTGGACTGGGGCGCAATCAGATGGCATACGTTGCGGCCGCGGTGCTGGCGGGGGGCAACGTGCGCGTCGGGCTGGAGGACAATCTGTGGCTGGGCAAGGGCGATCTGGCGCAGAACTGGCAACTGGTTGAGCGGGCCGGAAACATCATTGAAAACATGGGCGCGCGGGTGATCGGGCCGCAAGAAGTGCGCGAGAAACTGGGGCTGGTCAAGCGGGCGCCGAAGTGAATGCATCTGCGGCAATTGGCGTGAATTCGGGGAGGTGCAATGTGTACACGGGCCGTACACCCTGCGTACACCGCTGCGGTGCGGCATGGATCATGGCCGCGCTGGTGCTGATTTCGGGCTGTGCAGCAAAGGTCGTGGCGCCGGTTGTGGACCTGCCGCTGCGCAATCCTGCGAGCGTTCTGGCCGGCACCACCCGGTTTGAGGCCGACCGGTTTGCGGGGGACTGGGTGACACGCGCGTGCATCGGAGCTTGCCCGGCGTCGGTCAGCTACGGCGTGGCGCAGACCGGCGGGATCATCGCCACCGATGAACAGGGCAGCCGCGCCTATGCGGTGACGGGGCCGGGCATCCTGCGGGCGGTGGCGGGCACTGACGTGCTGGTGGTGATGTGGGTCGATGAAGGCTTTCGCACCGCTGCCATCGGCGACAGCGCTGGCAAGGGGGCGGCGATCCTTGACCGCGCGCCGTCAGGGGGCGCCGACCGGATCGCGGCGGCCATCGAGATATTGGATTTCAACGGCTGGGACACCGGCCAGTTACGGAAAGTGAAGTGATGGGACAGACAGCAGCAATTATCGGTGGCGGCGTGATCGGAGGCGGCTGGGCGGCGCGGTTCGCGCTGAACGGCTGGAACGTGCGGGTGTTCGACCCCGACCCGCAAGCCCAGCGCAAGATCGCGGAAGTCATGGCGAATGCGCGCCGCTCGATGCCGGGGCTGACGGATGTGGCATTGCCTGCCGAGGGCGTCATCAGTTTTCACGACTCGATTCACGAGGCCGTCGCAGGGGCGCAGTGGATTCAGGAAAGCGTCCCGGAGCGGTTGGACATCAAGCACAAGACATTCGGCGCGATCCAGCAGGCCTGTGATCCCGACGCGGTGATCGGGTCATCTACCTCTGGTTTCAAGCCGAGCGAGTTGCAGCAGGGCATGGCGCGCCCCGAACAGATCATGGTCGCGCATCCGTTCAACCCGGTTTATCTGTTGCCGCTGGTGGAACTGGTGCCGGGCAATGGCATTGACGGCGCAATGGTGGACCGCGCCAAGCAGACGCTGACATCGCTTGGGATGTACCCGCTGCACCTGAAAAAGGAGATCGACGCGCATGTGGCCGACCGGTTTCTTGAGGCGGTCTGGCGCGAGGCGCTGTGGCTGGTCAAGGACGGGATCGCCACGACGGAAGAGATCGACAACGCCATCCGCTATGGCTTTGGCATCCGCTGGGCGCAGATGGGCCTGTTTGAGACCTACCGCGTGGCCGGTGGCGAGGCGGGCATGAAGCATTTCATGGCGCAATTCGGTCCGTGCCTGCAATGGCCGTGGACGAAGCTGACGGATGTGCCGGAGTTCACCGATGAATTGGTTGATCTGATTGCGGGCCAGTCAGACGCGCAATCGGGCGCACATTCGATCCGCGAGTTGGAACGTATCCGCGACACCAATCTGGTTTCCATGATGCGTGCGCTGAAAACCCAGAACTGGGGTGCCGGTGCACTGATGAATGCGCAGGACAAGGCGATGCGTGACGGCACCGTGCTGGCGGCGCGTGCGGCGGATATCGAAGATCCGTCGCAGCCCGTTGTCACCGTGCGCCGTGCGGTGCCGTTGGATTGGACCGATTACAACGGCCACATGAACGAGGCGCGGTATCTGCACGCCTTTGGCGATGCGACAGACCGGTTCATGGAAATGATCGGCTGCGACGCGGCCTATATCGCATCGGGTGGCAGCTATTTCACCGCCGAAACCCATATCCGGCATCTGGGAGAGGCGCTGGCGGGGGATGTGATCGAGGTGACGACACGGGTGTTGTCGGGCGGCGGCAAGAAAATGCACCTGTGGCATGAAATGCGCCGCGATGGCGCGCTGTTGGCCACGGGCGAACATTTCCTGCTGCATGTGAGCCTTGAGAGCCGCAAACCGTCAGCGCCATCACCCGAAATCGAGGCGGCGCTGACACGGTTTGTGCAGGCGCAGGCCGACCGTCTTGCGCCGGACGGGGCCGGCCGCCATGTCGGCGCACCGCGATGAGGCGGGTTTTGATCACCGCCGGGGCGGCCGGGATCGGGCGCGCGATGGGCGAAGGATTTGATGCGGCGGGATACGAGGTTTGGGTGACGGATGTGGACGCAAAGGCGCTGGCGGCGTGCCCTGACGGCTGGCAGCGCCACGTCGCAAGCGCGAACGACGAGGCCGCAATGCGGGAGGTGATCGGGCAGATGGGCGGCATTGACGTGCTGTGCGCCAACGCGGGCATTGCCGGGCCGACAGCAATGATTGAGGACATCGCGCTGGAAGACTGGCGCGCCTGCGTGAGCGTCAATCTGGAGGGTGCTTTTCTGGCCGCGAAATATGCCGCACCGCTGATGAAGGCGGCGGGCCGGGGGGCGATTGTGGTCACGTCGTCAACTGCGGGGATATACGGGTATCCCAATCGGGCGCCCTATGCGGCGGCGAAATGGGCGGTGATCGGGTTGATGAAGACGCTGGCGATGGAGTTGGGGCCCTTTGGGGTGCGTGCCAATGCGATTTGCCCCGGTGCGGTGGAAGGCCCGCGCATGGAGGGTGTGCTGGCCCGCGAGGCGGCAGCCAAGGGCATGACGCGCGATCAGGTTTATGACGGCTATGCGGTGGGGACGTCGATGCGGTCGTTCGTCGAGGCGCGGGATGTGGCGGATTTGGCCGTGTTCCTTGGCTCGGATGCGGCGCGCATGGTGTCGGGGCAGGTCATTGCGGTGGATGGGCACACGGAGAACCCGGACCCGAAAGTGTGAGGTTTTGCGGTTCGGCTTGTGGGGATCGTGTGGGGGGCTGTCGCCGCGTGGATGCGTGCGGAGGTTTGCGTCAAGGGGCCGGGGTCGCAGGTCGGGGGATGTCAGCGGATCAGGGCGCGCAGATCGCTGAGGTGGTCGGGGAAGTCGCGCGCGGTCCGGGTCGCTTCGCGCACCAGCACGTCGAAATCCTCGCTTAGGGTATCGACGCGCTGGCGGTCGCGGAATGCCATGTAGTGGCCGCCGGTATAAAGCACAGCGAGCAGGGGCCCGAACACCGTCACGGGCGCAGAGTAGAGCTTGCGGGCATCAAAGAGGTAAATCCGCAGGCGCGGGTAGAGTTGGCGCGACAGATCGATAAGCCGATCCATCTGGATCAGCCGCTGGGCGGCGGGCAGGCCTGCGTAATACCCGTTGCCGCGTGCAAAGCTTTCGATCTCGAACAGCGGCATCGCGATTTCGTATTCCGAGCGCGCCTGATGCATCCAGTCAAGCCGGTCGCGTGAGGCATTGATTGCCTGTTGCGTCGTGCGGCCCAGATGGGGGCCGAATTCCCATTCCAGCATCGAGTCCGTCTTGAGCATATCGGGCAGGGCGGCAGGGACGTGGCGGATCTTGTAGCCTGCCGCCTCGCGGTGCCAGTCGAAAATCTGCTGATCGACAAGGGCGCGGGGGGCGTGGCTGACCTCAAAGCTGTTGGACAGCAGGTCAGCGGCGGTTTCGGGGCGGTCCGAGAGGCCAAGCAGCCAATCGGCAGAAACGCCAAGCGCATCGGCACAGGCGCCGACCACATGGGCGCTGGGCAGGCGCGCGCCGGTGTCTGTCAGAGCTTGCGACAGCGTGGATCGGTCGGTCTGGACTGCGCGGGCGAGACCGCTTTGAGTGGTATTGGTGGCGGTCATGGCCTGGGCCAATCGGGTGCGGAACAGAGTGGCGCGGGACAGTTTGGTGATTTTTGACATGATGTGTAGATAAATATCACAAACTGCGGCCATTGTTAATCATTATCGGAATGGCGGTGTGCGGTGGCGGGGTCTATCACAAAGACGTTATCTTGATGCAGACAGGCAATTCATGCGCCCCGGCACGACCCCAATTTTCAAAAGATATGCGACCACATCAATTTATCTGCGCGGCACGTTGCGGCGGTGGGACTGGCCCACGGTATTATTGTTTTTGGCATGTTACGGTCTGTGGGCCACGGCGCTGATGCTGCCGGCTGGCTGGACCGGCGTGGCCGTGCTGGTGCTGGTGCCGGTGCTGGTGCTGCATTCCTCGCTGTCGCATGAACTGCTGCATGGTCATCCGTTTCGGTCGGACCGGGCGGCGGTGGTTTTGGGTCTGGTGCAGCCGGGGCTGTTGGTGCCCTATCTGCGGTTTCGGACGCTGCATCTGGCGCATCACAGGGATGCGGTGCTGACGGACCCCTATGATGATCCCGAAACCAATTATCTTGATCCTGCGGTCTGGGCCGCTTTGCCGCGCTGGCGTCAGACGATGGCGCAGTTCAACAACACGATGCTGGGCCGGATGCTAATCGGGCCGATGATCGGCATGGAAGGATTTCTGCGCGGCGATCTGGCGCGGTGGCGCGCAGGCGATCGGCAGGTGGCGCGCGACTGGGCGCTGCATGTGCCGGGCGTGGTGGTTGTGGTGTGGCTGGTAAGCCTGTCCGCGGTGCCGGTCTGGGCCTATCTGCTGGCGTGCTATGGCGCGCTGTCGGTGCTTAAGATCCGAACCTTTCTGGAGCATCAGGCGCATGTGCGCGCGTCCGGGCGCAGCGTCATTGTGGAAGACCGCGGAGTGCTGGCTTTTTTGTTTCTCAACAACAACCTGCACGTGGTGCATCACATGCATCCGGGGGTGTCGTGGTATCGGCTGCCGGCGCTTTACCGTGCACACAAGGCGCGGTATCTGCGGCGCAATCACGGCTATGTTTACCGCTCTTACGCGCAGATTTTCCGCCAGTACCTGTGGCGCAGCAAGGATCAGGTGGCACATCCGCTCTGGCAGGGGCGCTGATTTTGGGCCACTAGACCGGGTATGACGATGCCCGTGCCCGATCTTTGGATTCTTGTGACCTTTGCCGCCGCGGTTTTCCAGACCGCGCGGTTCATGCTGCAAAAGCATCTGGCGGCGGCGACGCTGTCGGCGGCAGGGGCGACGTTTTCGCGGTTTTTGTATTCGGCGCCGTTTATCTGGGTGCTGCTGGCGCTTTATCTGGGTCTGTCGGGCCGGGTGTTGCCGCAGATTGCGCCGGGCTTCTGGGCCTACGGTCTGGTCGGGGCCACGGCGCAGATCATGGCGACGGTCTGTGTTGTGTTGCTGTTCAAGCAGCGTAATTTCGCAGTCGGCATCACGTTCAAGAAAACCGAAGTGATCCAGACCGTCCTGATGGGGTGGATTTTGCTGAGCGAAGGCGTGAGCCTTGCGGGGTTTGCGGCGATTGCGCTGGGCATTGTGGGTCTGTTGCTGCTGTCGGGCGGCGAGGATGCAAAGGGCTGGCGGATGGGCCATGTCAACACGCGCGCCGTGGCGCTGGGTATCGGGTCGGGGTTCTTGTTTTCGATATCGGCGGTGACGTATCGCGGTGCGTCGCTGGCGGTGCTGACGCAAGATCCGTTCCTGCGCGCAGCGGTCACCCTTGCGGCGGTGGTCACGATGCAGACGCTGATCATGGTGGTCTGGCTTTGGTTTCGCGAACCGGGGCAGATGCGCACGGTCTGGTCGGCGCGGCGGGTCGCGATCTGGATCGGGCTTACGTCAATGGGCGGGTCGCTGTGTTGGTTCATCGCCTTCACCTTGCAGAACGCGGCCTATGTAAAAGCGTTGGGTCAGGTCGAATTGATCCTGAGCGTTGCGGCCTCGACCTTGTTTTTCAGAGAGAAGATATCGGGGCGCGAATGGGCCGGGATGGCCGTGCTGGTGGGGTCGATCGTCATGCTGGTGGTGGTGATCTGACCGGGCGTGCGCCGGATCAGGCCCCAAGATGACGGGTACGGCGGGGCGGATTTAGCCCGGCATCGGATGTCCGCGCAGGCGCAGGAACAGGCTTTCTTCGTCGTTGTTTTTGAAAAACGGCACCGAGGTGGGCGGTGCAAGGTCGCGCGCGCGGGCTTCTACTTCGGCCAGCACCACTTCGGTGATGAAGGGCATGTCAAAGGCGCGCGCATCGGCCAGCGATACCCATTGCAGGTGTGACAGTTCCTCGCAGGCGGCGTCAAAATCATCCAGATCGGTGGCGATCTCTTCGGCATCGACCAAGAAGAAACGCGCATCAAAGCGGCGGGGCCGGCCGGGCGGAGTAAGCGCGCGGAACACAAATTGCAGCGGTGCTGCATGGGGCAGGTGGCCGGTGGCGGCAAAGGTTTGCCAGTCCGGTGGCGCAATGCCGTCCCAGGTGCCGGGACGGCCAAGGATCAGGCCCGTTTCCTCCCACAACTCGCGCACGGCTGCGACGGCAATGGCATGGGCCAAAACGGGGTCGGCATCTTCGGCCAACCGCGCAGCGCAGACATCGGGCAGGCGCGTGGCAAGCGGAATGTCGGCGTCGCCTGCGTCCACGGCACCGCCGGGAAAGACGAATTTGTTGGGCATGAACACCGCCTGCGCGCCGCGTTGCCCCATCAGAATGCGCGGTGCGGTGTGGCGGTCGCGGATCACGATGACGGTTGCCGCGTTGCGGATCTGGCTTTTGTCTATTTTCAGCTTGTCATTCATGTCACGCTTTCCCGGCCTGTAAGGACTGGCGGTCTGCGCCCGTCAGGACGACGCGCCAAAGCCGCCCATGCCTTTGGACCACTGGAACCCGATGAGCGCGCCTTTCAGTCTGGGCAGAAGGTAAAGCGAGAGCGCGGTACATCCAACAGCAAATATCGTGAACAGGGTCAGCGGTTCGGGTCTCCAGGTGACAAAGACGGTGTGAAGCAGCGGGGCCATCAGGTGTCCGACGATCAGGATTGTCAGATAGGCGGGCCCGTCATCGGCGCGGTGATGAAAGAACTCCTGTCGGCACACAGCGCAGTCATGGTTGACCTTGAGATAGCTTTTCAGCAGCGGACCGGCCCCGCAGTTGGGACATTTGCCGCGCCAGCCACGCAAGATCGAAGTCCAGCGGGGGCGCTCTGTCGGTTCCGCATCGCTGGGGTTCTGGACGATCTGTTGCTGCTGCATGTGGTTTCCTTGGCTTGTGCCTAGATGGTGGGTAACGGCCGAAATTGGAACCCCGCAGTGCGGCGTTGCGTCGCGATGTCGCAAAGCGCGCGCATTGATTTGCAGATTTCTGCGACGGAATTCTGCGCGCGGCCCGTTTGATTGGGTATCGCGGGGCCGAAAAGGTCACCGCGCGATAAAGAACCTGAGGAGAGAATGACCATGACGAAACGAGCAAACGTGCAGATCATCGTGTTGAGCGGGCTTATGGCCCTTGGTGGTGGTGCCCTTTTGGCGCAGGACGGCCCACGCGCCGACCGGTTTGCCGCGATGGACACGGACGGCGACGGCCAGATCACACAGGCGGAGTTGGATGCCCATGCGGCAGCGCGGTTTGCCAGTGCTGACAGCGACGGCGACGGTTTTCTGACGACAGATGAAATGCAGGCGCAGCGCGAGGCGATGCAGGGCTAGCATGTAAAGAAGATGTTGGAACAGTTCGACAAGGATTCCAGTGGTGCGCTGGATGCCTCTGAGTTGGCGGAGATGGGCCATAAAGGGCGCGGCGGCAAGAATGACCGGGGCGCGCGGATGATGGAGCGGATGGACGCGGACAAGGATGGCAAGCTGTCGATGGAAGAGATGGCCGCGCGGCATGATCCGGCAAGGATGCTCAAGCGGCTCGACAAGGACGGCAACGGCAGCCTGAGCGCGGAAGAATTCGCACAGGCACGCGCGGGGCGCAAAGGCCACGGTCACCACGGCATGAAGCAGCATGAGCGGCCTGCGTCTGAGTAAGGCACAGGGCGCGGGCGTGGCTTGTCAGTCATGCCCGCGCCCGGTAGCCAGTGGTCCGATGGATGATGAAGACAGCGCAGCGGATGATGACGCGGCCTTGCTTGGGCGCTATGCCGCAGGCGATGCGGCGGCGGCGCGGCTGTTGAGCACACAGTTGATGCCCCGGCTCTATGGCCATGCGCTTCGGGTGCTGGGCGACGGCGCGGAGGCCGAGGATGTGACGCAGGAGGCGATGTTGCGGTTGTGGCGGATTGCGCCCGACTGGCGGTCTGGCGAGGCGCGGGTCAGCACATGGGCCTACCGAGTGGTGGCGAACCTGTGCATTGACCGGCTGCGCAAGCGGCGTGGCGGTGTTGCGCTGGCAGACGTGGCAGAGCCGGTCGATCCCGCCGAGCGGGCAGACCAACGGTTGCAGCGGCTGGCGCGGGGCGATGCCTTGCAAGGCGCGCTTGATGCATTGCCGGACCGGCAGCGGCAGGCCGTGGTGCTGCGCCACATCGATGGTCTTGCAAATCCGCAGATCGCCGCGGTTCTGGGCGTGGGGATAGAAGCGGTCGAGAGCCTGACAGCGCGGGGCAAACGCGCCTTGCAGGCGGCACTGGCAGGGCAGAAAGACGCATTGGGGTATGACGATGACAGATGATCGGCAAAACGACGATGCAGCGCTGGAAGCGCTTTTTGTGCGCGCGCGTGCAACCCCGCCACAGGTGCCGGGGGCGTTGACGTCACGGGTGCTGGCGGATGCCAGGGCGGCGCAACCGGGGCCCCGTCGGCGCGGGTGGCGCGCGCTGGTGCAGGCAATCGGCGGCGTGCCGGCGTTGGGCGGGCTGGTGAGCGCGACAGTCGTGGGATTCTGGCTGGGTGTGGCCCCGCCCGAGGTGATACCGGATCTGGCGGGGCAGTTGTGGTTGGCCACTGACAGCGCGACGGCACTGGACACCGCCGAGGCGCAGGACATGACCACCTTTGGCTGGGACATCGAGGAAGGATAACGTGATGCAGACGGATCGGGACAAGTGGGGACGCAGGGTACGCTGGGCGCTGGGGCTGTCGCTGGCGGTCAACCTGCTGCTAATCGGTGCGCTGGCGGGTGCGGGCTATCGTCACGCGGGCGGGCCGGGCGCGCGTGAGCGGACCGGACCGGGGGCGATGTCCTATGCGATGCCATATATGCAGGCGCTGCCGCGTGCCGAGCGGCGCGCAATGCGCCAGCAGATGCAAGGGCAGGACACACCATCGCGCGACACCCGCCGCGCGCAGTTCCAGCAGATGCTGGCGGCATTGCGCGCGGCACCGTTTGATGCGGCGGCGGTGCGCGCCGTGCTTGATGCGCAGCAGGCCGCAGGTGCGGCGGTGCAAGCGTCGGCACAGGCCGCGTGGCTGGACCGCGTCACCCGGATGGACGATACGGCACGTGCATCTTATGCCGACGCGCTGGAAGATGTGTTGGCGCGGGGACCGCGCAGGGCCAAGCGCCGCGACTGACGCTTGCTGCATGCGCCGCGTCGGGGTAGGGACGCGCAACCAATGAGGACTGCGCCCATGACACCGACCGATCCCACGTTCGATCCCGACGAAGTGCTTGCCACGGTCAAGGCGTCGATGGGTCGACGGGTGCTGGGGCTTGGCGCGCTGGGGGGGCTGGGGGTGCTGGTGATTGTGATTGCTTTTGTGCAGCCACCCGCGTTTGGCTGGCAGTTGTTTTTGATCGCTTTCGGGGTTGCCGCGCTGTGGATGGCAGACGCGATGCGCCGCGCCACGGCCAGCCGGATTGAACTGACCGGCACCGAAGTGCGCGACGGCGACGGCACGGTGATTGCGCGGGTCGAAGACATCGTGGGCATGGACCGTGGATTTTTTGCATTCAAGCCGTCGAATGGGTTCTTGCTCAAGACCCGCGCCGCTGGACCGCGGTCATGGCGCCCTGGTCTGTGGTGGCGCATCGGTCGCCGCATCGGCATCGGCGGCATGACACCGGGAAGTCAGACCAAATTCATGTCGGAGATCCTGTCGGTGCTGATGGCGCAGCGCGGGGATGAGCAGCGCTAGCGGCCAAGCCCCAAGGCGAGGCGCGCGATTTGCCGGAATCCGCGCCGACAGCACCGCGCAGGTGATCTGGTTTCGGGTGCCGTCAACGGGGCAGATATGAGCGCCGCTTTGCCCCCAGCGGCAGTCGGGGTCGGTGTGGGCCAAACTGACCGCCACACGCGAAAGGCGCGCCACCCGGAAGCAGCGCGCGGTGTTCGTTCGTTGAGTCTGGTGCCTGTCGTTGGCTGATCAGCACGTATCGCCGGTGTTGCCGAACAGGATGCACGGCGTATAGCGGGGCCGCGTGAAGATGAAGTTGCGGATTTCACGCTGCTCCAGTCCGGTGTTGAACGGCGGCTGGTAGGTCTTCCAGGTTTCCACGATGGTGATGTATTCATTGTCACGGATCATGGGCAATCTGTCTGTCCAGTTCTTGACGTCTTCGGTCATCAAAGGCACTGCGGCCAACCCGCGGGTGCGCGACCAATCGCGCCGGAACTCGTCCTTGTCGGCGTCATATTGCACCGAAGTGATGCGCAATGTCGTTGGACCGCCGCCGTAGCTGAGGTATTCGAACATGTCCTTGATGCCATCAAGATATTCGTCGTCAAGCGGCACCATTTCACGCGAGACGGCGTCGCCGATGGTATAGGCCGCCTTTTGGTTGAGGCTGTACATGTGGAACGCATCAAAGATCGAGAACATCGCGAGATAGGTCCAGAACAACGCGGGCAGGATGACCATGGTCTCAAGTGCAATCGTCCCTTCCTCGTTGCGCAGGAAATCGCGGCGCACAAGGGATTTGAGCAAACGCTTGGGCATCATCTTGGCTCCTGTACAAAGGCGGCGGCAGAGATCATCTGGGCCATGCCTGATCCATCTTTGGCAAAGCCGAAGCCAAGCCCTGTGCCGGGGAATACCGGGCGAAACTTGACGCAGGCCCGCAGCAGCATCATGTCGTGTTCCTGACCCCGCACAAAACCGCGCGCGGGTGTGACCGGTTGGGAGGTGTCAACGCAATCTGCCGCTTGATTGAAGGCGGCAAAGTTGCGCGGATCGACGGGGGTCATTTCCAGCCGCAGCGTCGTGTCGCAGTCATCCACAAATCCGGCGTAGTCGCAGACCATGTCCTTGATGTCGTTGTGCGTCATCGGCAGGTCCGTGTTGAGCCGGATATGGCGGACCGCGATATCAAGCCCGCGATCCAGGAACATGTTGCGCATCGAGTAGATGCCCATTTCGACCGACATCAGGAAACAGCTGAACAGCAGCGGTACGAAGATGACAAATTCGAAGAGAATGACTGCGCCGTTTTCATCACGGCCGAAACGGCGCAGTTTGTGGACAAGGGACATAATCATTGTGTCAGCCTCAGTTGGTTGATCTGGCGCGCAATCGCCTCGAATGCGTCGCGGATTTCGACACCTTCCACCCGGAAGAAGTGCGTGGGCGAGGAGGCGCAGTCACGCATCACTGATGCACCGTGGTTGGAGACTTCAAAGCCGATGGACCAGATCACGATGCCCGCATCCTTGGCGGCGTCGCAGACGTTGGACAGCAGCGCGTCACCTTGGGATGGGGTGTATTTCGTCCACTTCCATCTCCAGTGCTCACTGCTGCGCACGTTTCTGTTCAGCCAGTAGTTCAGGGGATAATCGCTCCAGTGCCGTTCATGGCTGTCGTTGGCATAAACGCTGCTGTTGATCCGCTGTGTCGTCACGTTTTCACCGTCCGTCATCAGGATCACGGTCTTGAGCGTCTCAATGTCGGAGTAGGCGGCGGGGCGTGATTTGAAGATCGCGTCAACAGGCAGCTTTTGCGTGATCGGGCGGAAAGCGGGGTCAAGCATCGCAACACCCCATTTCATGCCCAGATGGATCGACGTATTGGCGCGTGGCTCGAACTGGTTGATCCGCGCTTTGAGGACACCGGCGTTCTGCGAGAAAGGATAGATTTCCTCGTAGCTTTGCTTTGGGCAGCCGGGGTTGTCGATGTTGTCATAGCGGCCTCTGTTGTCGTAGTGCTTGCCGTTCCAGTACCAGCCTTCATCAAAGTGCTGCATGTGGTCATAGCTTTTGGCCTGGCTGAGTGCCGCCGAGTCGAAGTCGGAGTTGTCGAAATCAACGCAGTAGGAATAGGGGTGGCGTGCGTAGATGTTCAGCTCTTTGAAGATATCCCAACCGGCATTGACCTGGGCGGTATAGGGCACCACGGAGACCGAGATCAGATCTGCGGTTTCGGGCCGCAGCACGGTGTCGATAAAGACCCCGGCGGCGTCCTGGAGGTTTTCCATCTTGTTGTTCGAGCCCATGGAGCCCGAAATATCCAGCACCAGCGAGATTTCTACCTTGGAGACCTTTTCCTCGGCGCTTGAGCTGGCGGGAATGATCATGGTGTCAACGCCCAGCATGTCCATGAACTGGGTTTGCATTTCGGCCGAAGCGTTGACCGTGACCGTGCGGTAGTTCAGGCCCTCGTTGACCGTAACCCCTTTGACATAGCCAGCCATCCCGGATTTGGCGAAGTAATCACGCACGACGCCTTCGGGGTCGAGCCGCTGGTCAAGGTCGGCGGCGGCAAGCACTGCGCGGTCGGCAACCGCCTGAATGCGCGTGCGCTCCATTTCGTGGCGCATCAGGTCGACCCCGATACCGCCCACCATCAACATGATGATTATCATGAAACACGCAAAAATCGTTACGGCGCCGTTTTCGTCATCCGTGAACCGGGTGCGCAAAGGCACCTTTGCGCCGGTGGAACGGGGTTTGGCATATGAATCATAAGTCATCGTGGTTACCTTTCAGGCCAGGTGCAATCGGTGCACCGGCGCATTTCGGACTTTCCCTTGCGATCTGTTATGACGGGGCAAAAAGGCGTAAATAGGGCGATGAAAGGGCAGAAATTGCCGAAAAATTGCCATTTTGAGGGACGATCCGGGTTTTGCGGTCACGTTGTTTCCGTTGCGTAAACGATGGCCGTTAATCACGAATCGCACGCGCCTTGCCCGCATATCGGGCGTGCCGGATTAAAATTGTCGCGATCCGTTAACATGCGGCTTAGGGTGCCCGTGTATTCTGGGACCGGATGAGTCGCTTTGCGCCCCTGTCCGGACTTGCCAAAGGAGAGACTGATGAATCCAGCCAATGAACCAAGCTTTCGCGACAGCGTAGACATGATGTTCAACCGTGCCGTGGCGTTGATGGACCTGCCACCGGGGCTGGAGGAGAAGATCAGGGTGTGCAACGCCACCTATACGGTGCGGTTCGGGGTGCGCCTGCGGGGCAAGATCCACACCTTTACCGGCTACAGGTCCGTGCATTCCGAACACATGGAACCGGTCAAGGGCGGCATCCGGTATTCGCTGGGCGTTAACCAGAACGAGGTGGAGGCGCTGGCGGCGCTGATGACGTATAAATGCGCGCTGGTCGAGGCGCCTTTTGGCGGTTCAAAGGGTGGTTTGTGCATTGATCCGCGCGAATATGATGAGCATGAGCTGGAATTGATCACACGCCGGTTTGCCTATGAGCTGATCAAGCGCGATCTGATCAACCCCAGCCAGAACGTACCGGCCCCTGACATGGGCACTGGCGAGCGCGAGATGGCGTGGATTGCCGATCAGTACAAGCGCATGAACACCACCGATATCAACGGCACTGCATGCGTTACCGGCAAACCGATCAACGCGGGCGGCATCCAGGGCCGCACTGAGGCCACGGGGCGCGGCGTGCAATATGCGCTGCATGCTTTCTTTCGCGATCCGCGGGGGATGAAAAAGGCCGGGATGACCGGCACGCTCAAGGGCAAACGTGTGGCAATCCAGGGGCTGGGCAATGTGGGATATCACGCTGCCAAGTTCCTGAGCGAGGAAGACGGCTGTGTGATCACCGCCATCATCGAGCGCGACGGCGCGCTGTACAGCGATAAGGGGCTGAATGTGGAGGCGGTGCATCAATGGGTCGAAAAGCACGGCACCATCACCGGCTATCCCGACACGCACTGCGAACCGGACGGTGCAACGCTTTTGGAGCAGGATTGCGACATCTTGATCCCGGCCGCGCTTGAGGGCGTGATCAACATGGGCAACGCCGACCGCATCAAGGCGCCCCTGATCGTTGAGGCGGCAAATGGCCCGGTGACGGCGGGCGCCGATGAAATTCTGCGTAACAAGGGCACGGTGATCATCCCCGACATGTACGCCAATGCCGGCGGTGTGACGGTGTCGTACTTTGAATGGGTCAAGAACCTGAGCCACATTCGGTTTGGCCGCATGCAACGCAGGCAAGAAGAAAGCCGCCACCAGCTGGTTGTGGACGAGCTTGAGCGGCTAAGTGCGGACAAGCAGCTGGGCTGGACCCTGAGCCCTGACTTCAAGGAGAAGTACCTGCGCGGCGCGGGCGAGCTTGAACTGGTCCGCTCCGGTCTGGATGACACCATGCGCTCGGCGTACGAATCGATGGCGGCGGTCTGGCACGGCCGTGATGACGTGGATGATCTGCGCACCGCTGCCTATCTGGTGTCGATTGCCAAGGTCGCGGCGAGCTATCGCGCCAAGGGGCTATAGCGCGGTGCGCCAACCCCCTGCGCGCCTTGGGTGCAGGGGGTGGCGTAGCGGCTTGAAATACGGCTGTGCCCGAAGTGTAGTGGTTGCCCCAGCACTGTAGCTGTGCGAGCCGGTAGCTGTGCGAGACGGTAGGTGCGCAAGCCTCTAGCTGCGCGAGACGGTAGCTTTGCGAGACGGTAAGCTGCGCAAGCCTCTAGCTGTGCGAGCCTGAAAAGGAACTGACGCGATGACAGATCAGCACGACAACGCCCGCGCTTTTGGCAACCTGCACAGGCAAGGCAAACCACTGGTGCTTTACAACATATGGGATGCCGGGTCTGCGCGCGCGGTTGCGCAGGCTGGTGCGGCTGCCATTGCGACCGGATCGTGGTCCGTGGCGGCGGCGCAAGGGTATGACGATGGCGAGGCGGTGCCGCTGGAGGCGCTGCTGCGGACCGCGGGGGAAATAGTACGCGCTGTCGAGGTGCCGGTCAGCGTTGATTTCGAGGGCGGCTATGCGGTGGCGGTGGATGCGCTATCTGAAAATGTGCGCGCCCTGATCGGCACCGGGGCGGTTGGCCTGAATTTCGAGGATCAGATTCTGGGCGGTAAGGGGATGCACAATATAGCGGTGCAGGCCGGGCGCATCGCCGCGATACGCAAGGCGGCGGAGGCAGAAGGTGTTGCGCTGTTCATCAACGCGCGCACCGATCTGTTTTTGCAAAACCCGGCGCAGGATCATGGCGGGCTGATCGACGCGGCATTGGCGCGCGCGGGCGCCTTTGCAGATGCCGGGGCCGACGGGTTCTTCGTGCCCGGCCTTTCGTCCTCCGCATTGATCGCGGAGGTCTGCGCGCAGGTAATGCTGCCGGTCAATGTCATGAAATCCCCTGCTGCCCCGGCGATTGATGTTCTGGCGGACTGCGGTGTCGCCCGGATCAGCCACGGACCTTTTCCGTACCGCGACGCCATGCAGGCCTTGGGTGCAGCGGCGGCGGCAGCAGCCGGATAATTTCGCGGTCAGGGCAACAGCATCGTGTGATGTGGGCGTCGTGGGGGACCGGCGGCGTCGGCCGAGGGACTGATCCATTCCATTTCAGGTTCAAAACCTGAAAAATCGGCGGGACGGTATGGGCTGGACCTTGAGCCACAGCGCTGCGCGGCGAATTGTGCAGGCAAATATTTGCGCATCTGTGTTATCATGCAGGAACCGGGTGGCGGCGATCCGGGTTCTGTTGATGAAACGCCGTTCTGCCACCGTTTCGGACCGCTTGACCGGCAGCTTTGCAAGGAGCTTTCCCGATGCCACACAATGTTCAGAACCCGTCATGTCTGCGTAGCATCCTGCCCGCCAGCCCTTACGTGGTAGAGCGCAATACCCGTGTTGATCAGCAGGAATTTTGCGGTGTGGACATTCCCGCAAGCCCGCTTTCCAAGGCACATCAGCAGGCGCGCATGACCCAGCGCCGTATGTTGTGGTCGCAGGATCAATTCAGGTCCGAGACCTGAACGACCCAGACGCATCGCTTGATTTTGCCGTGACGCGGCAAACCAGCGGTTTCGGGGTAACGCGGCGCATCGCAGCATCATCCGGGCATAATCCACAGGTTGTCGCCCGGCCCACTGGGCGACGCCCCCGATTTAGTCGCCCCTGTCACAATTCCTGACGCAATCTGTCGCAACCGGGTCGCGGGGCATTGATACTTGTCGCGGGACTTGGTTGACTGACCGGGTCTGCGGTGAGG
>JAGXHC010000109.1 GCA_024636405.1 Sulfitobacter sp. | reverse complement strand
TCCGAGTGGTTCTGATCTGATCGGCTGCGAACACGTGGCCAATCCGGGCGCACGCACTTCTGTTCGCTGGGCAATTGGCCAAACGCGATACATTTCACTGCACTCTGACGCGAACGTCACAGAATTACGTATCCGCAATATCGGTCCGTTTTTAACGGCACAAGCCGACGTTCGCTCAATAGAGCCCTTGGATTTCAAGGGGCAGCTGGCGCACTTCGCGTTCCTTGAGTATGGTTTTCGGCGGCTGGCGCGTGTCCGCCGCCTGCAGCTTGTTATAGCGCGACGAGGAGGCTGCCTGCACGTCTTCGCGGCTGCGAAGGATCGTGGGGCGCAGGAAGACAAACAGGGTGCGCTGCGTGTTGCGTGCATTGCGCGATTTGAACAATTCGCCCACCACCGGTATGTCGCCCAGACCCGGCACCTTGCTGGTGCCGCTGGTGCGGTCATCGGTGATCAGACCGCCCAATACAACGGTGCCGCGATTGTCGGCCATGACTGTGGTGTTGATCACCCGCCGGTTGGTGACAAGGTCGGCAGCACCTTCGACATTGGCGTCAACAAGGCTCGATATTTCCTGCTCGATGGTCAGTTGCACGACGTTGCCGCCGGTAATGCGGGGCCGGACGTTCATCGTTATACCGACGTCCTTGCGTTCAATCGTGGTGAACGGGGTCAAGGTGTTGCCATCCGTTGCGAAACTGCCGGTACGGAACGGCACGTTCTGACCCACGACGATGGTTGCCGGTTCATTGTCAAGTGTCGTGATTGAAGGCGTCGACAGAAGGCGCGCACGCGTGGACTGGGCCAGTGCCTGTACCAGAATGCCGAAATCATTGCCGCCGCCGCCCAACGTCAAACCCGTTGACAGCGCGGATCCCGCAGGCACGCCGACCGCCGCCAGCACCGCACCCAGCGATGATCCCCCGCCATTCGCAAAGGAGGTAGCCGCGATGCCGCCGTTTGGTATGTTCGGGCCAAGCCCAAGCTGCACGCCCAGACGTTCAGCCACGTCGCCAGACACCTCGACAATTGCCGCCTCGATCATCACCTGCGGGCGGCGCACATCCAGCGCATGAATAAGCTGGCCAATTTCCTGAACCTGTGCGGCGGTACCGCGCACAATGATGGAATTGGTTTCAACTGATGGCGTGACCGCCACGGCATCGGGCGCGATGACGCGCGACAGTGGCATGAACTTGCCGCCTGCCACCTCCTCGGTGCCCTCGGTTACGACTTCGGCGGCACCGACGTCCTCGGCAATGACGTTGGTGATATTGGTGGCGTCGCCCACGGTGCCGCGGATAATCTCTGCGATCACGGCGGCGTCACCGAATTGAAGGTTGAACACTGTTGTGGCAACTGCTGCGCGCGGGTCCTTGCGGGGGGCCACGTCCATGGCAATGGCAAGGCTGCGGATTTCCGCAATATCGGTAGGCGTGCCGCGCACCAACAGCAGGTTCGAATTTGGGTCAATGGACAGCCGCGCACCCGTGCCGGCCGGTCCCAGAACCTCTAGAATGGCGTTGCCTACGGTGGCGGCATCGGCGCTGCGAAAACGCAAAACCTCGGCGCGGACCTGTGCATCGCCGTCAAAACTGCGCGCTATGGCGATGATGCGCGCCACGTTATCCAGGGTGTCGGTAATGATGATCCCATTTGGGTCCTCGACCGCCTCGATATAACCTGATTCAGCGACCAGGGGGCGTAGGACCCTGACCGCCTCTGCCGCCGGAAGGCGGTTGAGACGCAGCATTTCAGTGACGACATCCTGACCGCCGGCAAAGGGTGTCTCAGCCAGAGACGGGCCGCTTACGGTACGGGCCTGCGCTTCCGGGACGACCTGCCAGATGGTGCCGGCCTGCACTGCCGCAAACCCGCGCACTCTCAGGATCGACTGAAACAGGGACCAAACGCCTTCCTTGTCCAATGCCTGTGCCGAAACAACAGTCACATCGCCGGTTAACCCCGGATCAAGCACCAGCGTGCGGCCGGTGATCTCGGAAATCTGTTCTACCAAGACGGAGATATCAGCGTCGCGCAGATTGATGACAAAGGTTTCCTGCGCTTGCGCGCGCATCGGGAATGCCAGCACCAGCGTCACCAATGCGGCGCAAACATATGAAAAGAGGCGGATCATTGCAGGGGGAAAGACATCACGATGGTCTGCCCGTCCCTTTCGACTTCGATGCGCGCAAGCCCGGATTCTGCCACCGCATCATAGAGATCGCGGTCCTTATCAACGTCGCCCACACTCTGCCCATTCACCGATTTCACAAGATCACCTGCCCTTAACCCAGCACGATTTACACCCACGTCATGCTCGTCCGCGACCATATATCCGTTTTCAGTCGGGACCAAACCTATTGTATCCAGAACCTGTGCGGGATTGGCGCTGATGCGGTCGCGCCACATATTGATATAATCCTGCGTCGTGGCAGGCGTTGCGCGCTGTGCTGCGTCCACACGCTCGCTGGCGGTCTGACCCTGACCTGATGTGGCCAGTGCACGCAACCTTTCGGAGCCGGTCAATGCGGCCTCTGCTGCCGGATCCACTTCTTTGCCATCAAAAGACAAAACGCTGGATTCGCCGTTGATCTCGATTGTCACATGGCTTTGAGCCACCTGTGTCAGCTGCACGTCAGGCGTCAACACATCTCCGATGCGAAAGTTCGCCTCAGTTCCCGCGACGCTGATCAACGCCAAGGACCGCGCCGGATCGTCACGCACGATCACCCCCAGCAACATAAGATCGACCGGTGCTGTTGCAACTTGCTCCAGCGCGGGGGCCACCGCGCTGCCAAAGGGCGCCAGCGCCAGCGCCGGACCCAGATCGACACCATCTGACGCATTCACCAGCGGAGCCCTCAGTTCTGCGATCGGTGGTACGACGCGGTCAAGGCCACGCAAATGCCAGCTCAGCGGGGCCGCGGCGGCGGCAACGCTCCCCACAAGCAGCAACACCACGCCTGCCCGCAAAAATGTGATCCTCCGCGGCCTCACGACGCGGCCCCGGTATCAACATAGCCATCAAGCACATAAAGCGTCTGGTCTGTGCCGGACCTGGTGACACGCACGCTCAGCCGCTGAACGTCCGGGTCCGTCGTCTCTGCGCGGTCGCGCGCGACATCAAAGGCGATGCCATACATCATGACCGCCTGCCCCTGCGGCTCAAGCCCCAGCCGCAATTGCGTCAGCGCCTCATCCGCCACCCACCGCGCAGCGACGCGCCCGGTCAGGTCGGTGATGCGCTTTGTATGTCCTTCGGCCGCAGACAACAGCGACACCGCGCCAAGCGCCAGCACCGCCATCGCCACAAGCGCCTCTATCAGGGTGAACCCCGCCTCTTTATCAGCGCGTGCGCTCATATCCCCTGCCCCGCCCTTGCGGCGTTGATCCCGTCGAATGTCACCTGTTCCGCAGTGCTGCCGTCGCGCAGCACATCAAGCGCCAGAACTTTACCCGCATCCAGCCGCATATCGGCAGACAGCACTGCGGATCCGGACGTGTCGCCAAACCGCATCCTGTCAGGCAAAATGTGCGGCTCGGCCAGCAGAGACACTGTATGTGGCATCCATTCATCGCCCTCATAGACGGAAAAACCATATCCCCTTGCGGTCCATTCAAAGCGCATCGGCTCACCCGTCAGGATCACCTCATCCGCTGCCCGGTTCAGCCGTGCGACCAGCAGATCCGCCTGCTGCATCGCCACATCGCCGCGCCCGCCGCGTCCGACGCTCAGCGCGACAGTTCCGGCCATCACGCCAACCAGCACCAAAACCACCAGCACCTCGATCAAGGTCACGCCCGACTGCGGATCGCGCGCACCGCGTGACGGCGTGCCAGATGCGCCATGTCTCACTTGCTGGCCTGCGTCTGGCCGTGCACAATATCCGCCGCCGTCCCGTCACCGCCCGGCGCGCCATCGCCACCCAGCGACATCAGGTCATAGCCCCCGTTATCCCCCGGTGAACGGTAAAGATAATCATTACCCCAAGGGTCTATTGGCACCGCCGTCAGATAGCCATCCGCAACCCAGTTGCGCGGCTCGGGCGGGGAGGTGGGGCGCACGGCCAGCGCCTCCAGCCCCTGTGTGGTCGTGGGATAGTTCTGATTGTCCAGCCGATAAAGCTCCAGCGCCGATCCAATAGCGCGGATATCCGACTGTGCCACGGTCATGCGCGCCTCATCTGGGCGCCCGATGACATTGGGCACGATAATCGCCGCGACCAACGCGATGATGACAAGCACCACCATCATTTCGATCAGCGTCACGCCCGCATCCGGCACCCGGCGGCCTGCGCTGTTCCCACCGCGCGCGGCATGGCGGAGGAATTTCCCAAAACCCATGAAACTGTATTCCTTCTCACAGCGTGTTTGTGGCATAGTATCGCAACGACGGGACCAAGAAAAGGCAATAATTCGTGACTAATCAAAGCATTAGCGCGCCAGATGCAGCCCTTGGGCTGCCTGTAGACCTGCCTGCTGATACCGCGATTGCGCGCGTGCCACGCCATCCCTCAAATGCGATGATACAGCGTGCATCGAAGTACGCCCATATGGTGCGCGGCGGACCGCCTGTTTTGATCCCGGCAGAGTTGATCGCGGCCCATGTCGTGACCCTGCCCAAGGTCGGTGCGCGGCAGCGGTCCGCCCTGCTCACCTATGCAGTCGAGGACCGTGTCGCGGCGCCCATCGACTCGGTCCAGGTCGTCCAGGGCCCGCTCAGGGCGGATACCGCCGGTCAGGTGCTGGCCCTTGTTCTCACGCGCGATATATTTGCCGTGTTCGAAGCTCAAAGCGCCCCTGTGCTGCCTGACTTCTTTCTGATCCCGCGTCCCGTGCCCCCTTCTGATGGCGCTGCCTGGGCGGTTTGGCGCGACGGTAACAGGGTTCTCGTGAGGCAGTCAGACGGCACCGGTTTCGCGGCCTCGGCGGATATGCTGGCAATGCTTTGGGCGCGCGCGGGCAAGCCGCTGCTATTCTCACTGGGGGAGGCGCTGCCTAATGATCTGACCGCGCAAGACCTGTCGGAAAACCCGCCGCCCCCTGACCCGGCTGATATGGCCTTCAGTTTGGCGCGCATTCGCCGGGACAGCGAAAGTCGCCGCAGTATCGCGCTGTTTGTCGGCTCTGCGGTGATTGCGGCGCTGGTCATACACATGGCGCTTGCGTTGTTTGATCTGTCGGCGCTGCAACGCCTTGCCCAACATGAACGCGCACGCGCTCAGGCCGCGATCGCCGGCCCCCTGCCCGGTATCGCACTGGAAGGCGGCGATGTGGACGCGATCCTGTCGCGGCTTGCCCCTGTGGCCGCGACCCAAAGTCAGGGCGCTTTTCTGCCACTTCTGAGCGATGTGACCGCCGCGATGGTCGGGCTGCCCACGCCGATCAGCTTTCGCAGGCTGGCATGGGGGGCGCAGGAAAACAGCCTTTCGGTACTGATTGAAGGCAGCGGCCTGGACGATCTGCAACAGCTTCAGCAATTGTTGGAACAGCAGGGATTTACCGTGCGCAGCGGTGCCGCCAATGCCAGCGGTGGCGCGGCAGAAGTCGACATGCGGATCAGCCGGGGCACGACACAATGAAATCCTTTGCCGCTCTCAGCAGCCGTGAAAAGATCCTGATCCTTGCTGTTTTGCCGCTTGTCGCGTTGTTCGCCGGATACCGCTTTGTCTGGCTGCCCGTGCAGGCCGCACGTGTCGGCGCGCGGGCCGATATAGCGGCGTACCGCGTTGTCATTGACACCGCAGCATTGGCGCAGCGTGGCGACGCGCCTGCGCCGCGCGCGATAAACGATACGCCCATTGCCACCCGCATCACCCGATCTGCCGAAGCCGCTGGATTGCCTGTGCGCCGCATTGAACCCGATGGCCAAGGCAGCCGTGTGACGCTGGATGACACGCCCTTTGCAACAGTGTTGACCTGGCTTTCGGATCTTGAGCAGGTGGACGGCGTCACCGTGAGCGCCATCGAGATTGACCGCCGACCCGAACCCGGTATCGTCTCTGCCCGTCTGCTGCTTGAGGTGTTGCCGTGAACGACATGACCCCCGCCGTGCGGCTTGCCTATGGATTTGCGCAAACCAATGGTGTCGTATTGCTGCACCACGCTGGTGGCACCCGCTGCCAGCACCGCGCCGACGCGTCCTTTGAGGCATTGATCGAGGCGCAGCGCATTTACGGCGGGCCGCTGCCGTTCGAGCAAATCGCAGCGGCGGAGTTTGAGGCAATCCTTGGCACGCTCTATCGCGATTCAGCATCCGAGGCGGCGCAGGTGGCGGCGGATGCGGATGATGATCTGGCGTCGCTGGCCGATACTGCCGCCTCAGTAGACGATCTGCTGGCCCAAAACGACGATGCGCCCGTGGTGCGCCTGATCAATGCACTGCTGCTGGAGGCGGTCAAGGAAGGCGCGTCCGACGTCCACATCGAAACCGAGGAACGCCGCCTGCTGGTGCGGTTTCGCGTGGACGGGGTACTGCGCGAAGTGCTCAGCCCGAAACGCGCGCTGGCGCCGCTGCTGACCAGCCGGATCAAGGTCATGGGAAAGCTCGATATTGCCGAAAAACGCCTGCCGCAGGACGGGCGTGTTTCGCTGCGCGTCGGCGGCTACGATCTGGACGTGCGGATTTCGACCATTCCGTCGCAGTTCGGCGAACGGGTGGTGCTGCGTCTGCTGGACCGTGGACAGACCCTGCGCGGCATCGAACATCTGGGCCTGTCGGAGCGCGATAACGGCGCGCTCAAACGCATCCTGTCACGCCCTGACGGTATGGTGTTGGTCACCGGTCCGACGGGATCGGGCAAGACCACAACGCTTTATGCCGGGCTGGATATGCTCAACGACCGGCAACGCAACATCATGACTGTGGAAGATCCCATTGAATACACAATGGACGGTGTCGGGCAGATGCAGGTCAACGCCAAGACCGATCTGAGCTTTGCACGGGGGCTGCGCGCCATTCTGCGCCAGGACCCGGACGTGATCATGGTCGGCGAAATTCGCGACCGCGAGACGGCGCAGATCGCCGTGGAATCTGCAATGACCGGTCACTTGGTTATTTCGACATTGCACACCAATACCGCCATCGGCGCCGTGGCGCGGTTGGTGGAAATGGGCGTAGAGCGTTTCCTGCTGGCGCCGATGCTGCGCGGGCTGATCGCGCAGCGGTTGGTGCGGCAGAACTGCCCCGACTGTCTGACCGATCATGCCGTGACCCCCGCCGAAAGCGATCTGCTTGCGGGCAAGATTGCCGCCGGGACCATGGTACGCAAAAGCACTGGTTGCGATGCCTGCCATGACAGCGGTTATCGAGGGCGTCTGCCTCTTTACGAGGTGATCGAGATCGACACCGGACTGGAACGGATGATGCACGAAGGCGGATCGGAGGCGGCATTGATCGCTGCGGCACGCGAACGTGGCCCCGGCATCCTGATCGACGGCATTGAAAAGATGCGCGCGGGCCTGACAACGGCACAAGAAGTGGCGCGCGCCGTACATGAGGATTCCGTGATACCGCAGGTTGACGGCTAATGCCGGCCTTCGCTTATCAAGCCGTCGACACGCAGGGCAAGACAGCCAAGGGCATCATCGAGGCCGCCAGTGCGTCAGCCGCGCGCGCCGCCCTTCGCGGCCGCAGGCTGGCCCCCGTATCGGTAGAGCCGACGGTGCTGAAGAAGGGCGCGACCGCCCGCAAGCCGCTGTTCGCGCGGTCGCGCATTTCAGGCCGCCAACTGACGCTGATCACGCGCCAGCTTGCCACGCTTGTCGGCTCCGGCATTGGCGTTGAACAGGCGCTGAAAACCGTCGCAGATCAAAGCAGCCACGTGGCGGTTTCCTCGCTGTTGCTGAACCTGCGCGGCGCGGTACTTGACGGGCGCAGCTTTGCGCAGGCACTGGGCGATTATCCGCAGACCTTCGGCGATTTTTACCGCGCCTCTGTTGCTGCGGGTGAAGCTTCGGGGCAATTGGGCCAAGTGATGGAACATCTGTCCGGCTTCGTGGAGACGCGTGCCAAAAACCGCCAGACTGTGCAGCTTGCCCTGCTTTATCCTGCCATCCTGGCGCTTGTGTCACTGGCGGTGATTGTGGCGCTGTTGACGTTTGTGGTGCCAGATATCGTGCGCGTCTTCACCTCGCGCGGTGCGGAATTGCCGTTGCTGACGCGGACGCTGATCGCGCTGAGTGCATTCATAAACAATTGGGGGCTGGTGGTGCTGGGGGGGCTGGCAGCAGGTATTGTCGGCATTGCGGCGCTGTTGCGCCGCCCCCCGGTCCGGTTGCGCTGGCATCGTTTTCTGGCACAGTTCCGTCTGACGCGGGGATTTTCGCTCAAGACCAACGCGGTACAGTTTGCGGGCACCCTTGCCACGCTCACCGTCAGCCGTGTGCCGTTGGTTGATGCGCTCGCCGCTGCCGCGCAGACGGTGCCAAACCTGCATATCCGCGCCAAGGTCATTGAGGCCGCCGCGCGTGTGCGCGAAGGAACCGCGTTGTCGCGATCGCTGGACGAAGCGGGTGTTTTTCCGCCGATGCTTATTGCGATGGTGGCCAGCGGCGAGGCAGGCGGCGTTCTGAGCGTAACCCTGACCCGCGCCGCGGACGATCAGGCGCGCGATCTGAACGCACTGGTGTCGGCATTGGTCGCACTGGTTGAACCGGCAGTGCTGCTGTTGATGGGGGGGATCGTGATGTTGCTGGTGCTGTCCATCCTGCTGCCCATTGTGAATCTCAACAATCTGGTGAACTGAGAGGAGCCTAGAACAAGGTGGCGAACGGATATTCGATGATCAGCGGCCCGCCCGTCGGCATCCCCGGCACCAGCGTCGCCCCCTCTGGCTCGACCCGCAAAATCAGCCGTCTGTCGCCGGTTACCGTTATCTGCGCCAGCGTGCCATCGCGGTCCGACATGACCGCGCGGGCATCTTTGCCCTGCACGCTGAAATCCAACGCCATCTGCGGCACCGCCGTGGGACGCCCCAGAAGATCCTCGCAGGTGCCTGCGTCGATCTGCATCACCCCGGCGGCACGTGCGGCATCACCGTCCCAGGCAAGCGTTTGTACATCAACCACAGCCCGCGAGGTGCAATTTTTCAATGGCGATCCCGGCAGCAGCGCCAGAAGCCCCGGCCCGGCACGCCCGGCGATGTCCTGCACCGCTCCGCCCCAGGGCGTGACCGTCATGGTCCCGGTCAGCTGCGTATCGGGCCCCTGCACGTTCCAGTCTACGACCGCCCGCGCCGTCAGGACCGACCAGCCGCGCATGTCCCAACTCAGCGCATATCCGCCATCCAACATCGCCCGGCCACGCCATGCGCCGCCATATACCCCTGTGACTTGAGGCGGGAGTGTGACAAACTCCCGCACAGCCGAGGCTGGCAAAGTCACGATCAGGGCCAGCCCGTAAACGAGGACCGCAAAACATGTCAGACCAAACAGCAAGACAGCCCCCCGCAATCGTTTTCGCCGCTTCGGAGGGGGGGATTTCTCGACGTCGGATGATGCTTGGCTTGTCTGGGTCATCGGCACTTCTGGGGTTGGCAGGTTGCTCTGGGTTGTCTCTTGGCGGCGGTGACGACCTGCCCCCGGCGGGGACTGTCGGCAAAGCTGCCCTTCTGGCCCCGCTGTCGGGGCCGCGTGCCTCAATAGGTCAGATCATGGCCGCCGCCGCAAGCCTTGGAGGCAATCCAACTGGCCCCGAAGCCGAGGTTATGTTGATTGACAGCGGTGACAGCGATGCCAGCGCCGTTGCGGCCGCAAAAACCGCGGTCGCTGCGGGGGCGCAACTGATGTTGGGGCCACTTTTCTCCGGGCAGAGCCGCGCGGTGGCGGATGCCGTGGGCCGAGGCGTGCCGGTGGTTTCACTGTCCAACGACAGTTCCATCGCGGGCGGCAACCTTTTTGTCTTTGGCGTAACGCCGGAGCAATCCGCAAAATCCATCCTTGGTTTCGCCGCCACGCGCGGCAAGCGCAACGTCGCCGTCGTCGTGCCGCCCGGTGCGTTTGGCGAGTTGTCGGCGGCAGCGGCCCAATCGGTCGCAGGCAGCCTTGGCGTCACCATGCCCCCCCCCATCGTCACCGCCTCAGCGGCGGGGCTTGCGGACAAATTACGCAGCGGCAATGGCGGCGCCCTGCCCGATGCGGTGTATCTGCCGGTGATCGGGGGCGCGTTTGAAGAACAGGCTGCCGCGCTTCAGACAGCAGGCGTGCAACTGCTGGGGTCCAATCAATGGGCCGCCGTCACACCCTACCGCATCGTTGCTTTGCGCGGTGGCTGGTTCGCAGCCCCTGATCCGGTGCGGTTCGAAGCCTTCGCCACCGCGTTGGAAGCAGACGGCCAGGGCGAGGCGGGCGTTGTCGCCGGGTTGGCCTTTGACGCCGTCGAAATGGCACGTATTCTGGGACGCATCGGCAAGCAGGACCGCAAGGGCCTGCTGCGCGACGCCGGTTTCGACGGGGTGCTGGGGCCGTTCAAGTTTCAGCCCAGTGGCCAATGTCTGCGCGGCCTTGCGATACTCAGCGTGGAACAGGGTGCGACGACGCTGATCGGTGCCAGCGCCGTATGATGCCGTCCCGCCCGCGCGATTCAGGCATCACATTGGTGGAAATGCTGGTGGCGCTGATGATTTTCGCGATGGTCGGGCTGGCGTCTTTTACGACGCTTGATACCATCCTGAAAGTGCGCGCCCGCACCGATGGGCGGCTGGAGCAAATCGCACGCATCGACCGTGCTTTGCAGGTTTTTGGCCGCGACATGACACAGGCCGATCCGCTGTCCGTAACGCTGGCCGAAGGGGCGTTGCGCGCCGACTTGCGCGGTGACAACACTCTGCGGCGTTACCTGTTGCGTGACAGCGCCCTGATCCGCCAAAGTGGCGATAGACAGACCAGCGAACCTTTGAACCAGACCCTGATCGCGGACGTTCGCGAGGTCCGGTTTGAGGTATTGGACCTTGATCGCATATGGCACGGCGGATGGCCTGCGGATACGCAGGTGCCACATGCACGGGCGGTGCGCATGTTGCTGACACTTGGCACCGGTCAGACGCTTGGCCGGACGGTGGCGTTGCCGCAGGCATTGCCGGAATGAGCCGCCCGGCATCCCGCGAGGCCGGCGTCATTCTGGTCAACGTGCTGGTTGCCCTTGCGTTGGGCGCCGCGATCATTGTGCTGATGTTCACCTCACAAGAGAACCTGATGGACCGGACCCGCCGCGCCGCTGCCGCGACACAGGCGGAGGCACTGGCGCTGGGGGCAGAAGCATCCATGGTCGCCGCGCTGCGCCGTGACATGGCGCAGGGCCCTGATGTGGATCACTTTGCAGAACCCTGGGCGCTTGCCACGCAAGAGGAAGTTGTGCTGAGCACGGGTCGGTTTTCTATCGCCGTCGCGGATGCGCGCGGCCGGCTTGACCTTAATGCGCTCAGCCTTGGGGGGTTGGCACAGCAACAGGTATTTTCACGTCTGACAGCCGCAATCGGCCTGCCTGACCGCGTGACGCGTACCGTAGCGGATGCGCTTGTGCGGGGCGGCCCGGTGCGCAGCCTGACCGAAATTCCCGGCCTTGATCCCACTGAGCGGGCAAAACTGGCGCCGCACGTCAGCCTGCTGAAAGAACGTGGCGCAGTCAACGTCAATACGGCGGGGGAAACGGTGTTGGCGGCCGTTCTGGGATCACCCAGCAGTGCCCGGCAACTGATCAAGCTGCGTGCGCGCAATGGCTTTCTGACAAAGGCTGATATGGCGGATGCGGGAATTATCCTGTTAAATGGCGTCGGCTTCACGTCAGACGCATTCGATGTCACCAGCCGCGCAGAGGTCGATGGCACGACGGTCACGCTTAACAGTCGTCTGTTGCGTCATACAGGTCTTGGCATCCGCGAAGTGCTGGTTACTGACCGACGGTTTGGTGCGACATCAGCCCCCGAAACGCCCTCTACCGATCCGTAAACACAATCCGCGGTTATCGGTCCGCATAGACAAGCACTAGGCAACACATAAAAAAAACGCGACCACCAAGAGGTGATCGCGCTCTTCACTCGTTAACCAGCGGGCAAGGGTCCGACCCCTGCCCGCCGGGCACACACTCAGGGATTGAAAGGTTCAATCAGAGGTGTCTGTACCAATGCCACGTTAGCAAGTGAGATTGGTTCGTCGTTGCGATCCTGCGCGAAAGCACGCGCAAAGTCGGAGCCAAGCTGTGCAAAACCGCTTACGCCACCGCCACCGCCGCCACAGGCCACAAGTACTGCGGCTGCAAACGCGAGGATCGAGATATTCTTCAACATGGGAATTCTCCTTTCCATTTGCGGTTTAGTTATTCGGCGAACCGGCGAGCGGTGTGTTCAGGTACGGGAACGTTTCCAGCAGTTCTGAAGCACGCAGCGGAGCACCATCAGTGAATGGCACAAGACCGGCAGGCGCTACAGTTGCAGGATCGCCCGTGCCACACAGACCAAGGTTGATGTTGTCTCGATCCGCACCCAGTTCATCACCCAGTGGCACGTCATGGCACAAACGTCCCATCACAACACGCAGGGCAAGGTCGACCACGTCATCACCAGGACGACGACCGTTCGGGAAACCACCCAGATCTTCGGCAAGCAGGCCAAAGGTGTTCTGATCATCACGCGCGGTGATCGGAAGCGCTGTATTCAGACGCAGCATTTCCGACAGGTCGGTTGTAGCATCGAAACCAGCTGGCTGATTGGCGCCTTGAATGCCGCTGAGGAACGCAGCAACCAGATCGGCACGCGGGAAGTTCGAAGGTGCGATATTGTCGATTCCGAATTCCATGTTGTTATTGAACAGGATGTTCAACAGCGCAGGCAAAGTCGGGTTGGTCACATATACCGCAAGTGCTTCGTCGATGATCGGCTCGGCTGCGTTGAACAGGTCCTTGTCGGGCAGACCGATGACAACTTCGTTGACCAGTGGGTTGGACAGACGCGACTGCTGTACCCATGCACCACCATAAAGCGACGTGGCTTCGTAGGAGGGCGATGGATCTTCCAGTTCGGCCTGTGGCAGGCTTGCAGTTGTCCACGCGCCAATTACCGTTTCGCTACCTTGAGTAAGGCAAGCGGTCGGAACCTCGAGCGAAATGGAAGTCACGTTGGAGCGACCAATCAAATCGTCGTTGGCACGGTTCTGCATGATGCCGTCTGGGTTGAAATCAGCCGTATTGTACTGAGGCCACGCTGGATTTGGCGGTCCTTGAATTGGAACCAGATTGACCAAGTCGAAAACCTCACCGAGGTTTACAGCAAAGGCTTCTGCACGTTGACCGACAAACGCACGGCCGGGATTGTCACAACCTGGGATGTCCACGTTGTAATAAATGTAGCCGTTTGCGTATTCCTGATAGTTCGGAATGGTCTTGTTGCCGATATTGTCGATCGGCTTTTGGAACACGGCACCGGTGCGCGGGTTCGTCAGAGTTGACCGCGTCCCGCTGCGACGATCACCGCGGATCATCGTGATACCATAAGATTCAGTTTCGCCCAAAAATCCGCCTGCGTCGGGGGACTGACGCGAAATCTGGCCGGCCGTGCGCAGCGGAATCGCCACATCAGTGCCATCGATGTTCAACTGCACGCCGGTGCCGTCTTTCAGGTTGTTGTCGAATTTAAACTGAAAGGTGATCTCTTCTTCAGCATCGGCGTCGTTGCTGACGTGAATTTCGTAGATCGCATCAGGGTCCATCGTGAAATAGTTCGGACCGCCATAGGGCGCCTGAAGCGGCTGATAGTTTGCGATAAAGGTCACATAATCCGCACGATTGGGCTCATAGCTGCGGAACACGTAGAAATCAGTCGCGTCGATCTTCGGCTGCTCAGTGATGCCGGGTGCCTCACGGTGCGACGACGCGCTTGCGAATGTCGCTGTCAGGCACAGCGCGCTTGCGCATGTTCCCCGCAACAAGTTGCGAATAGTTAGCTGCATAGTTATCTCCCTGGTTAATCTTTATCAAATGTGACCGACGCATGCGCGAAGAAGCCGCAATAAGGGTTGAATTTGTCTTCGCAAGTTCACCACGGCTTGAAGTACTAACGACGGGTTACCGGATTAGTTTCAGCCAAAGTTAAATTTTTTGTAATCTTTTTTTGAGACGAACTCAGCTTGCAATGGCGAGCCGCATGCTCAACGTATCGGTATGATCGCAACCTTGGTAATTGCTACGATAATCCTGGCGCTGACGCTTGGACGGCTTGTCACAATCGACATGCAGGTCCGGCGGTTGCCCGACATATACACCCTGCCCCTGCTTCTGGGCGGGCTTGCCCTGAATGCATTTCTTGAACAAGATCTCCCGGACAGCGCGATTGCCGGTGCGATTGCAGGCTTCGTTGTGTTCTGGCTGATTGGTATTGCATACTTCCATTTGCGCGGCGTGGATGGCCTCGGGCTGGGCGATGCCAAACTGCTCGCTGCGGGGGGTGCCTGGCTTGGGGTCGCGTGGTTGCCGCTGCTGGTTTTGCTCAGTGCGGGCGGTGCATTGGCCTTTGCGTTGTGGCGCGGGCAGAACGCGCGCCAGACGCTGGCCTTTGGTCCATGGCTGGCGGGTGCGTTTTTTTTGCTGTGGATTATGCGCCTGCCTGATCTGTTCGTGTAAATGGCGGGGGGGGGTTGCCCCAGAGTCACTTTGCCATCATCGAAAATTTATTGCGCTCTTCCGGCCTGAGCCTACCCCAGTCTGCGCATGCGAAGCCACGGGGAATAAGGCGCGCCAGTCATTGCCGTCCTTTGTTGTAACCGGTTTTTGTCTATGTTGGCAGAATGCGATGGTTTTAGCTTAGGTGCCCAGGTGGGCGCGCTTCGATGAAGCCAGCCGCAGAAACCGCCTGACATAGGCGCTGGCATCTTCTGCTATCTCGCTGGCCAACGACATAGGCGTGATCCACGCCGGATCAAATTTGGCTTCGATCTGGCCGCCATCAAAATGGAACTCGGGATGATGTTTTGCCGCAATCTTCTGCATTCCTCTATTTTCATTGAGAAATAGGACATGCAACGATTTCATTCCCCTGTTTTGTGCGGCCATCACCAAACGGGAAAAAAGCGCGCTGCCGATCCCGTTCCTTTGCCAATCCGGTTCGACCGAAACCGCAAGCTCCGCGTCATGCGGCCAGGCACGCAAAAGCCCTCTCAACTCGCCAATTGCGCGAAGCTGACCATCGCTGAAGGCACCGAAAACCAGCGTATCGAAATCGATCATGCGTTTGGCGTAATCTTTGATAAAGGCGTCCTTGACGCAAACACCAAAGCGCGAGCGGCGGGTTTTCTGGTCAAGGCGCAGCAAATGTTGCGTGATGTCAGGTGTATCGCGTTTCCAGAGTTTGCGGATTTCTGGTGCGGTGACGTGAGAATGGACGCTCATATTCTTCGGCTCCTTAACGGCACCGATTTAAATCAGCGCCAAATTAGCCTCCCGATTACAAGGTAGTGCTGCATTGCAGCAAATTCCATAGAAGCACTTTGAAATCGGGGATTAACCTCGCGGCAACGAAATCCATTCTTCGCACACCCGCAGGATCATCCGCCAATGTAGCGGTTATGCACACGCGCCCCCCACCATCTTGACTGACAGGGTAGCAAGAATGCCCATCTTAGAACGTTGCAAAATATGCTATCATGGCAGCGTTATCAAACCACGGCAGCTTAACGTCAGGCACTGGCGAACCAAGGAGGGAAAGATGCGCTACATCACAATTACCACCTGGGAGATTGCGGACGGGGCCAACTACAACCTGTCTTTGCGCGCAATCGAAGAGAAACGGCTTCCCGCGCTTAAGAGTTTGGGGGCGAGCCGTATTACGGTTGTCCGCACCAGCGAACGAACCAGTGCTGCGATCACTGAATGGCCCGACAAAGCCACCAGAGACGCCGCCGAGCTAAAGATCGACGAAGTCCGTAAATCAGTCCACAGGCATGATCAGACCCGGATGACCGGCGAGATGAAAGGCGAGATTGTGGCCGACGTATAGCGAGGGTCGAACACGGTGCGCTGTGGGCCTGCCTGTTTGTGCGATGCACCTAGAAAAGTGCGTTGGTCCACGCAGATATGACGCCGCCTATGGAAAATAGCCGTAAAAGCCGAGGGCGTATTGATCGGTGCTGACCCTTGATGCGCGTTGGGCTCATGGGCAATTCCAGAGCCCAACGCAATAGCGATTTGACGACTTAGTACATTCCGTCCATCTCAGGCGACGCGCCTGAACTGGATTTTTCCGGCTTGTTTGCCACCATCGCCTCTGTGGTGATCAGCAGTCCGGCAACGGAAGCGGCGTATTCAAGGGCTATGCGGACAACCTTTGTCGGGTCGATGATGCCTGCTTTCAGCATTTCGACGTAGGTTTCGTTCTGGGCATCGAAACCGAAGGTCTTGCTGTCGCTTTCCATGACCTTCCCGGTCACCACGGATCCATCAACGCCGGCGTTCTGCGCAATCTGACGCAGCGGGGCCTGAATGGCACGCCGAATGATCTTGATCCCTGCGTCCTGATCGGGGTTTTCACCCTTCAGTCCTGCAAGAACCTTGCCCGCGTGGATCAAGGCAACGCCACCGCCCGGCACCACACCCTCCTGAACCGCCGCGCGGGTGGCATTCAAGGCGTCATCCACACGGTCCTTACGCTCTTTGACTTCGGTCTCAGTCGCGCCGCCGACCTTGATGACGGCTATCCCACCCGAGAGTTTCGCAAGCCGTTCCTGTAGCTTTTCCTTGTCATAGTCAGACGTCGTATCTTCGATTTGCGACCGGATCTGTGTAATCCTGGCATCAATCAGCGGCTTTTCCCCTGCCCCGTCGATCACGGTTGTGGTGTCTTTCGTGATGGTGACCTTCTTGGCACTGCCAAGCATGTCCATAGTGACGTTTTCCAGTTTGGTTCCGAGCTCAGCCGAGATCACCGTGCCGCCGGTCAACACTGCGATATCTTCCAGCATCGCCTTGCGACGATCCCCAAATCCGGGCGCCTTCACGGCAGCGACCTTCAGACCGCCGCGCAGCTTGTTCACCACCAGCGTGGCAAGCGCCTCGCCTTCGATGTCTTCGGCAATGATCAGCAGCTGCTTTTCAGACTGAATGACCGATTCAAGCAACGGCACCATCTGC
>JAGXHC010000108.1 GCA_024636405.1 Sulfitobacter sp. | reverse complement strand
CTCCGCCATTGGCCTTTACCTTTGGCCTTGGGGGGCTGGCGATTTTCCCCTTACGCTTCGGGGCTGCGGCGACGCTGCTGGAAACCGCCAGCCCGCCGAACATGATCGAAATCATCGAAAAATACAAAGCAACCGTGTGTTTTACCGCGCCCACGACCTACCGCGCAATGTTGCAGGCCATGGAAGAAGGCGCGGACCTCAGCAGTCTGCGCGCGGCTGTTTCCGCAGGCGAGACATTGCCCGCGCCAGTATTTCACGACTGGAAAAAGAAGACGGGCAAGCCGATGCTGGACGGAATTGGTGCAACGGAAATGTTGCATATCTTCATCTCCAACCGCTTTGACGATCACAAGGCCGCCTGCACTGGCAAGCCGGTGGGGGGATACGAGGCGCGGATCATTGACGAAAACGGTGATGACGTGCCACGCGGCACAGTGGGGCGGCTTGCGGTGCGCGGGCCGACGGGGTGTCGCTATCTCGCGGATGACCGTCAGGCAATCTATGTTCACGACGGCTGGAACATCACCGGTGACAGCTTTGCGATGGACGAAGACGGCTATCTGCATTTTGCCGCGCGCAATGACGACATGATCATATCGTCCGGCTATAACATCGCCGGACCAGAGGTGGAGGCGGCGCTGCTCAGCCATCCGTTTGTCAGCGAATGTGGCGTGGTCGGCAAACCCGACGAGGCGCGTGGATCAATCGTGCAGGCGCATATCGTCCTGGTTGAAGGCACACCGAAAGATGTGAGCACGATCAAAGCGTTACAGGACCATGTTAAAGCTACCATCGCGCCATTCAAATACCCGCGTGACATCGTTTTTATTGACGCACTGCCCAAGACACCAACCGGCAAGATTCAACGCTTCGCCCTGAGGAAACCGTCATGAGCGATTTTGACACCGCCTCTGAAGGCGCGAAAATGAGCTTTTCGGATGCAATGTCTTATGGCGATTACCTTGGGCTTGATGCCATCCTGTCGGCGCAAAAACCGCTGAGCGATGCCCATGACGAGATGTTGTTTATCATCCAGCACCAGACGTCCGAGCTTTGGATGCGGCTGGCTATCCACGAATTGCAGGCCGCGCGTCAGGTGATGTTGCAGGATGATCTGAAGTCGGCTTTCAAAATGCTAAGCCGCGTGGCGCGGATATTGGAGCAACTCAATAATGCCTGGGACGTGCTGCGCACGATGACACCCAGCGAATATACCGCGTTTCGTCCGTCGCTGGGACAGTCGTCCGGATTTCAGTCGCATCAGTACCGGTTGGTGGAATATCTGCTTGGCAATCGCATCGGTGCCTTGATGAAAGTGCATGAACACCGCCCCGACGCGCTGAAGGCCTTGCAGGATGAATTGGCGCAACCAAGCCTGTATCAGGTGGCAATTGATCTGCTGTGTCGCAGGCTTGGTCATGATCCGCTTGCTGGTGAACCCAAAGCGCAGGCCTGGGAGGCGAAACAGCCTGTGCAGGACCTGTGGCAGAAAGTTTACGAGAACCCGAAAGCCCATTGGGATCTATATGAACTGGCCGAAAAACTCGTCGATCTCGAAGATTACTTCCGCCGCTGGCGGTTCAACCATGTCACAACGGTGGAACGCATCATCGGGTTCAAGCGCGGCACCGGTGGCACCAACGGCGTGGCCTATTTGCGCAAGATGCTTGAGGTCGAACTGTTCCCGGAACTGTGGCATGTCAGAGGAGCGCTTTAGTGGCTAACATATTGAATAAAGAAGCATTCATTCTTCCCGAGGGTGTCATTTATCTGGACGGTAATTCGCTTGGTCCGATGCCAAAGGCGGTTGCGGCGCGGGTGCAGCAAATGCTGAGCGATGAATGGGGTGAAATGCTGATCCGGGGCTGGAACAAGGCCGGCTGGATGGAACAGCCCGCGCGCGTCGGCAATATGGTTGGCCGGATCATTGGCGCGCCCGCCGGGTCGGTTGTGATGGGCGACACCCTGTCGATCAAGGTTTTTCAGGCGCTTGCGTCGGCGGTAAAGATGCGCCCGGAGCGGCGTGTGATCCTCAGCGATACAGGCAACTTCCCGTCTGATCTTTATATGGCGGAAGGCTTGGTCGGGCTGCTGGAGCAGGGGTATGAGCTGCGCACCGTGGCCCCCGAAGATGTGGCCGACGCGATGGGCGAAGACATCGCGGCTGTGATGCTGACGGAGGTTGATTACCGCACGGGCCGCAAGCATGACATGATGGCGATCACGGCACTGGCCCAGGCGGCGGGTGCCGTAATGGTCTGGGATCTGGCACATTCCGCAGGGGCGATCCCGGTGGATCTGACGGCGTCAGGGTGTGAATTCGCCATCGGCTGCACGTATAAATACCTCAACGGTGGCCCCGGCGCGCCTGCGTTCATCTATGTGCGTCCCGATTTGGCGGACAAAGTGCAACCCGCGCTCAGCGGGTGGCTGGGGCACCGGCAACCGTTTGAATTCAAACTGAACTACAGGCCCGGCGAGGGGATCGAGCGGATGCGCGTTGGCACGCCGCCTGTGATCCAACTTACCGCACTTGAGGTGGCGATGGAGCTGTGGGAGGGCATTGATATGGACGCCCTGCGCGCGGCGTCACTGGCGCTGCAAGAGCAGTTCATCGAAGAGGTAGAGCGTGACATTCCGCAGCTTGAACTGGCCAGCCCGCGGAATACAGATGTGCGCGGATCGCAGGTATCGTTTCGTTTTGAACAGGGCTATGCGGCGATGCAGGCGCTGATTGACCGGGGTCTGATCGGTGATTTCCGCGCCCCCGATATCATGCGTTTTGGCTTCACACCGCTCTACCTTGACGCGGGCGACGTCAGCCGCGCCGTCCAGATCATCAAGGATGTGATGAACAATGCGCTGTGGGACAACGACAAATACAAAATCAAATCACGCGTCACCTGACGCGTGACTGAGCACCGCGTGCACAAGGGCGACCTTCACGCGATCAAATGGGTCCGGACAATACGAGGCCCGAAAAACCAAGGGAGAAAATAATGAAAATCAAGTCACTCATTCTCGCGGCGTCCATTGCGGCGCTCGGTGCGGGCGGGGCATGGGCCGATGCCCATGGCGGCAAGGTCAAGGCTGGCATGATCACAACGCTTTCGGGCGGGGGTGCGGGTCTGGGCATTGACGTGCGCGACGGCTTCATGCTGGCGGCCAAGGGCAACGAAATGCTGGAAATTGTCACCGAAGACGATCAGCAGAAGCCCGATATCGCCGTGCAACTGGCTGACAAGATGATCCAGTCCGAGAAGGTCGATGTGCTGACCGGGATCATCTGGTCGAACCTTGCCATGGCGGTGGTGCCTGCTGCGACAGCACAGGGCAAATTTTACCTCAGCCCCAACGCCGGACCTTCGGCATTGGCAGGCAAAGGGTGCAGCCCGCTTTACTTCAACGTTTCCTGGCAGAACGATGCCTTCAACGAGGCGGCGGGCATGTGGGCCAATGAAAACGACATCAAGAAAGTTTTCCTGATGGCACCGAATTACCCTGCCGGTCAGGACATGATCGCAGGATTCAAGCGCTTCTACAAAGGTGAGATTGCGGAAGAGGTCTATACCAAACTGGGTCAAACCGATTATGCCGCTGAGATCGCGCAGATGCGCGCCTCTGATGCGGATACGATCTATTTCTTCCTGCCGGGCGGCATGGGGATTTCGTTCATGAAGCAATACGCAGGCTCCGGCGTGGAAAAGAACGTCATGGGCCCGGCTTTCAGCTTTGATCAGGGTATTTTGGGTGCGATCGGTGATGCAGCTATAGGCGTGAAAAACACGTCACATTGGGCCAAGGATCTGGACAACGCAGCGAATACGAAATTCGTTGCGGATTTTCAGGCCGAATATGGCCGTCTGCCATCGCTTTATGCGGCACAAGGATATGACACCGCCAATCTGCTGATCAGCGCGATGGGCAAGGCCGACGTCAAGGACACCGCTGCGTTTCAGGCGGCGCTGGAAGAGGCTGACTTTGAATCCGTGCGCGGCAAGTTCAGCTTTGCACCCAACCACCACCCGATCCATGACATCTACATGCGTGAAGTGGTCAAGGAAGGTGATGTCGTAACCAACAAGACGTTGGGCGTCGCTGCGGCGGATCATCAGGACGTCTACGGCGTCGACTGCAAGATGTAAGCAACCGTTTTGTGTGCAAATGCGTCCCGGCCCATCCGCGTGGCCGGGGCGTTTTCTTGAATGATAGTCGACCGCGCAGCGCGCGGCATTAGGGGCGGTTTTTCCAGATGACCACCATTCTGCTGATTGAACAGATCCTCAACGGTCTGCAATCGGGCATCATGCTTTTTCTCATGGCCGCCGGTCTGACGCTTATCTTTGGGGTCATGGGGCTGATCAATCTTGCCCACGGATCGCTGTTCATGGTCGGCGCGTTTGCCGCAGCGGCGGTGGCTGGGGCAACGGGATCCTTTGTGCTGGCGCTGGTTGCATCGCTTGCGGCGGCGGCGGCGGCTGGGGCGGTGATCGAACTGCTGGTGATCCGCAGACTTTATGATCGCGATCATCTGGATCAGGTGCTGGCCACCTTTGCGCTGATCCTGATATTCTCTGAAGGCACGCGTTGGCTGTTCGGGTCTTTCCCGCTTTATCTTGATGTGCCGGCGGCGTTGTCCGGGCCGGTGACATTGCCCGGTGGCATCCTTTATCCGGCCTACCGCCTGCTGATCATCGCCGTAGGGCTGGTGGTGGCGGCGGGGCTTTTTGCGCTGATTGCGCGCACCCGCATCGGCATCCAGATCCGCGCAGGCGAAGCGGACCGCGAAATGATTGCCGCACTTGGTGTAGACATATCAAAGCTTTACACGCTGGTCTTCGCGCTTGGCGCGGCGCTTGCAGGCTTGGCCGGTGCGCTGGTCGGCGCGATCCTATCGGTGCAGGTCGGTATGGGTGAACCGGTGCTGATCCTCGCCTTTGTGGTGATCGTGATCGGTGGCATCGGATCAATCAAAGGCGCGCTGGTGGGGGCGCTGCTGGTGGGGCTGACCGACACGCTTGGCTCTGTGCTGTTGCCGCTGCTGTTTGCCAGCTTCATGGACCCGTCGTCCGCCACCTCCGTTGGCTCGGCGCTGGCGTCCATGTCGATTTATATCCTGATGGCGGCGGTGCTGCTGTTCAAGCCTACCGGGCTTTTTGGGGAACACACATGATGCGCCGCGAGACCTTGTTGAACATCGCCTTGTTTGCGCTGTTGCCCGGCACCGCGCTGATCGCGCATTTTCTGGATGAACCTTTCATTATCACACTGGCGACCAAGGCGGCGATCCTGGCGCTGGCCGGTGTCGGGCTTAACATCGCCTTGGGCCTTGGCGGGTTGATCAGCTTTGGCCACGCGGCATTCTTCGGGCTGGGCGGCTATGCCATGGGCATCCTGGCATTCCACGCGCAAACCTATACGCCGCTGATGCAGACGCCCTTTTTGATCGAAGGCACCAAATCCATGCCGTTGATCTGGCTGGCGGCGGTCTGCATCGCAGGCCTTGGGGCGTTGGCAATCGGGGCGCTGAGCCTGCGCACCTCCGGGGTCTATTTCATTATGATCACGCTGGCCTTTGGTCAGATGCTCTATTATTTCGCGATCTCATGGCCTGCTTACGGCGGCGAAGACGGTCTGTCGGTTTATCTGCGAAACGGCTTTCCGGGGGTCAATACATTGGCACCGTTGCCATTTTTCTGGATATCGTTTGGCGTGCTGGCTGTGGTGCTGCTGTTTGCAGGGATGCTGGCGCGGTCGCCCTTCGGTCTGGCGCTGTCGGCGGCGCGGCAGAATTCAGAGCGGGTCGAGACGGTGGGCCTTGCGCCGTACCGGTTGCGGCTGGTGGCGTTTGTGCTGTCGGGCGCGGTCACCGGGCTCGCGGGCGCGCTTTTTGCCGATCTCAACCGCTTTGTCAGCCCGGTGATGTTCAGCTGGCAGACCAGCGGCGAGATTATGGTTTTTGTCATTCTGGGCGGGGTCGGGCGGCTGTTTGGTCCTGTCGCCGGGGCGGCGTTGTTTATCCTGTTGGAACATGTGCTGGGTGGCTTGTCGGACTATTGGCACGTCTATCTGGGGCTGCTTTTGCTGTTGGTGGTACTGTTTGCGCGGGGCGGATTGATCGGCACGATTGCCGGCCGGGAGGTGGCGCATGACTGATCAGCCACTGCTTGAGGTGCACGGCCTGCGCAAGAGCTTTGGCGCGTTAAAGGCAACCGACGACGTGTCGCTCACCCTTCAGCCCGGCGAAATCCATGCGCTGATCGGGCCCAACGGGGCGGGCAAATCCACGCTGATCAAGCAGATCGCCGGTGGCTTGCGCCCCGACGCGGGCGTGATCAAGTTCGCAGGGCGCGACGTAACTGCGCTTTCGACGGTGGTGCGGGCGCGGGCGGGGCTGGGGCGGACATTCCAGATATCATCGCTGGCGATGGATTTCACGGTGCTTCAGAATGCCGTGCTGGGCGCGTTGGGGCAGGAGGGGCGCGTGATGCGGTTTTTCCGGCCCGTGATGGCGCGGCAGGATTTGCGCGAACGCGCGATGGCCGCGCTGGAACGTGTCGGGCTGGCGGATCACGCCGCCAAGCGCACGGCAGATCTGTCCCACGGTCAGCGGCGTCAGTTGGAGGTCGCGGTGGCCCTGACGCTGAAGCCCAAAGTATTCTTGATGGACGAACCGATGGCAGGGTTGGGTGGGTCGGGGTCCAAACGTCTGACCGGGTTTCTTGACAGCTTGCGCAGCGAAGCCCCGACTTTGCTAGTGGAACATGACATGGACGCGGTCTTTGCGCTGGCGGACCGCATTTCAGTGCTGGTGTACGGCAAGGTGATCGCAACCGGATCGGCAGAGCAGATCAAGGCCGACCCCTTGGTACGCGAGGCGTATCTTGGCGCAGAGGACGCGGCATGAGTTTTCTGGAATTGCGGGGCATCACAGCGTCTTATGGCCCATCGCAAGCGCTTTTCGGCGTTGATCTGACGTTGGAGCCGGGTGAGGTATGTGCCCTGATGGGCCGCAACGGCATGGGCAAATCATCGACGATCAAGGTGATCTGCCGGATGCTGAAACATTCCGGCGGCACGCTTCATTTCGACGGGCGCGACATTGGCAATCTGCCCAGCTTTCGTGCCGCGCAGGCGGGCTTGGGGCTGGTGCCGGAGGGGCGTCGCTGTTTCGCGCCGCTCACGGTGCATGAGAACCTGCACGCCGCCGCGCGCCCCGGTGCATGGGATTACAGCGGTGTCTGTGCCCTGTTCCCCCGTCTGGGAGAGCGCCGTGACCAGATCGCCGGATCGCTTTCGGGGGGTGAACAACAGATGCTGGCCATCGGGCGCGCCCTGATGACCAACCCCACGCTGCTGATCCTGGATGAGGCGACCGAAGGGCTTGCCCCGGTTGTGCGTCAGGAAATATGGGACGCCGTGGCGACGCTCAAGCGCGATACCGGACTGGCGCTTATCGTTGTGGATAAATCACTTGCCGAACTGCGGCGCATCGCGGACCGGGCTGTGATCCTTGAAAGAGGACGCAGCGTTTGGGCTGGTGAAATGGCGGAACTGGACCGTTCCGTGGCCGATCAATATCTGGGTGTCTGAACCTGCCGACAACACCCGCTGACAACAAAGGAAAACATCATGTCACATCGCACCATTCAACCCGAAGGCTGGGCCCCCGCAAAAGGCTATGCAAACGGCATGCTCAGCGCGGACGGACATCTTTTTGTCGGTGGCCAGATCGGCTGGACCGCTGATCAGAAGTTCGAGGCGCATGATTTCATCGGTCAGATGAAGCAGGCGCTGCTGAACATTCGCGCCGTCGTCGAAGCGGCGGGCGGTGTGCCGGAGGATATCATGCGTTTGACCTGGTATGTGACCGACAAGGCTGAATATCTGGCGGCACAGGCCGAGGTCGGCCGCGCGTACCGCGAGGTTCTGGGACGCCATTTTCCGTCGATGGCAATGGTAGT
>JAGXHC010000107.1 GCA_024636405.1 Sulfitobacter sp. | reverse complement strand
GCGGACAATGAATATTTCGCCGGTGATTATTCCATCGCCGACATGGCGATCTGGTCCTGGTACGGCCAGCTTGTGCTGGGCCGTCTCTATAGCGCGGCTGAATTTCTTGATGTCGCGTCGTACAAAAACGTCATGCGGTGGGCCAAAGCGATTGATGCGCGTCCTGCAGTAACGCGGGGCCGGATGGTCAATCGCGCGTTTGGCGACGATCTGTCGATGCAACTGCATGAACGTCATGACGCATCTGATTTTGACACCCAGACCCAGGACAAGCTGCAACAGGACAAATAGCACCCGCATCCCCGGCCTTGTGCCGGGGCGGCCAACTCCGACTAAATTAATCAGGTATTTAGTTGCACCCTTCTTGGGGATGTGTTTCTTACTGTTTTAGTCAGATATCAGAAAGAGACGACATGACATTGTTAAAAACCTCGGCGCTTAAAACCTCGGCGTCCATCGCCGCCTTGCTGACCATCGCCCTTCCCGCTTTTGCGGACGGCGAGGTCAATCTTTACTCCTCCCGGCATTATGACACCGATGAACGGCTCTATTCTGATTTCACGGAACAGACCGGCATCACCCTCAACCGGATCGAAGGCAAGGCTGATGAACTGCTGGCCCGGATGCAGGCAGAGGGCGCGAATTCACCCGCTGACGTGCTGCTGACCGTGGACACCAGCCGCCTCAAGCGCGCCAAGGACATGGGCCTTCTGCAACCCGTCGAAAGCCCGCTACTGGAAGACCGCATTCCCGCCAATTTACAGGATGCTGACAACAATTGGTTCGGCCTGTCGCAACGCGCGCGGATCATTTTCTACAACGCCGAAACCGTCACCAACCCGCCGCAAACCTATCTTGATCTGGCCGATCCCGCCTACAAGGGTCAGATCTGTATCCGGTCGTCCTCCAACGAATATAACCAGACCTTGCTGGCCGCCGTCGTCACCCATGAAGGCGAACAGAATGCAACCGCATGGGCGCAAGGCGTCGTGGACAACATGGCCCGCGCACCCCAAGGCGGCGATACGGATCAATTGCGCGGCATCATCTCGGGTGAATGTGACATTGCGGTCTCCAATACCTACTACTTTGCCCGCGCCCTGCGCACCGATGTAGACGGTGTCACCGCCAACATCGGCAAGATCGGCTGGGTTTGGCCGGATCAGGACGGCAACGGCGCCCATATGAACCTGTCTGGTGGCGGTGTGGCCGCAAATGCGCCAAACCGTGAAAATGCGGTAAAATTCCTTGAATACCTCGCCTCCGACAGCGCGCAGGAATATTTTTCGCAAGGCAACGATGAATATCCCGCCGTCGAAGGCGTGGCACTTGCGCCCTCCGTCGAAAAGCTGGGCCAGTTCAAGGCTGACGCGGTGAATTTGTCCGACGTGGCACAGAATATCCCGGTGGCACAGCGCATTTTCGACAGTGTCGGCTGGGAATAACCCCGCCAATCATGCTGACGTGAACTCTTCTCCCCGTATCGGCATCATGCCGGTACGGGTTTTCTTATTGGCAACCCTCACACAATTCAAAACGCGGGCGCGGCGGGCCCTCCGCGCGTCACCGCTGGCGCCCGACCTGACGGCATATCACGATCACGGGCAGCAGACCCATCGCCACAATGACAAGGCTCGGCACCGCTGCGCCGTCCAGACGTTCGTCGGTGGCCAATCGGTACGCCTGCACCGCCAGCGTGTCATAATTGAAGGGCCGCATAATCAACGTCGCAGGCAGTTCCTTCATCACGTCCACAAAAACGATCAACAGCGCCGTCAGCAAACTGGGGGCGAGGATCGGCAGATGCACCCGGCGCAACGTGCCAAACGGCCCCTCTCCCAATGACCGCGATGCCGCGTCGATATTGGCGTGCACCATTGCCTGCCCGCCCTCATAGGCCCCCAGCGCCGCCGCAAGAAACCGCACCAGATACGCCACAATCAAAAGCCAGATAGACCCCGTCACCAACAGTCCGGTAGACACATCGAACGTCGCGCGCATCCATTTATCCAGCGCGTTGTCGAACAGCGCAAAGGGCACCAGCAGCCCCACCGCAATCACCCCGCCCGGCACCGCATACCCCAGCCGCGCAACATAAGTCGCCCCACTGGAAAGCCGACCGGGACGCAACCGCTGGAAAAAGCCAAGGCAGATCGCCGCAAGCACCGTCAGCACCGCCGCAGTGCCCGCCAATGTGACCGAGTTGCCAATAAACCCAAGGTAGCGCGGGCTCAGCAGGTTCTGCTCTGATCCCAGCCCCATCGCCAAAAGCACCGCAATCGGCAACAGCGCACCGAACAGGACAGGGATACCGCACAGCGTCATCGCTGCTGCGGCCTGCCAGCCACGCAGTTGGATCGGCGGCATCGCTTGCGTGCGGCGTGACGGATCGTGGTACTTCGCGCGGCCCCTTTGCACCCGCTCCAGCATCGCCAGCAACAGCGCAAAACTTAGCAGGCACAGCGCCAGTTGCGCCGCACCCGCCCGGTCAAACAGCGAAAACCAGCTGGTATATATGCCCGTGGCAAAGGTCTGGACGCCAAAATACGCAACCGTCCCGAAATCCGCGATTGTCTCCATCACCGCCAAAAGAACGCCGCCGGCGATAGCCGGGCGCGCCAGCGGCAGGCTGACCCGGAAAAAGGCGGCATAGGCGCTGGACCCCAGCGCACGCGCAGCCAGAAAAGTTGTCCCGCTTTGTTGCAGAAACGCCGCCCGCGCCAACAGATAAACGTAAGGATAGAGCACAAGGATCAGCATCGCCGCCGCACCGCCAAGCGACCGGATTTCAGGGAACCAGTAATCGCGCGGCCCCCATCCTGTCACGTTGCGCAGCACCGTCTGCACGATGCCGGGATGATCCAGAACATGGGTATAGGCATAGGCCAGCACATAGGCCGGAAAGGCCAGCGGCAACACCAGACCGATCTCAGCCCACTTTGCACCGGGAAACCGCGTCATCGTCACCAGCCACGCCGCGCCCACGCCAATCGCAAAGGTTCCCACAGACACCAGCACCACCAGCAAAAGCGTGGTGCCCGCATACCCCAGCAGTACCGTGTTCAGCAGGTGCCGGATCGTCTGGGTTCCGCCGCTGAGTGCCGCAATCAGCACCGCCAGCATTGGCAGCGCACAAATTGTCGCTATCGCAAGCGACAAACCGGCCAACAGCCGCGGCCCCTCGCGGTGCGCGGGCGCGGGCGTTCTGTCAGATTGGGCAGGGGTCCGGCTCATGCGCCCTATTTCGACTATTTCAGTCAGAATTGCCAGAGGCCGCAGACGCCGCTATCGCTCGAACCACTTCAGGATATCGACAAAAACATGCGGATTGCTCAGATACATCAGATGGCCGTGTCCCTCATAGACCATGACATCCGGCCCGCCGAGGCGGTTCACAAATTCAAAGGTCTGCCGGGTTGAGAATACCGGATCGGCAAGGCCAATGAACAGCCGGATACGGTCGGGCTGAGGGCGGTAATCCTCGGGCAGGCTCCAACGTCGCAGATCGCGCGACTGCGCACCGGGCAGCTTGCGTGGCGGCAGTTTCAGCGGGCGTTTTGGCGCCGGTGCGCTGCCGTCGCGGGGCGCGGCCAGCACCGGCACCTTGTTGGTCCCAAGCCCGAACAGCAGCACGCGAAAATACTGCCGCCAGATCACATCCCGGCGCAGGGAACGCGCCTTGCCAAAAGCTGTAACCGCATCTCTGGCCACCCCCAGCGACGTCTCGACGCCCCCGGCGTGCTCCACCGCAGGTGACAGCGCCGCCACCCGCACGTCGCCGGTGATCTGCTGTGCCGCCATGATGGAAATCGGCCCGCCCGTGGAATAGCCCAACAGGCGAATACGCTTTTCCGGATGGCTGTTGGCAAAGGTGGCAATCTGCTCGGCCGCCAGATCAATGCGCAACGGCTCGTTCACCGGCATCCCGTTCATGCCCGGAAATCGGTAAAAGGCCAGCGCATAACCGGGCCGGTCGGCCCAGCTTTCGACGTGCGCGAACATCTTGCGCGAGGTCAGCGCGCCGGGAACCAGGATCACCAGCGTATCCGCCTGCGCCACGGCGTCGGCATCAAACATCAGCGGGCTGATCACGCTGCGCCCACCTGACGAACCTGCCGCGCACCCCGCCACAAGCATCACCGCAACCAAAAGCCATCGAAACATCCGCGAACCCGCTCAAAGCCATATCAGGGCCTGCGTCGCGGCCCCCTGTCCGGCTCAGTCGTAGCTGCGTTGATCTTCGATCACCAGCCCATCCTTGGGCAGACTTCCGCGTGGCACCACCACCACCTTGCCCTTCAGCTTCAACAGGTCTGCGACCGATTGTGCATAGGCATCCGCATCGCCGCCGTCGCTTTCGATCTGCACGGTCATCACGTCCTGTTCACCCGCCCGGCTGGCAATCACCCGCGCCTTGGCGATCTCAGTGTGTTGCGCGACAAGGGCTGCCACCTGTTCAGGGCGCACGAACATGCCCTTGATCTTCGTCGTTTGATCGGCCCGTCCCATCCAGCCCTTGATGCGCATATTCGTGCGTCCGCAAGGCGACACACCTGCCAGCACCGCGCTTAAATCGCCCGTGGCGAACCGGATCAGCGGATAGTCGCGGTTCAGCGTCGTGACCACGACCTCGCCCACTTCTCCTTCCGGCACCGGGTCACCGGTGCCCGGCGTTACAATCTCCACAATCACGCCTTCATCCACGATCAGCCCCTCCATTGCAGAGGATTCGTAGGCAATATTACCCAGATCGGCCGTCGCATAGCATTGCAGGCAGGCGATGCCGCGCGCCGTGTACCACTCGCGAAGGCTTGGAAACAGCGCGCCACCGCCAACCGCAGCACGGGTGATCGACAGCGTTTCACCCATCTGGTCGGCCTTCTCCAGAATGATCTTCAGATAATCGGGCGTCCCGGCATAGGCGGTGGCCCCCACATCGCGCGCGGCCAATACCTGCAATTCCGTCTGACCCGTGCCCGCAGGCAGGACCGTCGCCCCGACCGCATGCGCGCCGGATTCAAATATCATGCCCGCCGGTGTCAGATGATAACCAAAGCAGTTCTGCACGATATCGCCCGCCCCGATGCCCGCCGCATGCAGAAACCGGCCCATACGCCACCAGTTCGGTGCGGTGCTCGATGGCTCATAAATCGGGCCGGGTGACTGAAAGACATGGCTGAATTCATGCGCTGGTTTGGTGGTATAGCCACCAAAAGGCGGGTGTGACGCCTGCGCCTTTCCCAAAGCGGATTTGCGCAACACCGGCAAGCCGGCCAGCGCCGCCACATCCGTGATCGTCGCCGCATCTATCCCCGCCAGCGCATCCCCATAGCCTGCAAGCTTCTGCGCCCGCGCGATCTGTTCAGGCAAAGCCCGCGCCAGATCTGCGGCCCGCGCATCGGCGCTGCGGTTTTCAAGGTCATCGAAAAAGGAGGTGTTCTGCATCCCGCTCACTCTTTTTGCGGTGGGGTTTGACCACCCTACCGTGCTTGTTCTGGGTTGATTTGGTCCGCCGCGCCTTTAGCTCAGCCAGCGTTTGCGCCGCCGATAAGACCGTACATCGCGAAAGCTTTTGCGCCCCTCGTCAGACACCCCAAGGTAGAATTCCTTGACGTCCTGATTTTCCCGCAGATCCTTCGCAAGCCCGTCCATCACCACGCGCCCCGATTCCAGAATATACCCGTAATGTGCAAACCGCAGCGCCACATTGGTGTTCTGTTCGGCCAAAAGAAAGGTCACGCCCTCCTTCTCATTCACCGATTTCACGATCTCGAATATCTGCTCCACCAGTTGCGGCGCCAGACCCATGCTCGGCTCGTCCAGCAGGATCGTCTCGGGCCTGCTCATCAACGCGCGCCCGATGGCACACATCTGCTGCTCGCCGCCACTTGTATACCCGGCCTGCGATTTGCGCCGCTCGCGCAGACGCGGAAAATAATCATAGACCATCTCAAGGTCGGCAGCGATCGCCGCCTTGCCCTGAGTCCGCGTATAGGCACCGGTCAGCAGGTTTTCCTCAATCGTCAAATGCTCAAAGCAATGCCGTCCTTCCATCACCTGCACGACACCGCGCTTGACGGTTTCGGCCGGATCGCGATGCTGGATCGCCTCGCCCCGATATTTGATACTGCCTTTGGTGACCTCGCCCCGCTCGCTTGCCAGCAGTCCCGAAATCGCCTTCAGCGTTGTCGTCTTGCCCGCACCGTTACCACCCAGCAACGCGGTGATACCGCCCTTGGGCACATTCAGGCTGACACCCTTCAACACCAGGATCACATGATTGTAGATCACTTCGATGTTGTTGACTTCCAGCAGATTTTCGACTGCGACATCATCGGTGTTGGCTGCATCCAGCATGGGTTCACCCTTTTGAAATACCAAGGTTTTTCTGGCCGCGACGGATGCCGCGGCCAGAAGGTTGTGCTTACTTGCAACCTGGTTCGATGTTGTTTTCCTTGGCATAGGCCGCGGAATCCTCATCGATCAGAGGCTGGACAACTTCGGCATCCGTCGCGGAGAAATCAGAGATCAGAGTCCATTCCTTCGCGGTCGCGTCCCACTGGGTCACACCAACAAGGCCCGGTCCGCCGTGGTTGTCACAAGACACATCAAAGCTGGGACCAAAGTTCGGCATGCCAAGCTCGGCCATACGTGCCTCCGTGATCTTCAGCGCTTCCATGCCGTCGCGCATCATGGCGGCGGTGATGTCCTTTGTACCGTGGATCTCCTGTGCGGTTTTTGCAGCTTCCGCAGCAAGCATCGCGGCATAGAAACCACGGTTGTACAGAACCGTGCCGATCTGGTCGCCTGCACCGGCAGCCTTGCCCGCATCAACGACGTACTTCTGCACATCTGCGAACACCGGATAATCGTCGCCCACCGCGTGGAAGGTCAGCGCCTTATAGCCGTTGGCCGCTTCGCCAGCGGACAGCACGTCATGCTCTGCGCCGGACCACCAGATACCGATGAAGTTCTCCATCGGGAACCGGATGTTGGCCGCTTCCTGAATTGCCACCTGGTTCATCACACCCCAACCGTACATGACCACATAATCCGGCTTGTCACGGCGGATCTGAAGCCACTGGGATTTCTGCTCCTGACCGGGGTGATCCACGGGCACTTCGGTGAATTCAAAACCGTGCTTGGCGCTCAGTTCCTGAAGCGTGCGGATCGGCTCCTTGCCATACGCGGAGTTGTGGTAAACCAGCGCGATCTTCTTGCCTTTCAGATCGCCGCCGTTTTCAGCCAACAGATAGTTGATGGCCCCGGATGCACCGTCCCAATAGTTGGCGGGATAGTTGAATGTATGGGTAAACACTTCGCCATTCTTGGCAGAAGTCCGGCCATAGCCCATCGTGTGCATCGGAATGTCATCCGCTGTCGTTTTGGGGATCAGCTGATAGGTGATGCCGGTGGAAAGCGGCTGATAAACCAACCCGCCAGAGCTTTTAAGCGACTCGTAGCATTCCACGCCTTTTTCCGTGTTATACGCCGTTTCGCATTCCGGAACGGATGTCATCACCCCGCCAATGCCGCCATCGCGTCCATTGATCATGGTGAAATAGTCCTGATAGCCATCTGCAAACGGGATACCACCCGCAGCATAGGGACCGGTGCGATAGCTCAGCGATGGGAACACAAGGTCCGCCATTACCGGGCTTGCCGCCATCAGACCTGCAATGGCCGCCGCTGCTAGTTTCATCTTCATCGGTGTTTCCTCCCTTGGATTTTATCCGATTTTTCGGTGTCGTCGACGGGTCTTGCCCCGTCATCTCGTGAACTGTTCCCTAGTGGGGGAACGGCCACAATCTCAATTTTTCCTTGGTCACCCGCCACAGTTGCGCAATGCCGTGCGGCTCGGCGATCAGGAATATGATGATCAACGCGCCCACGATCACAAGCTGCAGATGCGCCACAATATCCGTGGGCCAGCCCAGCCAGTCCACCCCGATCACCTTCAGCGCGACAGGCAGCAACACCAGAAACGCAGCCCCCGCAAACGAGCCAAAGATCGACCCCAGCCCGCCAATGATGATCATGAACAGCACAAGGAACGATTTGGTGATGCCAAACGCTTCGCCGACCTCTACCGCGCCCAGATAGACACTGAAAAACAAGGCGCCAGAGATGCCGATGAAGAACGAACTGACCGCAAACGCCGTCAGCTTGGCGCGCAGCGGATTCACCCCGATGATTTCGGCCGCGATGTCCATATCGCGGATCGCCATCCACTTGCGCCCTACTGACCCATGCGTCAGATTGCGCGCCACATAGGCGCTGAAGATCACGAAAACGAGGCAGAAAAGATACGTCGCCCAGGCTTCGGTATTCGGCCCGGTGATATAGATGCCAAACACCGAACGCTCCGGCGCGCTGATCTGACCCGAGGCGGAATAATTGTAAAACCACGGCACCCGGTTAAACAGCCAAACCAAAAAGAACTGCGCCGCCAATGTCGCCACGGCAAGGTAGAACCCCTTGATCCGCAAGCTTGGCAATCCAAACAAGACCCCCACGGCGGCGGTGATCACACCCGCGATCAGGACATGGATGAACATGCTCACATCCGGAAATGCCGTCATCAGCTTATAGCACGCATAGGCGCCCACAGCCATGAAACCCCCGGTGCCAAGGCTGACCTGCCCGCAATATCCCACCAGAATGTTCAGCCCGATCGCCGCGATCGCATAGATCAGGAAGGGCATGAAAATCGAATTGACCCAGTAGTCATTGATCATGAACGGCACGACGACAATCGCGATGAACAACACCAAATAGTAGCGGTAGCGATCAAATTTGATCGGGAACGTCTGTTGGTCATCGGCATAGGTCGTGCTGAAATCGCCTGCTTCACGGTAGAACATTCAGGTGCCTCCCATGGTGTGCGATGTCACACACCCAACGGTATCATTATCGGATGGGCGCATTGTGCGCACCGGCGATTCAAACACGCTCAATGATCTTCTCCCCAAACAACCCTTGCGGACGGAACACCAGAAACAAGAGCGCCAGCATATAGGCAAACCAGTTCTCCGTCGCCCCGCCAAGGAACGGCGCGCCAATCAGAAACTCAAACAGCTTCTCGCCCACGCCAATGATCAACCCGCCGACAATCGCACCGGGGATCGAGGTAAAACCGCCCAGCATCAGAACCGGCAGCGCCTTGAGCGCGATCAGCGACAGCGAAAACTGCACGCCTGATTTCGCCCCCCACATGATGCCCGCAACCAGTGCTACAAACCCTGCCAGCGACCACACGAAAATCCAGATGAAGTTAAGCGATACGCCCACGGACAGCGCCGCCTGATGGTCATCCGCCACGGCCCGCATCGCGCGCCCCTGCTTGGTGTATTGCGCAAAGGCCACCAGAACGATCACCAGTATCGCGGCCACAATGGAAGCCACAATATCAAGATTGTCGATGAAAAATCCATATCCGGTCAGATCAAACGTCTTCTCGTCGATCCACATGTTGATGCCCTGCGGCAGCCCGACATCAAGGTTCTTGATCTCGGACCCCCACATCAGATCGCCGACACCTTCAAGAAAGTAGGCCAGGCCGATGGTCGCCATGAACAGGATGATCGGCTCCTGCCCCACCAGATGCCGGAACACAAAACGCTGCACACACCACGCCAGCGCTATCATCACCACCATCGTCAGCAAGATCGCCACAAATGCGTTCACATGCCAGCCAAAGTGATGCACGTCCGTGCCAAAGATCGCGTTGATCAGATGGCTGAAGGGCACCTGCCCGTCGATGATCCCCACCAGCGTCAGCGCCGCAAAAAGCGCCATGACGCCCTGCGCATAGTTGAAAATGCCCGACGCCTTGTAGATCAGAACGAACCCAAGGGCGACCAGCGCATAAAGCACACCCGCCATGAGACCGTTGAGGAAAACTTCGATGGTAAAGGCCAGTTGCTCAGGCATCTGCGGTCTCTCCTGTGGGCGTCGAAACGCTGCGCTGCGGCGGTGTACAGGTGGTGTACGGGGTGTGCACGCATGGTGACATGGCGGTGCCGGGGTACAGATCAGTCATGCGCAACCCCCAGATAGGCGTCGATCACTTCCTGATTGTTGCGCACCTCATGCGGTGTGCCGTCACCGATCTTGCGGCCATAATCCATCACGACCACCCGGTCGCTCAGGTCCATGACCACACCCATGTCATGCTCAATCAGCGCAATTGTGGTGCCAAATTCGTCATTCACATCCAGGATAAAGCGGCTCATATCCTCTTTTTCCTCGACATTCATGCCCGCCATCGGTTCGTCCAGCAGCAGGATCGTGGGCTCCGCCGCCAGCGCACGGGCCAACTCGACCCGCTTCTTCAAACCATAAGGCAAACGCGATACCGGCGTTTTGCGGATCGCCTGAATCTCAAGGAAATCAATGACTTTCTCCGCAATCTCGCGGTTCGCAGTCTCTTCGCGCTCGGCCTTGCCCTTCCAGATCGACTGCGCCAGCATCCCGGTTTTCATGTGGGTCAGTCGGCCGGTCATCACGTTGTCCAGCACTGACATCCCCTCAAACAGGGCGATGTTCTGAAAGGTCCGCGCGATGCCCTGCTCGGCCACCTGAAACGGTTTCATCGGCGGACGGCGCGCGCCCTTGTACCAGACCTCGCCTTCCTGCGGCACATAAAAGCCGCTGATCACATTCAACATCGAAGACTTGCCCGCGCCGTTTGGCCCGATGATCGCCCTGATTTCACCCTCCCGGATGTCAAATGAGATGTCCTTGATCGCCTCGACACCGCCAAAACGCAGGGTGATATTCTTCATCTCCATCACCACCGGGCCAATCGTTCGACCGTCCTTGGTGACATAGCTATCTGCTTGATCCTTCACGCGATCTTGCCCTTTTTTGGGATGTGGGATGGCGGGCGGGGTGTCGCCGCAGGCGCACGTCGCACGGTCATGCCGCCACCTTCGTGCGGTTGTCCGCAAACACTTTTGCGTCGCGCACTTCCAGCGTCGCCTTGATGCTGCCCTTGCGGCCATCCTCATAGGTCACTTCGGTCTCTGTGCTGACGCTGTCAGACCCGTCATAAAGCGCTGCGATAATGTCAGCGTATTTGACCTCGATGATTTTCCGGCGCACCTTGCGTGTGCGCGTCAACTCACCATCGTCGGCGTCCAACTCCTTGTGCAGCACGACAAATCGGTGGATCTGACACCCCGAAAGCATTTCGTCCTCGGCAATGCTTTCGTTCACTTCTTCCACATGGCTCTGGATCGTTGCCATCACCTGCGGATGCCGCGCCAGTTCCTGATACGACGCATAGCCGATATTATTGCGCTCCGCCCAGTTGCCCACCGCCGTCAGGTCAATGTTGATGAATGTGGTGCATTCATTCCGGCCATTGCCCAGCACCACGGCCTCCAGGATATTGGGGTAGAATTTCAGCTTGTTTTCCACATACTTGGGGGCAAACAGGCTGCCATCCGCCATTTTTCCCACATCTTTTGCGCGGTCGATGATGCGCAGATGCCCGCTGCTCTCTTCGATAAAGCCAGCGTCCCCCGTCGCGACCCAGCCTTCAGCGTCCTTGGTGTCCGCCGTGCTTTCGGGATTTTTGTAATACTCCACGAAAACACCGGGGCTGCGATAGAACACCTCACCGCTGTCTGAAATCCTCAGCTCCACACCGGGACAGGTCACGCCCACCGTGTCGCTGCGCACCTCGCCATCGGGCTGCGCGGTAATGAAAACAGTCGCTTCGGTCTGGCCGTACAATTGTTTAAGGTTGATCCCAAGCGAGCGGTAAAAGTCGAAAATCTCCGGCCCTATCGCCTCCCCGGCCGTATAACCGACGCGAATACGGCTAAAGCCAAGCGTATTCTTCAGCGGACCATAAATCAGGACTTCGCCCAGTTTGTATTTCATCCGGTCCACGAAACCCACAGGTTTGCCGTCCAGAATGGACGGACCCACCTTGCGTGCGTGTGCCATGAAAGTGTCAAACAGCCACTTCTTCAGGCGGCTCGCGTCCTCCATCCGGATCATGACGTTGGTCAGCTGCGTCTCGAACACCCGAGGCGGAGCAAAATAATAGGTCGGCCCGATCTCGCGCAGGTCGACATGCATGGTATCCGCGCTTTCGGGGCAGTTGGTGCAAAACCCGGTCCACAGCGCCTGCCCGACGGAGAATATGAAATCGCCGACCCAAGCCATCGGCAGGTAGGCGAGAATTTCGTCGGATTGGCGCAGCTTGTCGAATTCCGATGAGGATTTTGCCGTTTCAATGATGTTGCGGTTGCTCAGCACCACGCCCTTGGGCTTTCCGGTCGTTCCGGAGGTATAAAGCATCACGCCGGTGCTGTCGTAAGTCAGCTTGGCCTGACGCGCCTCAAGTTCAGCGATGTGTTTTTCGCGGTTTTTGCGGCCCATTTCCTGCACGGCTGAATATTGGTCCAGAACCGCATGGTCATATTTTCTAAGCCCTCGCGGATCAAGATAGATCATCCGCTCAAAGTCCGGCAGGTTTTCCTGAACCTCGAATATCTTGTCCACCTGCTCTTGATCGCCCACAATCGCCAGCCGCGCACCGCAGTGCCCCATGACATATGCCATCTCTTCGGCGTTCGCATCCTGGTAAAGCGGGACGGGCACCGCACCAACCATTTCGGCGGCCATCATCGCCCAGTAAAGATATGGCCGGTTGCGCCCGATGACGGCGATGAAATCGCCCTCGTTGATGCCCAGTTCCAGCAGCCCCAGCGCCAGCGCTTCTACCTCGTCGCGGGTTTCGGCCCAGCTCCAGCTTTGCCAGATGCCATATTCTTTTTCACGGTACGCAGGTGCGGACGCGAACATCTTTGCGTTGCGATGCAGAAGCGCCGGAACCGATTGCGGTCCGTCGGCGCGTTTCAGCGGCGTGGCCAATGTGTCTTCCTCCCATTCCTGCACTTTAAGGCAGGATTGATCGCTCGTGCGATTCTGATGTCACATAACGATGTCTTATTGGTGTGGAGGTCAACTTTTTCCTGATGTTTGCGAAATCCTTACGAATTGTTACATGGGCCCGATGTGTGGAGTTTTATGCAGGGCTGTGGCGTGACAAACGCCCTTGGCCCATCCGCCCCCACAATGCTACCGATAACAAGTGAGGAGCAAAGGCATGCACATAGAAGACGAACAAAAACGTGCTTTCGCCAGCGCCGGGCTTAATCTGATTGCGCAGGCTCTCACGATCTATGACCGCGACCTGCGGCTGGCGGTCTGCAACGCACCCTTTCAACAGATGTTCGCCCTGCCTGACGCGCTGGTAAGCCCCGGTGCCAGCTTTCAGACCACCATCCGCCACCTGGCCGAGACGGGAGAATACGGCGAGGTCAGCAATATCGACGCCTTTGTTTCCGAAAGGGTGGAACAGGCGCGCGCCTTCCGGCCTCATTATATGGAACGTACCCGCGCCAATGGCCGCACCATCAGCGTCGAAGGATCACCCCTGCCGCAGGGTGGATGGGTAACGGTCTATACCGACATCACCCGAACCAAGCAGCAAGAAGCGCTGCTGCGGGCGCGATCTGACGCGCTGTCGGATCAGGTGTTGTCCCACGCAGAGGAACTGGCCGCCACCAACCGCGAACTTGCGGCGATGGTCACAGCACTTGAAGGCGCCAAACGACAGCTGACCGAAAGCGAAGCGCGCACGCGGCTGACCACGGAAATGATGCCCGCACATATCGCGCATGTGGTCGCGTCCGGCCATTACACGTATTCCAATCGGCGCCTGTCCAGCGTGCTTCCCGGTCGCCCCAGCGCCATCGTCGGGCAGCATATCCGCGATGCCCTTGGGGCGTCGGCCTATCTGCATATCCTGCCATCGCTGGAGCAAGCTTTTGCAGGCACGCCGTCAGTGCTTGAATTCACCGACGATGAAAGTGCGCGCCGCATCCGCGCCGCTTTTACGCCGGACACCCGTGGCGGGGTCTATATCCTGTCTATGGACGTGACCGAGGAAACGCAGGCCCGCGTTGCCCTGCAACAGACTCGCAAGCGCGAAATCGCGACCCAGATGATCTCGGGACTTGCACATGATTTTTCCAACCTGCTGACGATCATCCTTGGTATGCAGTCGCGGCTCGGTCGTCTGCCGGATCTGCCACAAGAAGCCGGCGCGTTGGTCGAAGGCACGCTCGCCGCTGCGCGGCGGGGCGGCACGCTGCTCAGTGCCATTGCCGATGTGACGGGGCCGCGCGCCCTGCGCCCGGTGGCGACCGAATTGGGCGCTTTGATGGACGATCTGGCAACTCTGGCGGCCCCGACCCTGCCGCCGGGCGTAGCGTTTCACGTCGAAAGCCACCCGCCGGAGGGGGCGGTGCTGATTGACCGCGGGATGGCACAGGACAGCCTGCTGAACCTGATCCTGAACGCCCGCGATGCCTGTGGCGCATCCGGCCGCATCACGATTACACTACGCCTCGTGCACGACACATGGATAGAATGGCGCATCCGCGATACCGGGCCGGGCTTTTCGCCCTCGGCGCTGAAGCGAGGCTTTGACCCTTTCTTCACCACCAAAGGGAGCGAAGGCACCGGGCTGGGGCTGTCGATGGTTTATGACATGACCAAATCGGCTGGCGGCGATCTGCGGCTCAGCAACCCGGTCGAGGGCGGCGCGCTGGTCACGCTTCTGCTGCCCTACCGCGTCGCAATGCCCGCGACCACGGGGTTGGTCCTGTTGGTGGAAGACGCAGGCGACCTGCGCGCGCTGGTGCGCGATATGCTGATGCAATTGGGCCACTCCGTGATCGAGGCCACCAGCGCAGACGAAGCAACGGCTCTGATTGCGGATCTGCCTGATATCTCTTTGATCCTGTCCGACATTCAGCTTGAGGGCGAGGCGACAGGTCTGGACCTTGCCCGGCGCGTTGGCCGTGACCTGCCGCTGGTGCTGATGACCTCGCTGCCCACAGACCACCCGATGTTTACGCAGGCCCAGACGCTGGCGCCCGTGCTGCGCAAACCCTTCACCGCAGGCGATCTCACGGCGCTGATTGACGCGCGACAGGTGGCGGCGCAATGAAGCGTCCTTTGGTCACCATATTGGACGACGAACCTGAAATCCGCACGATGCTGGCCGAGGCGCTGGAGGAAGCGGGCTTTGACACACTTAGCTTCAGCCGCGCCCGTGCATTCGAGGCCGCCCTTGCCAGCCATACGCCCGATGTCTGCCTCGTGGATCTGTCGCTGCCCGATACCGACGGTTTGACGCTGGTGCATCGCCTGGCGCTGGAACAGGGGGCAATCGTGATTATTATCTCGGGCCGCGCGCAGGTACAGGACCGCGTGACGGGACTTGAACTTGGTGCCGATGATTACATCATCAAACCTTTCGACCCAAGCGAGGTGGTGGCGCGCATCCGGGCCCGACTGCGCAGCGCCCGTCCGGCACAACAGGCCAGCAACACCGCGCGTTTCAGCAACTGGATCGCGCATTTTGACCGTTACGTGTTGGAAGACGCCGATGGCACGGAAACAACGTTCTCCCATGCCGAGGGCGAGGTTTTGCGGCTTTTCCTTGATGCCCCCAAGCGCCTGATCAGCCGCACGCAGATGCAAGAAAGCCTTGGCGGTGCGGCCTCCGAAAGTTTCGACCGCGCGATGGATGTGCGGATTTCACGGCTCCGCACCAAATTACGCGAGGACCCCAAAAATCCGCAATTGATCAAGACGATCTATGGCGCCGGCTATATCTTTCTCGGCGACGTTGCCTGGAATTAGTGGATCAAAACGTCTCTTTGAAAATACGTAATGCTTATGTCAATTGCGCTTAAAGCGCGTGAAGTTTACGTTAATTCTGATGGACATCACCCTGATCAGAACTTTCATCGAAGTGGCCAACACGGGCTCCTTTGTCGCGGCCTGTCATCGGCTTTTTGTCTCGCAATCCGCGGTCAGCCTGCGCATCCAGCGACTTGAGGACAGCTTGGGTCATGCGCTTTTCACGCGGTCCAAAGCCGGGGCGATCCTGACCGCGGAAGGCGTACAATTTGAGCGTTATGCGCTGAGCCTGCTGAAGATATGGGAAGAGGCCCGCCAGCAAATCGCAATCCCCGAAGGGTACAGTCGTGCGTTGTCTATCGGCGCGCAGTATTCTTTGTGGCCGCGCCTTGGGTTCCGCTGGATCGACGCGCTGCAATTGGAAATGCCAGACTTGAGCATTCACAGCGAAGTCGGGATGCCCGACCGAATTACGCGCTTTTTGGTCGAAGGCATCGTGCAGGCTGCGCTGCTTTACACGCCACAGCTGCGACCCGGCCTGATTGTGGAGTCGGCGCTGGATGATGACCTTATCCTTGTCGCCTCCTACGAAGGTGCCGGGCTGGGGGATAAAAAGGAATTCGTATCTGTCGATTGGGGTCCTGAATTCACCCACGCCCTTGCCATCGCGCTGCCACACCTGACCGATTCCGGTTGCTCAATGGCGCTGGGGTCTCTCGC
>JAGXHC010000106.1 GCA_024636405.1 Sulfitobacter sp. | reverse complement strand
CTTGCCGTTGAGATGGTCAATTTCATGTTGCACGCAGGTTGCCCAAAGTCCGCTGAATTCTTCGTGGCGCTCTTTCCCGTCGCGGTCGATCCAACGCGCCTCAACCGACGCCGGGCGGGTCACATCGCCAAATTGTTCGGGAATGCTCAGGCAACCTTCCTCATAGGTGTTCAGATCATCCGAAGAGGTCACCACCTGCGGATTGAACATCACCAGCGGGCGCGGTGTTCCGCCTTCTTCCTTGACGCAATCAAGCACGATCAGACGGCTCAGCACGCCGACCTGCGGCGCGGCCAGCCCGATGCCCGGCGCATCGTACATTGTGGCCAGCATGTCATCGGCCAGGCTGCGCAGTTCATCCGTCAGATCGCTGAAGGGTGATGCGGCCTTTTTCAGACGGGGGTCAGGGTGCAAGAGAATAGAGCGTTTCATGCAGGTGATTTAGGCGATGCCCGCGCTCTGTGCAACCGGGGGCTTGCAGCCGCATCGTTAGTCTGTAGCTTGCGCTGCAAACACGCGAGGAATGGTAATGAGTTTTGACGAGATGATTGAGCGGCGCGGGACACATTGCGCCAAATGGGATGCGATGGAAAAGGTCTACGGCGTGCCTGCCGATACCGGAATCCCGATGTGGGTCGCCGATATGGATTTCCGCCCGCCCGCCGTGGTGCAGGACGCGCTGAAAGCGCAGCTGGAGCATGGCATTTACGGCTATTTCGGCGACGACACCGCGTACCTTGATGCGATCGTGTGGTGGATGTCGCAGCGACACAGCTGGAACATCGAAAAGGAGTGGATCTTTACCACCCACGGGTTGGTTAACGGCACCGCCATGTGCGTGGATGCGTTCACTGCTCCGGGTGATGGCATTATCCTTTTTACGCCTGTCTACCATGCCTTTGCCCGTGTCATAAAAGCCGCCGGGCGCGAGGTGGTTGAATGTCAGCTGGTCAACAACGCCGGCCGGTATGAGATGGATTTCACCGCCTATGACGCCCAGATGACCGGCAATGAAAAGATGCTGGTTCTGTGTTCACCGCACAATCCGGGCGGCCGCGTCTGGACCCGCGACGAGCTGCAAGGCGTTGCGGATTTTGCGAAACGGCATGACCTTGTGCTGGTCTCGGACGAAATCCATCAGGACCTTGTCATGCCCGGCCTTGAACACATCGCCATGGGACGGCTCGATGGTATCGAAGACCGGCTTGTGGTTTTGAACGCCACCACCAAGACCTTTAACATTGCGGGGTGCCATTCGGGCAATGTCATCATTCCGGACCCCGACCTGCGGGCGAAATTCGCAACACGCATGACGGCCTTTGGCCTGTCGCCCAATTCATTCGGCCTGTTCATGGCCACCGCTGCCTATTCCCCCGAAGGTGCGGCATGGGTTGATGATCTGGTCACCTATCTGGATGGCAACCGGCAGATATTTGACAGTGCAGTCAATGCCATTCCGGGCCTGAAATCGATGCCGCTTGAGGCGACTTACCTTGCCTGGGTCGATTTCTCCGGCACCGGTATGTCAAAGGCGGATTGCATCAAGAGGGTGGAACAGAACGCACAGATTGCCGTCAACCATGGCGTGACTTTTGGCACCGGGGGTGAGGAGTTCCTTCGCTTTAATCTGGCCACGCCGCGCGCGCGGATCCAGGAGGCGTGTGACCGCCTCACCAAGGCTTTCAGCGATCTGCAATAACGCGTGAGGCGGGAATGAAATCCCGCCTTACCGCAGCAAAGGCTCAGCGCGCGTCTTCGATCAGGCCAGACGGCACGCTCTCTGCACGCTCGAAATCCAGAGGTGGCCGGTCCGTGACCGCCGTTGCACGTTTGAACTCGTACTGCATTTCGCCGTCTTCTTCATCGCTTGCCACGATCAGACACTGAAACAGATGTTTCGCACCGTCATACAGGTCCACAAGGCCGCGCAACTGCGGTGCGGTCTGTGCTTCCATGGCGAATCCTGTTTTCCACATGCGCAACACCGGCCGCATCACGCCGTCCACATCTATGCGCAAACGCGATGCCTTGCGCAGGTTGGCAAGCCTGGCAGCGTCGAGCCCCGCCTGCACCTCTTTTGAAAGTATGGCTTCCATAATCATCCCCCTGTTACGCGCTAGGCTGGCGGAAAACATGGCAAAATCAAGTTAATAAATTATGACACGCGACCTCGGTGCGCGGGCGCAGGGTGGCTGCGCACGTCAGCAAACTGGCCGCGAGGGTTGAGATATACTATATATGGCCCAATGCATTAGAGGGGGAACAAGATGGGCATGCTGGTCGATGGAAAGTGGCAGGACGCATGGTACGATACCAAGGCCACGGGCGGCAAATTTGAACGCGCTGCCGCGCAGTTTCGCAACTGGATCACCGCCGACGGCAGCGCCGGACCGTCCGGAACAGACGGATTCAAGGCGGAATCAGGGCGCTATCATCTGTATGTCAGCCTGGCCTGTCCCTGGGCACATCGCACGTTGATCTTTCGCGCTCTGAAGGGGCTGACGGACCATATCGGCGTCAGTGTCGTGCATCCCTACATGCTGGGTGAGGGGTGGACGTTTGACACCGATTTCCCCGGCGCGACCGGCGATACCCTTTTTGGTCTGCCTTTCGCCCGAGATATCTATACCCGCGCCGATCCCGGCTTCACAGGCCGCGTCACCGTTCCGATTCTGTGGGACAAACAGCGCGGCACCATCGTCTCAAACGAAAGCGCCGAGATCATCCGCATGCTGAACAGCGCCTTTGACGGCATCACCGGCAACAAGGCCGATTTCTGGCCGGAGCCGCTTCGCGGTGCGATCGAGCCGATCAATGACCGCATTTACGACACCGTCAACAACGGCGTCTACAAGGCCGGTTTTGCCACCACGCAAGACGCCTATGATGCAGCGGTCAAGCCGCTTTTTGAATCGCTCGACTGGATAGAGGACATTTTGGGCGGCAACCGATTTCTGATGGGCGATACCCTGACCGAAGCGGACTGGCGGCTATTCACCACGCTGGTGCGGTTCGATCAGGTCTATCACCAGCACTTCAAATGCAACCGACGCCGGATCGTGGATTACCCGAATATCTGGGGCTATACCAAGCAGCTTTTCCAGACCCCCGGCGTGGCGGAAACGGTCAATTTCGATCATATCGTGCACCATTACCATTACAGCCATGAAACGATTAATCCCAACCGGATCATTCCGATAAACCCGGTGCTGGACTTTCACGCGCCGCATGGGCGAGGCGGCTGATATCAACCCACCGTGGCGTAATGTTCAACCATAGCGGCCAGATCTTCGGGCGGGGTGGAGCACGGCAGGTACGCGCGCGCATTGGCTGAATGGGCAAAGATCGACCCATCCGAAAAGAAGGTTGTGTCGGTGACAAAAATCACCCGCGCGTCGGGTTGGCGGTAATTGGCATAATCCGCCACAGACAGGGCAGAGCCGCCTGCGTCGATCACCAGATCAAGGATGATGATATTGACATCATGCAGCCCCAGAAAATCCGTCGCCTCGATCTGGGTTGCCACATGGGTGACCTGCATCCCGTGACGCGCAAGATGCCGCAACCACAGCCGACCCAGTTCAATCCGGCTTTGAACGATGAGCACTTTCATGGGCAGGCTCCTTGCGGCATCGGCGGACAGTGCCGCGAAAACGCGGCTGCACAGGCGCAAATTGTGCTGAATGATACCGCGTACAACCCGCCGCCGCCAACCGGTTCCTCTGGAACAGCCCCCTTGCAAAGGGCACTCAATTCAGCTTTGACCAGCCTCAACCCTAGTGCGTATTCATCCAACATGCCAGCAAAAGGCGCAAATTCTTGAGTGTAGAGACTCGTGATCATGGCGGCGGGGTTGATGCTGCGGCTGCACGTTTCGGTGGTACGCGCGCCCAATGGCTCGATCTTTCGACGGGAATCAATCCGTTACCGTTTGCGCCGGGCGACGTGCCGATGCCGTCATGGGCCGATCTGCCGGACCGCGCCGCCCAGGATGCGCTGGTGCAGGCGGCGCGCGAATTTTGGTCCGTACCGGATGCCGCTGCGGTGCTGGCGGTGCCCGGCGCCTCTGCTGCCATCGCGCAGATCCCGTGGCTGACGCGGCCCGAATCTGTGGATATCCCCGGCCCCACCTACAACGAACACGCCGCCGCCTTTGCCGATGCCGGCTGGAGGATCGCCGACGGGCAGGATGGCGGCACAGCACCCACCGCTTCGGTTCATGTTCACCCCAATAACCCCGACGGGCGGTTGTGGCGGGCGCACGATATACACGGCGCGCTGCGGGTCATCGACGAAAGCTTTTGTGACGTGATGCCGGAACGGTCGCTGATGTCACAGGCCACGGCACCCGGCACGCTGATCCTGAAAAGCTTTGGCAAGTTCTGGGGCCTGGCCGGTTTGCGGCTCGGCTTTGTGATTGGCGATCCACTTTATGTCGACACGCTGGCGCGGCGCCTTGGACCCTGGCCTGTCAGCGGTCCGGCCCTGCATATCGGCGCGGCGGCGCTGCGAGATACCGGGTGGGCCAACGCGACGCGTGATCGGCTGGAACGCGATGCGGACAGGCTGGACACGATCATGACCACCGCCAACGCGCAGATGATCGGCGGCACCACATTGTTTCGTCTATACGATGTCGAAAGCGCGGTGGACTGGCAGGTCAGGCTGGCACGGCACCGCGTCTGGACCCGCGTCTTTCCGTACAATCCGCGCTGGCTGCGGCTGGGTTTGCCGGGGCCGTCGGGCTGGGAACAACTGGCGAAAGCGCTGGCATGAGCACGGGCGTTATCCTGGTCTGCGCGATGGTTCTGGACGCCCTGCTGGGAGAGCCGAATTGGCTTTGGCAGCGCATCCCGCACCCCGCCGTTCTGATGGGCCGCATCATCGGATGGTGTGATGCACGTTTCAATACCGGTGCCGCGCGGCGGTCAAAGGGTGCAGGTGTGCTGGTGGTGCTGATGGTCGGTGCCGCCCTGCTGGGCTGGGTCCTGAGCCTTCTTGGCCCGGTCGTGGCGATTGTCGTTGCCGCGATCCTTCTGGCCCAACGTTCGTTGGTCGACCATCTGCGTGCCGTGGCCGATGGGTTGCGGCAGTCGCTACCGCAGGGGCGGCGCGCCGTCGCGATGATTGTCAGCCGCGACACCGCTGAAATGGCCGCGCCGAACATTGCCCGCGCCGCCATTGAAAGCGGCGCGGAAAACCTCAGTGACGGGATCATCGCCCCGGCGTTCTGGTTTCTGATCGCGGGTCTGCCCGGCCTTTTAGTCTATAAGGTCGTCAATACCGCCGACAGCATGATCGGCTACCGCACCCTGCGCCACGAAGAGTTTGGCAAAGCTGCGGCGCGCATGGATGATGTGCTGAACCTGATCCCGGCGCGCCTGACTGCGGTGCTGATCGCGTTGCCCGGCGGGGTCATGGACCAGTGGCGCGAGATAGGCATTGATGCCCGACGGCACCGCTCTCCTAATGCCGGGTGGCCCGAAGCGGCGATGGCGCGCGCCATCGGTGTGGCGCTTGCCGGTCCACGCGCCTATGATGGCGTCATGCAGCCCTTTGCCTGGGTCTTTGCCGCGGGGACGCGCGACATTGGTCCGGCAGAAATAGATGCTGCCATTACCCGTCTGTGGCAGGCGTGGGGGGTAATGTTGGGGGTGTCCCTTTTGATCGGTCTGCTGTTGTAGTGAAGGTTTATCATGCGTCCCTATATTCTTGTCGGCTTCCTTAGCCTTGTTGCCCCTGCCGCCTTGGCAGAAACGCCCTGCGGTGGGTCTTTTGACAGTTTTGTCACCGACCTTAAAACCGAGGCGCTCGCGCAGGGGGTCTCTGCTGACACCGCCGAGCGATTTTTCACCACCGTGCGCCCGGATCCTGCCGTGCTGCGGGCGGATCGCGCACAAGGGGTGTTTCAACGTCCCTTCATCGATTTTTCGCGCCGCCTGATTTCCGCTGACCGGATCACCCGGGGCCGCGCCAATGGCGAACGCTATGACAGCGTCTTTGACCGCATCGAAGCGGACTTTGGCGTTGACCGCGGCGTGCTGCTGGCTTTTTGGGGGTTCGAGACGGATTATGGCGCGGTTCAGGGTGATTTCAATACGGCCAATGCGCTGGTGACGCTGGCACATGATTGTCGGCGTCCCGACCTGTTTCGCCCACAGGTGTTTGCCGCACTTGAGCTTTTTGCACGCGGGGAATTTGATCCCGTGACCACCTCCGGTGCATGGGCGGGCGAGATCGGGATGGTCCAGATGCTGCCGCGCGATATCCTGGAAAATGGCGTGGATGGGGACGGCGACGGCAAGGTGTCGCTGAAAACCTCTGCCGCAGACGCATTGATGTCGGGCGGCAAGATGCTTCAAAGTCTGGGTTGGCGCGCGGGCGAACCGTGGCTGGCCGAAGTCACCCTGCCCGCCGATTTCGACTGGTCCCTGACCGGATTGGAGACAACGAAAGCGGTGTCGGAATGGCAGGCATTGGGCGTGACCGCGCGCAACGGCCCCTTGTCGGACACGCTTGAAGCATCGGTTTTGATCCCGCAGGGGCGCGGCGGCCCGGCCTTTGTCACCTACCCGAATTTCCGGGTGTACTTTGACTGGAACCAAAGCTTTGTTTACGTGATGACCGCCGCCTATTTCGCGACCCGCCTGCAAGGGGCACAGGTCTATGACGCGGGCAATCCTGACCCCGGCCTGAGCGGCGCGCAAATGAAAGAGCTTCAGACACGGTTGCAGGCGCGCGGCCATGACGTGGGCAATCTTGACGGCATCCTTGGCGTCCGCACCCGCGCTGCCGTGCGCGCTGAACAGGCGCGATTGGGGCTGGCAGTGGACGGCTGGCCCACACCCGCATTACTGTCGCAACTCTGACCCCGAAAAGGAACGCCCATGCCCCTGAGGAAAACAGCCGCACAGATGGTCGCGGACGCGCGCGAACGCATCAAAGAGATCGAAAGCACAGACGCCATCGCAATGCTGGACGACCCCGCCGTTCAATTTGTCGATCTGCGTGACCCACGCGAACGCGAACGTAGCGGCTTTATTCCCGGTGCCTTTCATTGTCCGCGTGGCATGCTGGAATTCTGGGTCGATCCAGACAGCCCCTATTTCAAGGATATCTTTGCGCAGGACAGAAAGTTCGTCTTTCACTGCGCCTCCGGTTGGCGCTCTGCCTTGTCAGTCGCAACACTTCAGGACATGGGATTTGATGCGGCGCACCTGAAAGACGGCTTTTCGGGCTGGGAAAAGGCCGGCGGACCAATTGAAAAGCGCGAGCAGACATAAGCGGTTATCACTTTGTCCGAACCGAACGGATGAAATTCCGCCTCAGGCGACCAGTGTTTCGGCCTTCTTGAGGTCCACAGAGACCAATTGGCTGACCCCCTGCTCTGCCATCGTGACGCCGAACAAGCGGTCCATCCGCGCCATCGTCACCGCGTGGTGCGTGATGATCAGAAACCTTGTGTCGGTCTGGCGACACATTTCATCCAACAGATCGCAAAAGCGCGTCACGTTGGCGTCATCCAGCGGCGCGTCAACCTCGTCCAACACGCAGATCGGCGCGGGATTGGCAAGGAACACCGCAAATATCAACGCCATCGCCGTCAGCGTCTGCTCGCCGCCTGAAAGCAGGCTCAGCGTGCTCAGCTTTTTGCCGGGAGGCTGGCACAGGATCTCCAGCCCGGCCTCCAGCGGATCGTCGGATTCCACCATCACCAGATTCGCTTCGCCACCGCCGAACAGATGCTTGAACAACATCGAAAAGTTGGCGTTGACCTGCTCAAAGGCCGTCAGCAGGCGTTCACGTCCCTCGCGGTTCAACGATGCGATCCCGGTGCGCAGGGTCTTGATCGCCTCCTCAAGATCGGCCTTCTCGGCGACCAGTTCGTCGTGCTCGACCTGCACCGACTTTGCGTCTTCCTCGGCGCGCAGATTGACCGCGCCCAAGGCATCGCGTTGCCGTTTCAGGCGGTTCACGTCAGCTTCCAGAGTATCCGCGCCCGGCATCTGATCGGGGTTCACGTCAAGGACCGTCAAAAGCTGGTTTGGGGTCTGCTGGCTGTCATCGGCAATCCGCTCGGCGGCATGGGCCACCGTTTCGCGGGCGGCTTCGCTGCGGGCGTCGGACCGCGCACGCGCTTCCCGCGCCTCGGACGCCGCGCGCTCTGCGTCCCGCTCTGCTGTGGTGGCGGCGCGCAAATCGCCCTCAGCCGTGGACAACTTGTCCGCCGCCTCAGCCTTGCGCGCCTCAGACTTTGTTATCGCCTCGGTGAGGTCCGCACGCTGTGCCGCCAGTTCGGCGGGCACAGCACCGGCCGCTTTCAGATCGGCCTCTGACGTATCCTTGCGGTCCACCAATTCGGTACTGCGCTTTTCGGCTGTATCCAGACGGTGCCGCCAACCGCTGATCTCTTTGGTCACTTCCTGGGCGCGTTTGGTGCGGGCCTCGCCCTCGCGGCGCAATTCATCGTGCGCAGAGCGGCGCGACATCATGGTGATCCGTGCGGCCTCCACGGTCATGCGCAGATCGTCAATTGCTGTGCGCGCCTCAGGCAGGTCGCCAAGTTCCGCAAGCGCGCGTTCGGCTTCCAGCACCCGGCCCCGCGCGGCCATCGCTTCTTCCTCGTGCCGGGTGACAGCAAGGCCCAGCGATTCCATCCGCCCCTCTGCCAGATTGCGGTCCGCCTCTGCCCGGCTCAGCGCACGACCAGCGTCCGCCACCATGCGGTCCGCCTCGCGACGTGCATCGCGGGCGCGCTTGTCCGCCTCGGATTGTTCCGCCAGCTGTTTTTGCAGGCTTTCATGCGCGGCCTGCGCGCCCTCGGCACGCTGGGTTGCCTGCTCCAACGCCTGTTTCAGCACTTCGAGACGATTAAGCTGCTGCAACCGCAGCGCCGCCGCAGACGGTGCGTCTTCGGCCCAGGCCCGCAGCCCGTCCCAGCGCCACAAATCGCCTTCGGGCGAAACCAGCCGCTGACCCGGCAGCAGAAGTTTCTGCAACCGTGGCCCATCGTCCGGATCGACCAGCCCGATCTGGCCCATGCGGCGGCCCAGCACCTCGGGCACCGAGACGTGGTTTGTCAGGGGCGTGACCCCTGCGGGCAAGGCTTGGGGTGCTGCATAGCCGGGCAATACCGCCCAGCCGGAGGGGCCGTCCGCCTCTACCTCGGGCGCGCGCAGATCGTCAGCCAATGCCGCCCCCAGCGCCTTTTCAAACCCGTGCTCCACCTGCAACCGGTCAAGGATCTGACCGCCCTCTGCGGTGTCACGTTCAACCAGCTTTGCCAGCGCGCCCGCTTCGGCCCGAAGGGCGTTCATCTCGCCCTCCGCCTCGGACCGCTCGGCACGCGCGTCCGCCTCGCGCGATTGGGTATCGGCGCGGTTTTCTTCTGCCGCAAGCAGGGCCGCGTCCGCCGCCGTTGCCGCCGTAACGGCACGCGCCTCCGCGCCTTGTGCGGCTTCAAAATCGGTCGCGGCCTTGGCCAGCGCCGCGCGGCTTGCCAGTACCGCCTCCTGCGCCCTGACCGCTTCGGTCTCGGATTTGGTCTGTGTTTTGCGGCTGTCCCCCAGCAGGCGTTCTGCGGAGCCATGACGCGCGGCCAGTCTCGCGACATCTTCTGTCTGTTGTGCCAGATCGGCCTCGCGGGCCTGCAACACCGCTGCACCCTCGCGCGCTGCGTCTGCTGCGGCTTCCAGCGCCTCAGCATGACCCGCACCGGCCTTGGCAAGCTCGCGGGCCTCCCATTCCAACCGTTCGATTGTCTCGCCAGCGTCGCGGTTCAGCCCTGCTTCGCGGTCGATATCGCGGGTCAGTTGCAAAATGCGCCCCGTCAGCGTTTCGATCAACGCCTGTGCGCGGCTTTCCTGATCCGAAAGCGTATCGCGCTGCACCACCAGCCGTTGCAGAACCGCGGCGGCGATCGTCTGTTCTTCGCGCAGGTCCGGCAGGGCATGTTCTGCAAACTCGCGCGCCTTGGCGCTGTCGCGCACCACGCCCTCGGCCTGCGCTGCCGCTGATATGCGGGCGCGCAGTTCCGCCTCGGCCTGTGCACGGGCATCGTCCGCTTCGCGCCACCGCCGATACAGCAACATCCCCTCGCTGCGGCGCAACTGATCGCCGATTTCGCGATACCGCGCAGCCTGCCGGGCCTGACGTGCCAATTGTGCCAGTTGCGCGGCCAATTGCTCGACGATGTCGTCGACCCGAGACAGGTTGGTCTCAGCACCGTTCAGCTTGAGTTCCGCTTCGTGGCGGCGCTGGTACAGCCCCGAAATGCCTGCCGCTTCCTCAAGGATACGGCGGCGGCTTTTGGGTTGTGCGTTGATCAATTCGGCGATCTGCCCCTGACGCACCAGCGCAGGCGAATGGGCGCCCGTCGAGGCATCAGCAAACAGCATTTGCACATCGCGCGCGCGCACATCCTTGCCCGCCGCCTTGTAGGCCGAACCCACATCGCGGGTGATCCGGCGGACAATTTCCAACCCGTCGCTGTCGTTGAACCCGGCCGGCGCCAGCCGCTCGGAGTTGTCGATATGAAGCGCGACTTCAGCAAAATTGCGCGCGGGCCGCGTGGCCGCTCCGGCAAAAATCACGTCCTCCATGCCGCCGCCACGCATCGCTGTCGGTCTGTTCTCGCCCATGACCCAGCGCAGCGCCTCAAGCAGATTGGATTTGCCACAGCCGTTCGGCCCGACAACACCGGTCAGACCATCAGCGATGATCAGATCGGTCGGATCCACAAAGCTTTTAAAGCCTGTCAGTCTGAGTTTGGAAAAGCGCAAGGGCCGCGTTGCTCCGGTGATTCCATTCGTCGTGGTGAAAATGCGGGCTGGAGCAGGGACAAGTCAATCAAAACACACCACAGGCGGGCTGTTGAACAGGTTTATCCACAAGATATTGAGAACTGCGGCGGAGCGCCGCCGTTGATTTACCATGAACCATCCGCACAGAACGCCCTCACCCAATCAATCGCAATCCAGTAGTCCCGTGGCCAATGCCTGATCCCCGCGCACATCTTTGACCCTACAGCCGCTGACCATCGCCATGGCCCTGCCGGCCCGGTCGCGGATCGGGCCAAAGCGCGGCGCATACTGCATGTTGACGCGCATCGCTTCGGCCAATTCCCCGCGCACCCGCACATCAAAGGTCGATCCATCCACTGTTACCTGTGTCGCCGGCAACCCGCGAAAGTGCGGCCCGGCGGTGTTGCAGGCGGCCAAAAACAACGCAGCGCAGAGTAAGGATGACAAGCGGATCATGGGTCAGACTGGTCCGGGAATGGTTAATAATCCCTTACGGCTTGCCGCCCCTCCAGCGTGGTCATATAAATTGACCAATCCAAGGAACCCGTCATGCCCTTTCAACCCGTCGCCCCGGAAAAGCTTTCTCATGCCGTCGTGCGGCAGATTGAGCAGTTGATCCTGCGCGGCATTCTGCGCCCCGGCGAACGGTTGCCGGCAGAGCGGGAACTGGCTGAACGGCTTGCCGTTTCGCGGCCATCCTTGCGCGAGGCGCTTGCGCAGTTGCAGACATCCGGGCTTCTCAGCGCAAGACCGGGCGCGGGTGTCTATGTCGCGGATGTGCTGGGTTCAGCATTTGCACCTGCGTTGATTGCGCTCTTTTCACGACATGATGAGGCGGTCTTTGATTATCTTTCGTTTCGCCGCGACATGGAGGGGTTGGCCGCAGAGCGCGCGGCCCGTCTCGCGTCGGATACCGATCTGGCGGTCGTCCGTACGGTTTTTGCCAAAATGGAGGCTGCCCACCTTAAACGCAGTCCCGAAGATGAGGCACAACTGGATGCGCAGTTCCACATGGCAATCATCGAAGCCAGCCATAACGTCGTGATGCTGCACATGATGCGGTCGATGTACGATCTTCTGCGCGGCGGGGTGTTCTATAATCGGCAGGTGATGTTCAGACAGCGGACCACCCGGACCGCCCTGCTGGACCAGCACAGAGCCATCAATGCCGCCTTGCAGGCCCGCAACCCGGACGCCGCCCGGACCAGCGTGCTGGCGCATCTGGATTTCGTCGAAGCTGCGCTGCGCGATCAGCAGAAGGCCGGTCACAACGAAGAAATCGCGCGACAGCGGCTCCAGCATGAAACCGGCTCCTGATCCGGCAGCCTAAGAGTCTGATTCGAAACTAAGGTTATGATTTCATGCCCTTGCGAGATGACGTGTCACTCGGCGAATGTGGGCGATGAGGAGCCAGGCCTCGGCGCTGGCGATGTTTTTCTCCCAATCCTTGGCCATTCGACGGCAGCGTCCGAGCCATGCGAAGGTACGTTCGACGACCCAGCGGCGGGGAATGACTTCGAAGCCTTGGGCCGTGTCGGAACGCTTGACGATCTGGACGGTCCATTTGCCGATCTTGTCCAGGGCATCTCTCAACTTTGGCCCGCCATAGCCGCCATCTGCGAAGACGTGGCGCAACAAAGGATAGGCCCTGGCGATGGATTTCAGCAGACCCGGCGCGCCGTCGCGATCCTGTACATCGGCACCATGAACGGCGAGGCCGACCAGCAAACCGACAGTATCAGTCACAATGTGGCGCTTGCGACCCTTGATCCGTTTGCCCGCATCATAGCCGCAAACCCCTCCACTTTCGGTGGTTTTGACGCTCTGGCTGTCGATCACACCCGCCGTCGGGCTGGCTGAACGCCCCTCTGCCTGACGCGCTGCCGCCACTAAGTGATGGTTCATTTCGCGCAGCAGACCGCTGCTGCGCCAATCATAGAAGTATCGCCGCACCGTCGAGACCGGCGGGAAGTCATTGGGCAGCATTCGCCACTGGCATCCGGTCGTCGCGATATAAAGGATTGCGTCAAAAACATCGCGCAGGTCTGTGGTTCGTGGTCGACCGACGCGCTTGGGTGCAGGCAGAAACGGCGCGATTAGCGCCCATTCCATGTCCGTCGTATCACTTGCGTATCTGCCCCCGGTCCGAACATATTGCGGGCGGGTGAGTTCAGTCCAGGCCATTGGCATCTCCGTTCAGCTTTGCAACCGAACAGAATCACAACCTACTGAATTCACCCATATAGTTTCGGATCAGACACTAAGAGT
>JAGXHC010000014.1 GCA_024636405.1 Sulfitobacter sp. | reverse complement strand
GCCGCATCCAGATCGGCGTCCGCACGAATATAGGCCGGATCCTTGCCACCCAGTTCGGTCGCCACACCGGTAAATGTGCCCGCCGCCGCCCGCTCCATCGCCTGGCCACCACCGACGGAGCCGGTGAAGTTCACGAAATCAAATGCGTTCTCAGCGATCAGTGTCGCAGTCGTCTCGTGGTCCAGCACAACGTTCTGAAAGACATCCTTTGGCACACCGGCCGCGTGATAGGCATCTGCCAGATGTTCACCCACCAGAATGGTCTGCGCCGCATGCTTGAGCATCACCACGTTGCCCGCGATCAGCGCCGGGGCGATGGTGTTGTTGGCCGTCATGTAGGGGTAATTCCACGGCGCCACGACAAACACCACGCCATGCGCTTCGCGCACGATCTTGCGGCGGAATTGCGCGCTGTCCTCGATGACGCTGGGGGCCAGCGCATCCGCCGCGATCTTTGCCATATAGGACGCGCGTTCCTGCAAGCCGCCAAATTCGCCGCCATAGCGCACGGGTCGGCCCATCTGATGCGCAAGCTCCGTTACCATGCGGTCCTTGGTCTGCGCGATCTGGTCGATGGCGCCCATCACCAGATCAATGCGTTCCTGCAAGGGGCGCGCGGCCCACGCGGCCTGCGCGCCCCGCGCCCGCGCCACGGCATCGCGCGCGGCCTCAAGGCTCAGGCAGTCGCGGGTGGCATAGCATGTCCCATCAATGGGAGAGGTACAGGTGGTGGTCTTCGTCATGACTGTGTCCCTTTAGTGCAAGGCGTGACCATCAGGCCCGCTCAAAGCCGCGCGCGATTTCCCAGTCGGTAATGGCGCGGTCGAATTCTTCCAACTCCCATTCGGCTGTGCGCGCGTAATGGTCAACCACATCGTCACCCATCGCCGCCCGCAAAAACGCCGAACCCAACAGGTTCTCGCGTGCCGCGCGCAGGTTTTGCGGAATGTCGCCCGCCTTGGCGTCCTCATAGACGTCTCCCTTGGTCGGGGGGGACAGCGTCATCTTTTCCTCGATCCCCTTTATGCCCGCCGCCAGCATCGCCGCCTGCGCGAGGTACGGGTTCAGGTCCGATCCGCCAATGCGGCACTCCACGCGCACGCCCTTGGTCCCTGCCCCACAAAGCCGGAAACCCGCGGTGCGGTTGTCCACGGACCAGACCGTTTTTGTGGGCGCAAAGGTGCCCTTGGCAAATCGTTTATAGCTATTGACGTAAGGCGCGAGAAAATAGGTATAGTCGGGCGCACAGGCGATCAGCCCGGCCATATAATGCTTCATCAGCTGCGACATGCCCAGATCATCCTCGGCATCCACAAACACGGCCTTGCCGTTCTGCCAAAGGGACTGGTGGACATGTGACGAGGACCCGACCCGGTCGGGATGCCATTTCGGCAAGAATGACGCGGCATGGCCTTGCTGCCAGGCGATTTCCTTGACTGCGTGTTTCGCGATACTGTGGTAATCGGCACAATCAAGCGCCGGGGAATAGCGAATGTTCAGCTCTTCCTGCCCGGCCTCGGCCTCTCCCTTGGTGTTTTCAATTGGCAGACCGGCGGCATAGAGGTGGTTGCGGATCGGGCGCATCACCGCCTCTTCCTTGGTGGTCTGGAAGATGTTGTAATCTTCATTATAGCCGCTGATCGGGGTCAGGTCACGGAACCCCTCCTTGCGGATCTCGGCAAAGCTTTTCTCGAACAGAAAAAACTCAAGCTCCGTTGCCATCATCGCGTCAAAGCCAAGCTCGGCCAGCCGTGCAATTTGCTTTTTCAGGATTGCACGTGGCGAATGGGGTACAGGGTCATGGGTGTGGTGGTCGAGCACATCACACAGCACCATCACCGTGCCTTCGAGCCACGGCACGGCACGGATCGTGTCCAGATCGGGCTGCATCACGTAATCGCCGTAGCCTTCCCGCCAGCTTGTCGCGGCATAGCCGTCAGGCGTTGCCATCTCCAGATCGGTCGCCAGCAGGTAGTTGCAGCAATGGGTTTCGCGGTACGATGTCTCGACGAAATTCACCGCATGAAACCGCTTGCCCATCAAACGTCCCTGCATGTCCACCAGACAAACAAGCACCGTGTCGATGATGCCATCGCTGACATGGGTTTTCAGGTCTTCAAAAGAAAGCGTTCCGGGCATGTCATCAGTCCATCGTTCAGGGTGCAAAAAGGTGCCGCAGCGAGGTATTGGCCGGCGCGCACGCCGGGTCAAGCCCGACGGTGACGCCGGGGTTGGCAAAGGGGCGTTGCCCGCTGACAGACATCCCCGGACAAAGCCCAGGGACGCCAGCAGGCAACACCCGAAAGCCTATGCCTTGCCGTAGCGATAAGGCCTGCCGGCCTTGACCATATCAGCGTTGTATTTCTTCAGGATCTCGACAACCTTGGCCTTGACCGGGCTTTCGGAAGCGATTTCGTCCCAGAACACCAGCGCTGCATCTTCTACAGTCTGCCATTCTTCGTCCGGTATCGTGGTCAACTGCATCTTGGTCCCGTCCACGCGCAGTGATGCCTCACCGCCCCAATACCACCACTGGCGATAGTAGTGCGACTGGTCCATGCACACCCGCAGCAGTTCTTGCAGATGCGGCGGCAATTCGTTCCAGCGGTCCATATTGGCAAAGAACGATCCCGCCCAGGCACCCGATATGTTGTTGGTCAGGAAATAATTGGTCACGTCCGCCCATCCGACGGTGTAGTCTTCGGTGATGCCGGACCAGGCGATGCCGTCAAGCTCACCGGTCTGCACCGCGACTTCGATGTCTTCCCACGGCAGATTGACCGGCACCACGCCAAACTGGCTCATGAAGCGGCCGGCGGTCGGGAACGTGAATACGCGCTTGCCTTCCAGATCCTTCAGGCTGCGGATCGGCTCCTTGGTGGCGAAATGGCATGGGTCCCATGCGCCCGCGCTGATGTGTTTCACCCCGACAGCGGAATATTCCTCGTCCCAGATTTCGTTCAGACCGTATTGGTTGAACAGCACCGGCACATCAAGGCTATAGCGGCTGGCGAAGGGGAAATACCCCCCAAAAACAGTCACATCTGTCGGTGAGGCCATGGAATCATCATCCGATTGCACCGCGTCGATGGTGCCGCGCTGCATCGCTTGGAAAAGCTCGCCCGTGGGCACAAGCTGATCCGCGAAATAAAGCTCGATCTGCATCTCATCGCCCGCGATCTTGTTAAAGCTGTCAATCGCGGGTTTGATCACGTGTTCGGCCAATGCAGCACCGGCGTAGGTCTGCAAACGCCATGTAATCTTGGACTGCGCCAGCGCGGGCGCGGCAAGGCCCGCGGCCGGCAGGATTGCGGCACCTTGGATAAACTTGCGTCTCGTTGTCATCGTGTCTCTCCTTTGTTGCAGTATTGGCCGGCTGTGCGGCTCTGGTTGTTAATTTCCGTAAACGTAATCAGGCAGCCATGTGGCGATGCCAGGGAAAACCATCACAAGGACAAGCGCCAGAACCATCACCAGCACGAAAGGTGTGATCGACGCATAGATGTCGCGCAGCGATATCTCGGGCGGGGCCATGGCGCGCATCAAGAACAGGTTATAGCCAAACGGCGGCGTCATATAGGCGATCTGAGTCGTGATCGTGTAAAGGATACCATACCAGATCAGATCGAACCCCAATTCACCGACCAGCGGCACATAGAGCGGCGCCACGATCACCAGCATCGCGGTGTCATCCAGAAAGGTGCCCATCAGGATAAATGATAGCTGCATCAGGATCAGGATCATCCACGGCGACAGGTTCAACCGCTCGGTAAACAGCCCTTCGATCGCCTTGACCGCACCCAGCCCGTCAAAAACCGCGCCAAAAGCCAGCGCCGCAAGGATGATCCACATGAACATGCAGGTGATGCCAAGCGTGTTGCGCACCGAATTCTCGAACACCTCGCGGGTCATCCGCCCCTTCAGCACGGCGGCCAGAAATGCCGCCAGCGCGCCGATGGCGGAACTTTCGACAAGCGATGTCCAGCCATTGACAAAGGGCACCATCATTGTAGCAAAAATGACCAGCGGCAGGACACCGGCCCGCAGCAACCGCAGCTTTTCAGCACGCGGAATATTGCGTTCCTCAACAGGCAGGACCGGACCCAGCACCGGATTGATCCAGCACCGCACCACGATATAGCCAATGAACATTGCCGCCATCATCAGCCCCGGCACCACGCCCGCCAGCCACAATTGTCCCACCGGCTGGCGCGCGATCATCGCGTAAAGCACCAGCACAACGGAGGGCGGTACAAGAATGCCCAGACTGGACCCGGCCTGGATCACCCCCGTGACCATCCGCTTGTCATACCCCCGTTTCAGCAATTCGGGCAGCGCAATGGTCGATCCAATGGCCATGCCCGCAACGCTCAGACCGTTCATCGCGGAAATCAGCACCATCAGCCCGATGGTGCCAATCGCCAGCCCACCGCGCAGACCGCCCGTCCAGACGTGAAACATCTTGTACAGATCGTCGGCAATCCGGCTCTCGCTCAGGACGTATCCCATGAAAATAAACATCGGCAGCGTCAGCAGCGGATACCACTTCATCAGCTTCATCGCAGCCGAAAAGCCGATATCATAACCGCCTTTATCTCCCCACAACAGCATGGCCGCAACAACAGCAACAAACCCGATGGCGCCAAAGACACGCTGTCCGGTCAACAGCATCAGCATCATCGTGGAAAACATCAATGTGGCGATCAGTTCATACGACATCAGATCGCCTCACCCTTCAGCCGCAGCACGTCTTTGGCGAATTCTGACAGACATTGCAGCAGCATCAGGAAAAGCCCAAGCACCATCACAGATTTGATGGGCCACATCCATGGGCGCCAGGCCGAAGGCGAGGTTTCCATACGCCCGATCTGTTCAGTCCCGGTGATCAGTCCGCCGAAGAACGAAAACGGCTGCGTGCCCCAGTAACCCAGCGAATAGGCAGTTGAGCCGACGGCGCCATAGAGCATCACCCCAAGGTAGAACATCAAGAACAAGACCGTAATCAGGTCGGTCCAGGCCTTTCTGCGCAGCGACCATTCGCCGTATAGCAGATCCATGCGCACGTTGGAGCCCAGCTGGATCGAATATGGTCCGCCAAGAATATAGTAGGCCACCATGACAAACTGCGCGAGTTCAAGCGTCCACAGCGAGGGCAGAAAGAACGTCTTGCTCACCGAAGACCACAACAGCACTGCCATCAGCACAAAGATGCCGTACATCACAAGCCGCCCGATACGGCGGTTCAGCGCGTCCACGCCCCTGATGAAGCTCAATGCCGCCTTACGCATGTTGTCGTCCCTGCACATCGCTCATCGCCGCCCTGATCCAGTCCACCAACATCGCCGCCATTGCCGTTTGCTGCGGCCCGGTGGCGATCAGATCGTTGCGGATCTCAATCATGACATTCAGGTGCCCGTCGCGAACCGCGTGTTCCTTTAGGGTATGGGTCACGCCGTCCTGCGGGCCATACGGCGCATTGCGCAAAATGTTCAGGTCGGATTGGGGGGGCAAGTGGGCCAGCATCGCATCCGCCAGACGCGCGTCGCTGTCATGCAATACGCCAATCTGAACCTCACGTGTCTGCCCGTGAAAGATCGGCGTAAAGCTGTGAATGGTGACGATAACGGGCAACTCCTGTGCTGCGATCACCTCGGCCAGCGCCGCGCGGAAGGGCGCGTAATAGGTCTGCGTGCGCGCCGCGCGGGCGGCGGCGTCCAAACCGACATTGCCCGGCACGGTGATCCGCTCACTTTGCGCAGGCATCGCATCTTGTGCCTCCGGAGGGCGGTTACAGTCATAAACAAGCCGCGAAACCCCACCTGCCACCAGCGGCGCCCCCAATGCCTGTGCCATGTGGCGGGCGACCGCAAGCGCGCCGGGATCCCACGCGGCATGGCTCAGCCGGTCCGCCTGCGTCATGCCAAGGTTTTTCAGATCAGCGGGAATGATAGACGATGCGTGTTCGCAGACCAACACAATGCCGCTGTCGCCCTGCCCCGGTGTGACATCGACAACGTCGTGCAATTTTGCTGGCCGCGTAACTGACATCTGTTCCCCCGATAGCCATCAGACTGACGCAGCGGCGCAGATTCTGTCAACTGGTTTTGGTAATAGATCATACATCTGCTATGCCTCTGTAACGTATCTCGTCAAATGGGTGATTCCTTGGACAATACTGACGTCACCATCGCTGACCGCATCCAGTCATCGCTTGACACCCTGACGCGCGCAGAGCGCCAGTTGGCCCATTCGATACTTGAAAACTACCCTGCCAGCGGTCTGGGTCCCTTGTCCGCGCTGGCCAAGGATGCCCAGGTGTCCGGCCCCACCGTCCTGCGGATGCTGCAAAAGCTGGGCTTCAGCGGCTATCCCGATTTTCAAGCAGAACTGCGCGAAGAACTGCGCGCCAAGGTCAAGAATCCCATCGCAAAACACGACACCTGGACCGAAGGGGCGCCTTCGGGGCATGTCCTGAACCGGTTCACCGATGCCGTGATTGACAATATTCGCCATTCGCTGGCCCAGATCGAACCCGCCGCCTTTGATGCCGCCTGCACCTTGGTCGCGGACCACGCGCGCGCCGTTCACATTGTCGGCGGGCGCATTTCGCACACCCTTGCCGAATACCTTTACCTGCATATGCAGATCATCCGCCCCGGCGTGACCCATATCCAGTCCACGTCAAATACCTGGCCGCACTACCTGCTTGATTCTACCCAAGGCGATGTTTTTGTGATTTTTGATGTGCGCCGCTATGAAAACAACACCCTCAAACTGGCCGAAATGGCGCATGCGCGGGGCGCAAAGATCATCCTGTTCACGGATCAATGGCGTTCTCCGATCCACCGGCTTGCTGATATCTGTTTCAGCAGCCGGATTGTCGTGCCTTCCGCATGGGACAGCGCCGCAACGCCGCTTTTGCTGGTGGAAAGCATGATTTCCGCTGTGCAGAATATACTTTGGGACAGCACCCGGACCCGCATGGAGACGCTGGAAGAGATGTTTGACCAGACCCGGCTGTTTCGCAAATTCACCTGACGACCGGCCATGTCCGTGGGGGCAAAGCGGTGCTTTTCCGCCGATCCCGACCTATGGCGCAACGCCTTAACGCTACGTCATCCAGTACCGGCTGAAATCGCCCTGCTAAAGCGCCACCATATTGCCACATTAGTTCCTTCTTATGGTCTCTGTGTCGGCAATCTGAACGCCTATTCTGATCCGCAGCACAGCACGACACGTCCTGATCGCAACCAAGGAGCAAGCCAATGGCACGCCTTGATACCACTGCAAAACCGCAATCACCCGTGACGGCACAGACGCCAGGATCCCATCCCACGGCCACCACCCAAACGCCCCCGCCAATCATCACCGATTACGCAAGCCTTTAATACACGCCACGTGACACGACCGCCGCATGCCGCTACTTAATCCGGCATGCCGACGCCTGTCTCATCAATCCGCAATCTGGGCCCTGTAATGGAGGCCAGCTTTGCCAAAGCGGGCATCTCCAGCGCAGAAGACCTTCGTGCGCTGGGGCCAGATGCGGCCTATGCCCGACTTCTCGCCAATGGCACGCGTCCGCATTTCATCGGGTATTACGTTCTGGTCATGGCACTTCAGGGCCGTCCCTGGAATGACTGCAAAGGCGATGAGAAAAAGGCGCTGCGCCTCCGGTTCGATACGCTGAAAGCGCAGAACCACGACCCTGACCTGACCGAGTTTGAGCGCATGATGAACCTGCTGGGCATTCGCGATCCCTGATCAATACCGCGCGCGTCGGAACCGCCCTGCTGCTTCATCCGTTGAGCCTGCGAACTACAGCATCCGAGGCCGCACATGGATTTCGACGATCACCCCCACGCCCGCGATTTGGACCGCCTGCGCCGATTGGCCGAGCGTATGGACAGCGCCTTTCGTCTGCCGATCATCGGTGTGCGCGTCGGGTGGGATTCCGTGCTTGGACTTGTACCCGGTATTGGGGACGCGCTGGCGCTGGCGCCCGCGGCATATATCTTGCGCCAATCGAACCGCATGGGTGCACCTACGCCGCTGTTGGCGCGGATGGGACTGAACACCGGGATCGACTTTGCCATCGGTGCCATTCCGCTGATCGGTGATCTGTTCGATGTGGGTTGGAAATCCAACGTACGCAACGTCGATCTGCTTCATGCGCACCTGTTGAAGGAGGCCGCGCGTGCGCCAAGTAACGCAGATGTCGAAGGGCAGCTTTCATCGCATCACCCCACTTTGCAGGGCTGAACGCAAAGGGGCCGCAAAATGCGACCCCTTTCGTCAACAACGTCCGACCGATATCAGCCGACCAGTTCAAGACCGGAAAAGAAATAAGCGATCTCAACGGCCGCCGTCTCAGGCGCATCCGAGCCGTGAACCGAGTTTTCACCAACGCTTTCGGCAAAATCGGCACGAATTGTACCGGCTGCCGCATCCGCCGGGTTCGTGGCCCCCATGACTTCGCGGTTCTTGGCAATGGCGCCCTCGCCTTCCAGAACCTGAGCCACGATCGGCGCGGAGGCCATGAATTCGCACAATTCGTCGTAAAACGGGCGCGCCGCATGCACCTTGTAAAACTCGCCCGCCTGCGCCTTTGTCAGGTGGATACGCTTTTGTGCGACGATACGCAGGCCTGCGTCCTCGAACTTCTTGTTGATTGCGCCCGTCAGGTTGCGGCGTGTCGCGTCAGGTTTGATGATCGAAAATGTGCGTTCGAGAGCCATGAGGCAAACTCCTTGAGAGATGAATTTCGCCGCCCCACTAACATGACCCCCACTCCATGAAAAGGCGCGATTGACGCCGCCCGGCGCTTGGTCCACACCGCGCCCATGTTACGCATCTCAGAAATCAACTATTCCATCGAAGGCCGCCCGCTTTTTGAAGAAGCAAGCGCCGTGATTCCCGAAGGCCACAAAGTTGGCCTTGTCGGGCGCAATGGCGCGGGCAAAACGACGCTGTTCAAAATCATCCGTGGTGAACTTGGGCTTGACGCTGGCGCAATATCGCTGCCGTCGCGCGCCAAGATCGGCGGCGTCGCTCAGGAGGTTCCCTCCAACGACGTGTCGCTGATCGATACGGTACTTGCCGCCGACACCGAACGCGCAGACCTGCTGGCTGAAGCTGAAACCGCACGCGACCCGCACCGCATCGCTGACATCCAGACGCGGTTGGCCGACATTGACGCATGGTCCGCCGAAGGCCGCGCTGCATCAATCCTCAAAGGGCTGGGTTTTGACGACGACGAACAACTTTTGCCCTGTTCCGATTTTTCAGGCGGCTGGCGGATGCGCGTGGCCCTTGCAGCGGTATTGTTTGCGCAGCCCGATCTGCTGCTGCTGGACGAACCGACCAACTACCTCGACCTTGAAGGGGCGTTGTGGCTGGAAAACTATCTGGCAAAATATCCCCATACAGTCATCATTATCAGCCACGACCGCGGCCTGCTGAACCGCGCGGTGGGCGGCATCTTGCATCTCGAAGAGCGCAAGCTGACCTATTATCAGGGTCCCTACGACCAATTCGCCCGCCAGCGCGCCGAACAACGCGCAGTGCTGACTGCGATGGCGAAAAAACAACAAGCCCGGCGCGACCACATGCAAAGCTTCGTTGACCGATTCAAGGCCAAGGCGTCCAAGGCCAAGCAGGCCCAGTCCCGCCTCAAGATGATCGAAAAGATGGATATGATCACCCCGCCCGAGGAAGCGGCGCGCAAGGTATTCACCTTCCCCGAACCAGAAGAGCTTTCGCCCCCGATCATCAATATCGAAGGCGGCTCCGTGGGCTATTCCCCCGGTCATCCCGTGTTGTCGCGGCTCGATCTGCGCATTGATCAGGACGACCGCATCGCCCTGTTGGGCAAAAACGGTCAGGGCAAATCGACACTGGCCAAGCTGCTGTCGGACCGTCTGCCGCTGATGGACGGCAAGCAGATCAATTCCAACAAGCTGCGCGTCGGCTTCTTCGCGCAACATCAGGTCGAAGAACTGCTGATCGACGAGACACCTCTGCAACATATGCTGGCCGCCCGTCCCGGTGTGTTGCAGTCCAAGCTGCGCGCGCAACTAGCCGGGTTTGGCCTTGGACCCGATCAGGCGGAAACCGAGGTCGGTCGTCTGTCCGGTGGTCAGAAGGCGCGCCTGTCGCTCCTGCTGGCCACTCTGCATGCGCCGCATCTTTTGATCCTCGATGAGCCGACCAACCACCTCGATATCGAATCCCGCGAAGCGCTTGTCGAAGCACTGACGCGCTATTCCGGCGCTGTGATCCTTGTCAGCCACGACATGCACCTGTTGTCGATGGTCGCAGACCGGCTGTGGCTTGTGGCCGACGGCACCGTCAAACCCTACGACGACGATCTGGAAGCCTACCGCAAGATGCTGCTGACCCCGGTCAAACCGGTCAGCAAAGGTGCAAAGTCGCCCAAAGCCGCCCCCAAACCCAAACGCGCCAGCCGCGACGACGTGTTGGCCATGCGCGCAGAGACGCGCAAGGCAGAAGAGCGCGTTACCAAAATCAACACCATGCGCGACAAACTGGCCAAGAAACTTGCCGATCCTGCCCTTTACGAAAGCGACAAGATCGGTGAACTTGAAGTGTGGAACAAAAAATACGCCGAAGTGATGGACGCGCTGGAGCGCGCTGAAAGCCTTTGGATGGGCGCGCTGGAGAAGCTGGAAAAAGCCACGGCGTGATTTCTTTTGGCCATAAATATCTCGGGGGTTCGGGGGCTGGCCCCCGTTGGGGCAGATAATGCAGATTGACACCGCCTACATGATCACGGCCCTCGTCACCATGTTTGTGGTCGTTGACCCCATTGCCATCGCCCCCCTGTTCCTTGCACTGACACGCGGCATGACCAATGCCCAACGCCGCCGCATCGCCTGGCGCGCAAGCCTTGTGGCGGGATTTGTGCTGGTACTGTTTGCCGCCTTCGGCGAGGCCGTGCTTGGATTTATCGGGATCTCGATGCCCGCCTTTCGCGTGGCTGGCGGCATTTTGCTGTTCCTGACCGCAATCGACATGCTGTTTGAGCGGCGCACAAAACGCCGCGAGGACCGTGCCGATGCAGACGATCACGATGATCCGTCCGTCTTTCCGCTGGCGATCCCGCTGATCGCGGGGCCCGGCGCCATTGCCTCCGTCATTCTGCTTACCGGTGAAAAACCCGGCGCCGAAGGGTTGATCACCGTTATTGCAATTACCGCGCTGACGCTGGTGGTGATGGCTTTTACGCTTCAGGCCAGCGGCTATCTTGAGCGGGTGATGGGCAAGACGGGAATTAACGTGATCACCCGTCTGCTGGGCATGTTGCTTGCCGCACTGTCCGTGCAATTTGTGCTTGATGGGCTGTCGACCTTCAGTTTTGCGACTGCCGCCGGCTGACAACGCCCGCACGCACCCCTATATCCCTAAGTGACACTGAACAGGGGGCAGCCATGGCCGCGATTGAAACCGGACGCGTACTCTATCTGCTTGTGCTGCTGTTGATGGTGGCGGGCTGGTTCTTCATGCAGAGCCGTCCAAGTCTCAACAAGACGATGCAACAGGCCGCCGTCTGGGGTCTCATTTTCCTGGGCGCTGCTGCCAGCGTCGGCCTGTGGCAGGACATTTCCCGCAGCGGTGCGCGCGGCCAGATCAGCGTCACGGATCAGGGCAAGATCGTCGTGCCGCGCAATGGTGATGGTCATTATTATCTCACGCTCGACATCAACGGCACGCCAGTGCGGTTTGTGGTTGATACCGGGGCGACCGATATGGTGCTGACGCGCGCCGATGCAGCCAACGTGGGTCTTGAGCCCGATCAGCTCAATTACCTTGGCCGCGCAGGCACCGCCAATGGCGAGGTGCGCACAGCTTTTGTGCGGCTCGATGCAGTGGAATTGGGCGATGTAATTGACCGTGACGTGTCTGCCGTCGTCAATCAGGGTGAGATGGCTCAATCGCTGCTTGGCATGGGGTATCTGCAACGCTGGGGCCGGATCGAGATCATGAGTGGGGAACTGATCCTGACGCGCTGAACCACTCCGGTCAGATCTCAGCCTTCTTTTCCCACGGCCCGTTTTCTTCGGACCAGTATTGCGCCGATGCGCCCGCCTCTTTCAACGCCTTCCACTGGCCGCGCGCCGTTGCCAATGCGGCCGCATCATTGCCATCGAACAAGATGCAGACCCGGTCCAGGGCGGCGACCTCCGCTGCGGTCACATCTGCACCCTGAACCGCCATCACGCACTGCGCATTGTTGGGGACGCCCGCCGTGGTTGTCAGCAGGATCGGCTGATCGGCATCGGTTGCGTCGCCCTGCGCCATGCCATGCGCCAGAAAACTGTCATCCGGTCCCAGCCACAGCGCCGCATCCAGTGCTTCCAGCGCCGCTCGGTCGGTGCCGCGCACCGCGACACGCCAGCCGTTGTCGCGTGATTTCGTCAGCAACATCAACAGGGTGTCACCCAAAGGCCGCCGTGTCAGATGATAGAAATATGCCGCCCCCATCGCAGGTCTATCCCTTCTCGAAGCGGTCCGCGATCAACCGGTTGAGTGCGGCAACACCCCACCCGGTCGCGCCCTTGGGCGCCAGATCCGTGTCCGCCTTGACAGACGCGACACCGGCAATATCCAGATGAATCCAAGGCACCCCTTCCTGAACGAAACGTTGCAGGAACTGGGCCGCGGTGATTGATCCCGCTGGCCTGCCGCCGATGTTCTTAATGTCCGCGATCCGGCTTTTGAGCAGGTCGTCATAGGCCTGCCCCAACGGCATCCGCCACGCGCCTTCGCCCTCCGACTTTGCCGCCGCAAGGAAGGCATCGCACAGCGCATCGTCGTTGGAAAACACGCCCGCATTTTCATGCCCCAGCCCGACAATGATCGCGCCTGTCAGTGTCGCAAGATCAATCATCGCGGCGGGTTTGAACCGCTCTTGCGCATACCACATCACATCGCACAGCACCAAACGGCCCTCCGCGTCTGTATTGATCACCTCAACGGTATCGCCTTTCATTGAGGTGATCACGTCACCGGGGCGGATCGCGTTGCCCGAAGGCATATTTTCCACGATACCCAGCAGACCCACGACATTGGCCTTGGCGCCACGCCGCGCCAGCGTGTGCATGACACCGGCCACCACGCCCGCGCCGCCCATGTCCATCGTCATATCTTCCATGCCCGCACCGGGTTTAAGGCTGATCCCGCCGGTATCAAAGACCACGCCCTTGCCAACCAGCGCCAGTGGCGCGTCGTCCTTTGGCCCGCCATTCCAACGCATCACCACGACATGCGACGGGCTGTCTGATCCCTGTCCCACGGACAAAAGCGTGCGCATGCCAAGCTTTGCAAGCGCTTCTTCATCCAAAACCTCAACCTCCAGCCCCAGCGACGTCATCGCCTGCAAGCGCTGTGCGAAGGCGGTTGTGGTCAACACATTGGCCGGCGCATTGACCAGATCACGGGTCATAAACGCGCCTTCTGCAACAGCCAGCAGCGCCGCCGAGCTTTCGCGCACGCTATCAGGCTTGGCGCACATGATCGTCACCTGACCGGTGCGCACATGGCCTTTGCTCTTGTGGTCCTGAAAATCATAGTCCCGCATTGCAAGGCCATATGCCGCCTCTGCCACGTTGTCCTTGTTTGCCGCGAGCACCAGCAAATCCGAATCCCCGCGCAGCTTTGCCAGTGCCGCACCGGCGCGGCGTACATCGGCCACGCTGGCGTCGCGCGGCAGGCGCACCACATCCACCGCGTCCGCCGCCATATCCGCAGGGAAACCCATCGTGATCGTCTGGCCCGCCTTCATTTCGCCAAAACGTCCGCCTTCGATCAGTCGCTCCAGCGCCCCTTTGCTCAGCTTGTTGACCCGCCGCGCACCGGCATCCAGCCGCCCCGCCGGGTCCAAAAACAGCGCCACGCGCCCTTTGTGCCCTGCGATCCGATCAATATCGGTTTCAATGAATGTGATCGGAGTGATTTCGGTCATGAGGCGCGCCTTTTATCTGCTTTGGCCACAGACCTAACGCGCGCGGCAGCCTATGACCAGATATCAGTTTTCCCGGCAGCCAAAGTGGGATAACATCTCGCAAAACGCCGTCAGAGCATTCATGCAGGGGATCGCAGTGGCCAAGTTCGACCGCTATATGCTGTCCCAACTCATCGTGATGTTCGGCTTTTTCGCGCTCGTCCTCGTGGCCCTGTTCTGGATCAACCGTGCCGTGCTGCTGTTTGACCGGCTGATCGGCGACGGGCAATCCGCCGTTGTTTTTCTTGAATTTACCGCGCTGGGTTTGCCCAAGCTGATCACGACGGTTCTGCCGATCGCGGCCTTTGCGGGGTCGGTTTATGTCACCAACCGGATGGCGGGCGAATCCGAATTGACGGTGATGCAATCCACTGGGTCCGGCCCTTGGCGGCTGGCGCGGCCGGTGCTGGTCTTTGGGGTCTGCGTGGCCGCAATGATGAGCGTGCTGACGCATTTCCTGCTGCCGCTGGCACAAGAGCAACTGACCCAGCGCGAGGCCGAAATTTCGCAGAATGTGACCGCGCGCCTGTTGACCGAAGGCACGTTCCTGCATCCCACCAAAAGCGTCACTTTCTATACCCGCGCCATTGACGCAGATGGCGTGTTGCGCGACGTCTTTCTGTCTGACCGGCGCGACGCCGCCGAAGGGGTGATTTATACCGCCGCCGAAGCCTATCTTGTGCGCAATGGCAGCGGCACGACCTTGATCATGGTCGACGGCATGGCCCAGCGACTTAGCACGCAGGACAAAAGGCTCGCGACGGCGCGGTTTCAGGACTTTTCCTTCGATATCTCGGCACTTGTGAGCCGTGAAGCCAAAAATACGCTTGCGGCTCACAGCATGACAACGCCCGCACTGCTGCGCGATTGGAACCAGATCGCGGATCAGACCGCAGACAGCGCCGGTGATCTGGCCGAGGAACTGCACGCGCGATTTGCCCAACCGCTGTTTTGTATCGTTGCGGCGGCCATCGGATTCTCGACGCTTCTGCTGGGCGGGCATTCGCGCTTTGGCATCTGGCGTGAGATCGTGCTGGCCTTTGCCTTGCTGATTGCGATCGACGGGATGCGCAGTGTGGTCGTCAAAACCGTGCGCGCGGACGCATCGGCATGGCCGCTGCTTTATCTGCCTTCGCTGATCGGGCTGGTGCTGGTTATGGGTATGCTGTGGCAGTCCGCCCACCCCGGTTGGCTGCGCCGCAGCCTGCGCCGAAAGGTGGCCACGGGATGATCCTGCATTTCTACTTTGCGCGCCGGTTCGCAACGGGCTTTTTGCTGATCACCTTCGTGCTCTATGTGCTGGTTGTGCTGATTGACGGCATTGAGCAAACCCGCAAGTTCGGCAGCTACGACATCGGCTGGCAAAAGACGCTTTGGCTCACGCTTCTGAACGCGCCCAAGACAATCGACCTGATCCTGCCATTGATCATGATCCTTGCCACGGTGGCGCTTTTTGTATCGCTCGCACGTTCCTCTGAACTGGTGGTGACACGGGCCGCCGGCCGCTCTGCCATGCGCGCGCTGATTGCACCGGTGACGGTGTCGCTTTTGATCGGGGTTTTGGCTGTGGGTATGCTGAACCCCATCGTGGCGGCAACGGGCAAGCAGTACCTCAAACTGTCCGAGATCTACCGCGCAGGCGGCAGTGCCGCCTTGTCAATCAGCGAAGAAGGGCTCTGGCTGCGCCAGGGGGGCGAAATGGGCCAGACTGTGATCCGCGCCTGGCGCTCGAACGCAGATGCCTCGGTGCTGTATGACGTCACATTCCTCAGTTATGCACCTGACGGCGGCCCGATCCAGCGGATCGAAGCGGCAAGCGCGGCGCTGCAGGACGGGAAATGGGCGTTGCGGGGTGCCAAGATCTGGCCGCTGGAGGCTGGCACCAATTCAGAAGGCAACGCCGAGACCTATAGCGCCTATTCAATCCCCTCTTCGCTGACCCTAGACCGCATCCGCCAAAGCATCGGCGAACCTGCGGCAGTGTCGATCTATGACCTGCCGGAATTCATCAGCCAGCTTGAAAATGCAGGTTTCAGTCCCCGCCGTCACAAGGTCTGGTTGCAGACGGAACTGGCAAGACCGTTTTTCCTGATGGCAATGGTTCTGGTTGCGAGCGCGTTTACCATGCGCCATACCCGTTTCGGAGGCACGGGCGTTGCCGTGTTGGCTTCTGTTCTACTGGGGTTTGGCTTGTATTTCATCCGAAGTTTCGCACAGATACTTGGCGAAAATGGACAGATTCCGATCATGCTGGCCGCTTGGGCACCGCCGGCCACGGCGATCCTGCTGGCACTTGGTCTGCTATTGCATGCGGAGGATGGCTGAGATGCGGATGCGGCTGCTCCTTTGGCTTGTGATTGTACTGACACCTGTGGCGCCGGCAGCTCAGAACGCCGCGGCGCCCGATCCCGCAATTTTGGTGGCGGATGAGCTTTTCATCACCCGCGACCGGGTTTTGGTGGCGCAAGGCAATGTCGAGGCATTCCAGGGCACCACCCGCATCCGTGCCAGCAGCATCCGCTATGACCAACGCACTGGCGCGCTGACCATTGAGGGGCCTATCGTGCTGTCAGAAGGTGAGAATACCGTCATACTTGCCGATGCAGCAGAACTGGATTCGGAGCTGCAAAGCGGGCTGCTGCGTGGCGCGCGTCTGATTTTGAACCAGCAACTGCAATTGGCCGCCGTCCAGATCAACCGTGTGGAGGGGCGCTATAGCCAGCTTTACAAAACGGCGGTGACATCGTGCAAAGTCTGTGACGATGGAAAGCCGCCACTTTGGCAGATCCGGGCAAAGCGTGTGGTGCATGACCAACTGGAACAGCAGCTTTATTTTGACGAGGCCACATTCCGGATCCGCAATGTGCCCATATTCTACCTGCCGCGTCTGCGCCTGCCCGACCCCACGCTGGACCGTGCGACGGGGTTTCTGACCCCGTCGATCCGAACCACATCGCAATTGGGAACCGGGCTCAAGATCCCTTACTTTATCAAGATCGGCGATCACCGCGATCTGACGGTCACCCCGTACCTGTCCACTGCCACACGCACCTTGGAACTGCGCTATCGTCAGGCAT
>JAGXHC010000001.1 GCA_024636405.1 Sulfitobacter sp. | reverse complement strand
GTGCTGGATGATCTGATGGCGCGCCCCGGCAATACGGTCGCAGCCTACCGTGCTGCGCGGCGGTTTGAACAGGGTTTCCGCCCCGCGCCGTTGCCTGCCACACAAAGGGCTGCCTTTCGCGATGGCGGCACCTATCTGATCACCGGCGGTTTCGGCGGTATCGGTATGACGCTGGCCGCCGATATCCTGCGCCGCCACAAGGCGCGCGTGATCCTGCTCAGCCGCGATGCCATGCCGCCCCGCGAGACTTGGGATACCTATCTTGCACAGCACGGAACGGCGGAGCGCACAGCGCGGCGGATGCGTGCAATTATACGTCTCGAAAAGGCCGCGCAGCACACCGGCGGTACTGTTGAATTGGCCGTTGGCAACGTTGCGAACCTGGCGCAGATGCGCCGCGTCATTGATGGTATTGGGGCGGGCGGCCTGACGGGTGTGGTGCATGCGGCCGGGGTGCTTGACGATGGGCCGCTGTTGGCCAAAAGCGATGCGCAGATCGAAGGCGTGTTGCTGCCAAAAGTCCAGGGACTGCGCGTGCTGGACCAATTGCTGCCTGACGGCGCTTTGGAACTGATGGTGCTGTTTTCGTCGACCTCTACCGCCACGCGCGCGGCAGGGCAGGTCGACTACGTCGCCGCAAACGCCTTTCTGAATGCCTTCGCCAAAGCGCGGCGCGGGTGTGCGACGCGTGTCCTTGCCATCAACTGGGGTGTCTGGGCGGATGTCGGTATGGCCGCTGAGATGGTGGGCGGGGTTGCGGGCGCTGTCTTGCCGCCGCACACCATAAATGCCGTCCTGTTGAAGACCGCTGGCGCCGATGCAGCCGGCGACACGGTTATGACCGCGCCGCTTTCAACTGATGACTGGCTGCTGGACCAGCACCGCACCAGCGACGGTATGGCCGTTATGCCCGGAACCGGCTTTGTCGAGATACTGGCCGAAGCTGCGCAGGCGCAAGGACTGACCGACAGTTTTGAGATCAGTGATCTTTACTTTCTGCGCGCGCTGTCCATGACGAATGGCAGCCAGCGCCAGATGCGCGTCACGCTAAAGCAGGACGGCACCGCGATGAACGCCGAATTACGCAGCGATTGCACGGTGGGCGGCAAATCAGGCTGGCAATTGCACGCACAGGCGCGCTTGTCCGCGCTTTCGGATCCGGTGCCGGACAAGCTGGATCTTGGCGCGATTGCCGATCGCTGTACCGCAGACCGCCAGATCGCAGGCGAACACCGGTTGAGTTCACCGCAGGAGGCCCATCTGAAATTTGGTCCAAGCTGGCATGTCTTGCGCGAAACCCGGCTGGGTGCAGATGAAGGGCTGGCCGATCTGGCGCTACCTGACGCGGTGCAAGGTGATCGGGCGACAGGCCATTTGTTGCATGCGGGACTAATGGATCTGGCGACCGGTTGGGCGATGCATCTGGTCGAAGGCTACACGTCCGAGCATCTTTGGGTGCCGGTTTCATACGGCCGCATCCGCGTGCATGCGCCGTTGCCCGCCGCCGTGCGGTCCTGGGTTCGGTTGGCCCAAGGCGGCGGTGCCGACGGATTTGCGCGCTTTGACGTCACGATTTGTGACGCGGATGGCACCGTGCTGGTCGAGGTCTCTGACTTTGCCATGAAGCGGCTGGAAGGCGCGTTTGCCGCCACGCCACTGGACCCGCGCGAGGTGATGTTTGACCGCAATGCCGAAGACGAACAGGCATTGAGCCCAGCCGAGGAACGGCTTGCCTATATGGTTAGCCAAGGCATTCGCGCCGCTGAGGGGCCAGAGGCGTTACGCCGGGCGCTGGCACTGGACCTGCCGCAGGTGATGGTCAGTGCAATGCCACTGGCCGACCTGATCGTGCAGGCGGACACCCCGGTTCAGACGCCCGTGAAGTCCGGCCAATCGTTCGAGCGGCCTGATCTGGATGGTTCCTACGTTGCCCCCCGTAACGTCATAGAAGCGAAACTGGCCGCTGTCTGGCAAACCCTTCTGGGGATTGATCCGGTCGGTGTTGACGACAGCTTCTTTGATCTGGGCGGCCATTCGTTGATCGCCGTCCGGCTTTTTGCGACAATTAAACGTGAATTCAAGGTAGAGTTTCCGATCTCGGTGCTGTTCGAGGCGCCCACAATCGCCAAGTGCGCCGCGCTGATCGCGGCCCAGACCGGTGCGTCGGCGGGCGCTGTCGACGACATGGCGCAAGACGCGCCCCTGCGCGACAGGTTCGACTATCTCGTGCCGCTGAACGCCAGCGATCAAAAGGACGCAGCACCGCTTTTTGTTGTGGCGGGGATGTTTGGCAACGTCCTGAACTTGCGTCATCTGGCGCTGCCCTTCAGTGCTGAACGCCCGGTGGTCGGCGTGCAGGCGCGCGGCCTGATCGGGGATGCAGAGCCCCATACGGATGTGGCCCAGGCCGCAGCCGATTACCTGCGCGAGATGCGCCGTTTGCAACCGGTCGGCCCCTACTTGCTGGCAGGATATTCCGGGGGCGGAATAACCGCCTATGAAATGGCACAACAGTTGCGCGCAGCAGGCGAAGAGGTGGCCGTTCTGGCCATGCTTGACACGCCCTTGCCTGTACGCCCGCCATTAAGCCGCCGCGACAAGATCATCATCAAGTCACTCGAGTTGCGCCGTAAAGGGCCCGCATATCTGGTTGAATGGGCCCGCAACCGCTGGGCCTGGGAGCGCGGACGCCGCGCGGGACGTGGGGCGGAAACCCCCGCCGTGCCGGGGACAGAGTTCAACAACACCAAGATTGAACAAGCGTTTCTGCGTGCTGTGGGCGCCTATGACACGCGCCCGTGGGGCGGCCCGCTGACGCTGTTCCGGCCCCCGATTGACCGCACCTGGCGGGTGTCGGAGGGTCGTTGGGTCAGCGCGGTGCGCGAATATGTTTTCGACGACAACGCATGGCGGCAATATGCGCCCGACCTTACTGTGATCGAGGTGCCGGGCGATCATGTCAGTATGGTGCTGGCCCCAAATGTGACCGTGCTGGCACAGGAGCTGGCCGAAGTTATCGCAGGCGCTGTGCAGCAGCACAGCAAAGACACGTGGCCGCGTGCCACGGCAGCGGAGTGAGCGTCATGTCCAACCCCAGCCTTCTGATTATCGTGCTGAACTACCGCACTGCCGATATGACATTGCGCGCCGCATCGGCGGCTTTGGCGGACATGCCGTTGCAAAACGCCGAGATGGTGATCGTTGACAACGCGTCCGGCGACGGTTCGGAAGCAGTGCTGCGGCAAGCGATCACGGACCGCGGCTGGGACGGCCGCGTGAGATTTGTCACCGCCACGCGCAACGGCGGGTTTGGCGCTGGCAACAATATCGGCATTCGCTACGGCATGTCGGACGGGTCGGAACCGGATTTTGTCTATGTCGTGAACTCGGATGCTTTCGCAGACCGGGGGGCGATCTCTGCGCTGCTTGCGCATCTTCAGACGCATCCAAAGGCTGGGATTGCCGGCAGCCATTTGCGCGGTACGGACGATGTACCCCATCGCACAGCCTTCCGGTTCCCCTCCATCGCCAGCGAATTTGAAGGCGCTGCCCGGATCGGTGTTATCTCGCGGCTGATGCCGGGTTGCGTTGTCGCGCGGCCCATCCCCCAGCAGTTAACCAAAGTGGATTGGGTCGCCGGCGCCAGCGTCATGTTGCGTGGCGAGATGCTGCAACAGATCGGTCTGTTCGACGAGGGCTATTTTCTTTACTTTGAGGAAACTGACCTGTGCCTGCGTGCTGCGCGGTCAGGATGGGAATGTTGGTACGTTCCAGAAAGCCGGGTCGTGCACATCGGCTCGGTCTCGACTGGTATGAAGAACTGGCGGCGCATGCCAACTTATTGGTTTGACAGCCGCCGACGCTATTTCACCAAGAACCACGGACGGATCTATGCCGGTGCAGCACTTGCGGCGCATCTGACCGGGGGGCTGCTGCACCGGCTGCGCTGCGTATTGTCGGGGCGTGAACCGCGCGACGCACCGGGGTTCCTGCGAGATCTGGCAGGGCACAGTTTCGGATTGCGCCGTCGCTCTGCCTGCCCCCACATCCAGGGCGCGCCTTCGGAGGATACACCATGACCGCATCTTTTAACCCCTCGCATTTCTCGGCCATTCTGATGGGCGACGAATCCCTGACCGTTGCCTGCGGTGATATGCTGATCGCGGGCGGGCACCGTATCGTCGCGGTGATCACCCGCGATGATGCTGTGCGGAATTGGGCAACTGCGCAGGATCTGCCGACCTTCTCGCGCAGCGCGGACGTGGCGACCGGTGCAGGGATCGACCCGGCAGACTGGCTTTTGAGCGTGGCAAACCTGCGCATCATTCCCGATGCACTGCTGGCCCTGCCGACGAAAGGCTCGATCAACTTTCACGATGGCCCGCTGCCGCGCTATGCCGGACTGAACACGCCCGCCTGGGCGATCATAAACGGTGAAACGGTGCACGGCGTCAGCTGGCACTTGATTCAGGGCGGCGTGGACGAAGGTGATCTTTTGGCGCAAAAAAGCGTGGAGATTGCTGCTGATGAGACGGCCTTTAGCCTCAATTCCAAGTGTTACGCGGCGGGAATGGAAAGCTTTGGCGATGTGTTGGCACAGCTCGAGAACAATTCTTTGTCGCCGCAGAAACAGGATCTTAGCCAGCGCAGCTATTTCGCTCGGGATAAACGTCCGGCGGGCATGGGGTTCCTTGACCTGACACAGGACGCCACGGCGATTTCCGCACTGGTCCGCGGTCTGGACTTCGGAGACTACGCCAACCCGCTGACAACCGCGAAACTGGCCATTGGCGATGTCGTATTGCGGGTCGGCGCGGTCACCGCCGATGCCTCGCATGAGGGTGCAGCAGGCGAGGTTCTGGCCGTAACGCCAGAGCAGATTGTCGTAGCCACCGGATCTGCGCCAGTTGCGCTGTCGCGGCTGACCGATATGGACGGCCGAGCCGTTGATGTCACAACGCTTGTTGCGGTCGCAGATCGGCTGTCATCGGTGGATGCAGATACGTTGAATGACGCGGCGCCGATACTGGCGCGCGGCGAGACACATTGGCGGCGCGCCTTGCGGCAGTGCGACCCGGTTGCCGTACCGCTGGCGCGCGGCGGCAAAGCATTGGGTTCGCTCGAGACAATTTCGCTGTCCTGTCCTGCCGGACTAAGTGAGCTTCAAAAAGCCACGGCGGTTGCGCTGATCGCGTTGCGTGGTGCTGGTCAGACGTCTGGCGATCTGGCGCTTCAGGTTGCTCCGATTTCGCCGCTTTTGAGTGGCGGCTGGGTGCCCTTGCGCCTCGCGGCGCAGGCGGCGACGCAGCTGGCTGAGGTGCAGAACCATGTTGCGCATCAAATGCAGCAGGCGGCAGACCTGGGCGGCTTTGCCCGCGATCTGCCATTACGCGATCCGCTGATCGGGCCGCTAGGGACGCCGGAATTTGCGATTACGACCGATGAGAAACCTGTTGTGGGTGCTGTCGTCACGCTGTCGCTGACCGAAGCCGGAGCTGTCTTGATCCATGACACTGCGCGTATTGATGCCACCACAGCGGGTTTGATCAGCGCGCGGATCGAGGCTGCGTTTGCGGCTATGGCGGCTGCGCAATCCTGCGGCGACGTCTGGGCGCTGCCTGTGGCTGAACAGATGCGTGTGCTGACGGAATGGAACGCCACGGAGAAACCAGTTGACCCACAGCCAGTCCATGCTGCTTTTGAGGCGCAGGTGGCAGCAACGCCTGATGCGCCGGCGCTGGTCTTCGAGTCCGAGACCCTGAGCTATGCGGCGCTGAACGCCCGCGCCAACCGTCTGGCGCATGTGCTGCGCGATATGGGGGTTATTAACGGCACCCCGGTTGGGCTTTGCACGGTGCGCGGTGTTGACCTGCTGGTTGGCGCGCTTGGTATTCTCAAGGCGGGGGGCGCCTATGTGCCTCTTGATCCCGCGTATCCGGCGGACCGGATCGCACATTACATTACGGACAGCGCGACACCGGTCATTGTGACCCAGACACCGCTTGCCGCGGGTTTGCCCACGGGCGATGCACAGGTGCTGTTGATCGACGCCGATCCGCGTCTGGCGGTTGCCGCGCAAACCAATCCGTCCGGCGGCGCTGGCACGGGTGATATGGCCTATCTGATCTATACCTCCGGTTCGACCGGGACGCCCAAGGGGGTGATGGTCAGCCACGGCAATGTGGCAAATTTCTTTGCCGGGATGGACGACCGTATTGACCACGCGTCGGGTGCTGCCTGGCTGGCTGTGACCAGCCTGTCGTTTGATATTTCTGTGCTGGAGCTGTTTTGGACCCTTTCGCGGGGCTTTAAGCTGGTGCTCGCGGGCGATGACAGCCGGCGGATGATATCTGGCGATACGCGTGTGGTCTCTGCGCGCAAAATAGACTTTAACCTTTTTTACTGGGGCAACGACGACGGCGTCGGGCCAAAAAAATACGAGCTGCTGCTGGAAGGCGCAAAGTTTGCAGACGCGAATGGATTCAACGCCGTATGGACGCCAGAGCGACACTTTCACGCGTTTGGCGGGCCCTATCCAAACCCGTCTGTCACCGGTGCTGCCGTGGCCGCGGTGACACAAAACATCTCCGTGCGGGCAGGATCGTGTGTCGCGCCGCTGCATCACCCGGCGCGCATCGCGGAAGAATGGGCGGTGATCGACAATCTGACCAACGGTCGCGTGGGGTTGGCCATTGCCAGCGGCTGGCAGCCGGACGATTTCGTGCTGCGTCCCGAAAACACGCCCCCCGACAACAAGCCTGCGATGTATGCCGCCATCGACCAGTTGCGCCGTCTTTGGCGCGGCGACGCCGTTGAATTTCCCACCAGGGACGGCACGCCCTTCAGCGTTGTGACCCAGCCGCGTCCGGTCTCAACGGAACTGCCCATCTGGGTCACGACAGCGGGCAATCCCGAAACCTGGAAAGAAGCCGGCGAGATTGGTGCGAACGTGCTGACGCACCTTCTGGGCCAGTCGGTCGCGGAAGTTGCCGACAAGATCAAAATTTACCACACCGCCTTGCGCGCTGCGGGTCACGACCCAAAAGATCACAAGGTTACCCTCATGTTACACAGCTTTCTTGCGCAGAGCCGCGAGATCGCAGAACAGGTGGCGCGAGAACCGATGAAGGATTACCTTCGGTCGGCGGCCGGGCTGATCAAGCAATACGCCTGGGCCTTTCCGGCGTTCAAGAAACCCGCAGGCGTTACCAGCCCGTTTCAGGTCGATCTGGACGCTCTGTCCACCGAGGAGATGGACGCGATCCTTGATTTTGCATTCGAGCGGTATTTCAATGACAGCGGCATGTTCGGGACGATCGAAGACGGTCTGGCGCGCACCGAACAGCTTAAGAGCATCGGTGTGGATGAAATCGCCTGTCTGATTGATTACGGCATCCCTGTGGATCAGGTAATGGCAGGGCTGACGCCACTGGCAGAGGTGCTGCGCCGGGCCAATGCGGGTGTTGCGCTGCAGGACGATGACTTCTCTTTGGCGGCGCAGATCGTTCGGCATGATGTCAGCCACATGCAGTGCACACCAAGCATGGCGCAAATGCTGTTGGCCGATGACACGGCGCGCGCCGCATTGGGGCGGATTGACCATCTGCTGCTGGGCGGAGAGGCGTTGCCGGGGGCGCTGGTTGATGCGCTGCGGTCTTGTACCGACGCGCGGATAAAGAACATGTACGGCCCGACAGAGACGACGATCTGGTCCACATCACAAGTCCTGGAACAAAGTGCCGACGCCATAGCGTCTATCGGCACGCCCATCGCAAACACGCAGGTCTATGTCCTTGATGACGAGGTGCGGCCTGTGCCCACCGGCGCGCCGGGTGAACTGTGGATCGGCGGCGATGGCGTTACCCTGGGCTATTGGGGGCGTGATGCGATGACAGCAGAGCGGTTCATTGCCAATCCATTTGCCCCCGGTCGGATGTACCGTACCGGCGATCTGGCGGCATGGCGTGCGGATGGCGCGCTTGGCTTTATGGGGCGTGCGGACCATCAGGTGAAAGTCCGCGGTCACCGGATTGAATTGGGTGAGATCGAGGCGCGGTTGTCTGCCCTGCCGGAGGTAACGCAATCTGTCGTGGTCGCCCGCGAAGGGCAGGGAGGTCCGCAACTGGTGGCCTATGTCACCGCCAACGCCGCGCTGGACGAAGACGCCGCCCGCGCGGAACTGGCTAAGGTGCTGCCGGACATCATGGTGCCCGCGCGCATCGTAACTTTGTCGGCCATGCCCTTGACGCCCAATAAGAAAATTGATCGCGCGGCGTTGCCCGCCCCGCGCACGCGCACGGCAGCCCGCGCTGCGCAGGTTACCGCTGCGGCGCCGACAAGCGCCACTCAGGCCGCGATCGCCGGGGTCTGGTGCAAGGTGTTGGGTTTAACGGACGTGCGGGCCGAAGACAGTTTTTTTGCCCTTGGCGGCCATTCGCTTTTGGCGGTGCAGGCCCACCGCGAGATCAAG
>JAGXHC010000105.1 GCA_024636405.1 Sulfitobacter sp. | reverse complement strand
GGCGTATTCATTGTAAAACGTGATCTGTTCGAAATTTCGCGCCAGCAGGTCTGCGGTAAAGGGCGTGTCGGGCCCGCCACCATCCTGCCGCAATAATCCTTGCGTCAGTTGGGTTTGCTGCACCTGATTGAGATAGCGGCGCAACATCGCGCTTTTCTGCGATGTGGGGCGCGCGACCACGGGGGCAGGTGGAGCGGCAACGCGGGCAGCCACAGGTCGCGCCTGCGGCTTGAGCGTTGTGGGCGCCGCCGTCTGAAAAAGATCACACCCCCACAGCGTCAGCACCATGCCTAAACCTGCGCAGCAGCGCACCGCCCTTTGCCACACCCCTTGTGTCATGCCTGGTTCACCCCGGCACGGCGCCGGAGGCGGTATCGCCCAAACCGGTTTTGCTGGCGCGCGCGGAAGACAGCGTGTCGCGCAGTTTTATCTCCATTTCCTGAAGGTCCTTTTCCGCAGCGGCGCGGCGCGCCTTGCCTTCATCGGCGATCTTCAGGCTTTCCTCGATGGTGCCGATCAGGTCGGCATTGGCCTGCTTGACCGCTTCGATGTCAAAAACGCCACGTTCCATCTCGGTGCGGATCATCTTGTTGCTGTCGCGCAGGTTCTTGGCATTGGATGTCAGCAGTTCGTTGGTCAGATCATTGGCATCGCGCACTGCGGCGGCCGCTTCGGCACTGCGTTGGATGGTGACGGCCTGTGCCAGTTGGGTTTCCCACAACGGCACCGTGTTCACGAGTGTCGAATTGATCTTGGTCACAAGGCTTTTGTCGTTTTCCTGCACCAGCCGGATTGACGGCAGGGACTGCATCGTAACCTGACGTGTCAGTTTCAGATCATGCACCCGGCGTTCCAGATCGTCGCGCGCGGCGCGCATGTCGCGCAGTTCCTGCGCCATCATGACCTGCCGTTCTTCGGGGGCCTTGTTGACGGTCTTTTCCTTCGCTGGAATGGATTTACCGTCAAGATCCTTCAGCTTTGCCTCACCGGCGGAAATATAAAGCGCCAGTTCGTCGTAGAAATTGAGCGTCTTGGCATACAGCATATCAAGCGATTTGATGTCCTTGAGGAGTGTATGTTCATGGCCCAGAAGGTTATCGGTGACGCGGTCGATCTGGCTTTGCACCTCTTCGAACTTTGCGGTGAACTGGGCGAAGGGGGCGGCGCGGCCAAGCAGCTTTTCCCACCAGCTGCGTTCGCGGCGCACATCCAGTTCAGTCACGGAAAAGCCCCGGATCGTGCTCACTATATCGCGCAGGCTGTCACCTGCGGGGCCCACATCCTTGTTGCGCACGTCCCGAAGCATCGCCTGACTGATCTCCTGCAACTCGGCTTGCGCGGCAGAACCGAATGAAACGATGGACTGGGTGTCGTCCATGTCCAGCTCATCCATGCGGCGCTGGATCTCGGCGCTGAGCGGCGCGTCCGCCTTTTCCAGCGACACGATTGCATTGGCATCGGTGGGTTCGGCCAGCACCACAGCGTTGACTTCATCGACCATCACAAGGGATTGGCTGGCTTTCGCACGGACATTCTCAGACATTCAGGGTTCCTTTGTTCATGGGCACGGCGCGCGGATCAGTCAAGGCGCACGCCTTCGCGGGAAAGCCGCTCGCGCAGCACGTCGATTTCAATTGTCAGGTCGCCACGGTCTTCCAACAATGACTTGCGGGTGCGCGCGGCAAAATTCTGATCCAGATCGTCCAGCAGCGCAATGTAATCCGCGCGCGCCTGCGCATCCTGGCTGCGCGCGTAGATATCGGCGAATTTGACCGTCGCGTCGCGCGCACCGCGCAGGTAGACGACCAGATATTTGCGCGCGGCGGTCAGATCACGGGGGTCTTCTTCGACCGTGCGGATCAAGGTGCGCGCGGTGTCCTGAAACTGCGCCAGCCGGTCGGCGGCCTTGCGGTCACGCGCGCGCGCAATGGCATCGGACATGGAGGCAAGCAATTTTTCGGCCTCATCCACCACACGCGCGACGCGGTCCTGCTGGAAGGTATCGACGCCTTCCATGCCTTTGGACGTCAGCGGGTCAATCCCAAAAGACGTCACATGCAGCGCCAGCGCCGCGACGCCGTAGATGATCGGGGCCACCAGACCGGGCTCGGATGCATAGGCGGCAACGGCGACGCCCAACCCCGTCAAGGCGGATGCCAGCATCTTGCGCGGGACGGCGGGGCGACGCGCGACCTTGCGCGCATGGAACGCCGCTTCGGCTTGCAGCCCCTCACGCAGCAGCCAAGCAGCAGCAGCCAGCGTTGCCGCACCGATCAGACCCAGCGCCAGCCCCTGTGCGCCGTCGTTGAGGGACAAAAACAACAAGATGACGGGCGGCACGAACAGCAGATTTGCCCGACCACCGACCGGATCAACTTCCACGCGCTGGGGGTGGGTTGTGTTTGTGCCCGCGTCATCGTCAGGGCTGAAATCGCCACCAAATCGTTTGGCCATGGATCAAAGCCCTCCAAGCCAGCCGGTGCAAACCCCGAAAACCAGCACGATCAACGCGATATAGGAAACCTTTTGTAGCGTGGTGGGTGTCATGAGACCTTCCTGACCGGATCCGAACAACGGGCGCAACGCGCGGTGACCGCCTTCATAGGCCGCATTCCAGACTGATACCAGAATGGCGACAAAGGCAACGATGACCGCTGCAACTGCAAGTATTAGAAACAATCTGGCCATGGTCACCTCTTCGCATCAACATAAGCAATCGCGCAGCACTTCGCTAGTGACGCTTGTCACTGCGCCGATCTGAGCCAAGCTTATGCGAACCACAAAGACCGGTTGACCGCGCGCCGCGACGAACAATCTGGATGGCAATGCTTTCCCCCATTAAAGCGTTTGTCACAAACGTCCTAAAGGGGCCAGCGGTTCAATATCAATTGATCAGACGCGAAATCGTTTGCCCGATGGCACATTTCCCCGTTTTCTTCAGGCACGCATTCCACGCCGCAACTTAAGCACCTTTTGCCGGGTTTATCGCGGCTTGCGAGGGGCCTTGCCACCGGGCGTAAATTTGCGCGCCCCCCTTTTTGGGCCGTCTGATGCCTCGGATGCGGGCCGCGGTCTGCCGGGCTGACCCGGACCACCGAAACCATCCGACCCAACCGGCTTGCGCCGCGGGCCGCGTTTCACAGCGACCGGTTTTTTCACGGCGGTGCCACTGGGGTCTTCCAATTCGATCCCCAACTGATCGCGCACGATCTTGCGGCGAATTTCTTCTACCGCGCCGGGCTTCAGATCGCCCAGTTGGAAGGGGCCATAGCTGGTGCGGATAAGTCGGTTGACGGACAGGCCCACCGCCTCCATCGCGCGGCGGATTTCACGGTTTTTGCCTTCGCGCAAACCAATGGTCAGCCAGGCGTTTGCGCCCTGCTGGCGGTCGATGGTCACGGTCATTGGCTGAAACCGTTCGCCGTCCAGGGTCAGACCCTCGCGCAGCGGTTCAAGCGAGGCGTCCGTGGGCCGACCATTGACGCGCGCACGGTAGCGGCGCAGCCATCCGGTGCTGGGCAATTCCAGCTTGCGCTTTACACCGCCATCGTTGGTCAGCAAAATCAGCCCTTCGGAGTTCAGGTCCAGCCGTCCAACGCTCATCACCCGCGGCATGTCCTCGGGCAGGTCGTCATATATCGTGCCGCGCCCTTTTTCGTCACGGTCCGTGGTCACCAGCCCGCTGGGCTTGTGATAAAGCCACATGCGGGGCGGTTCCGGCTGGCCGACCGGCACACCGTCCACCGTGATCTTGTCGGTTTCGGTCACGTTCAACGCAGGCGACAGGATCTGTTCGCCGTTGACGCGCACGCGCCCGGCTTCGATCATGCGTTCGGCTTCGCGGCGGCTGGCAATGCCTGCGCGGGCAAGCACCTTGGCAATGCGGTCGCCTTTTGGCGGTGCGGGGGGCGGTGTGTCTGTCATGCGGATCGCTTAGCCTGTTTCCGAGCCTTGCGAAAGGGCAGCAATTGCGGCCATGTGGCGCCATGACATTTAGATCCTACATGGCACTGGCCCTGCAAGAGGCGCGCGCCGCAGGTGCACGCGGTGAAGTGCCTGTGGGGGCGGTGGTGGTGGCGCCGGACGGGACAGTCCTGACGCAGGCCGGCAACCGTACACGCGCATTGTCAGATCCCACCGCCCACGCGGAAATCCTGGCGATCCGGGCCGCCTGTGCCGCAACAGGGTCCGAGCGGCTGTTGGATCACGCGCTTTATGTGACGCTGGAACCCTGTGCCATGTGCGCCGCAGCCATTTCCGCCGCCCGGTTGGCGCGGCTTTATTATGGCGCAAGCGATCCCAAATCAGGTGGCGTGGCGCAGGGTGCGCGGATTTTCATGCACCCCCAATGCCATCATGTGCCAGAAGTATTCGACGGGATCTCAGGCCAAGAGTCCGAGACCCTGCTGAAGGAGTTTTTTGTTGCGAAAAGAAGAGGGTAATGCAGATGTCATACAACAAGCAATTGTCGCGGTTCGTGCGCGATGCCTTGGCTGGGGGCACCGACAGCGATGAAATTGCGCAAGTATTGATCGCGTCGGGGTGGAGCACTTCAGAGGTCGCGGATGCGTTGAACGCCTGGGCAACGACGCCGTTCTCGCCGCCCATTCCGCGCCCGCAGGCCACCGTCTCTGCGCGTGATTTCTTTATCTATGGGCTGACCTTCGGCGTGATGATCTTTGCTGCGGGTCACCTTGTGGGGCTGCTGCATGCGCTGATCGATCTGGGATTCGGCGATGGCGAAACATATGGTCCTTTCCACAAAATACGCTGGGCTATGGCGGTGCTGATCGTGACGGTGCCGACATATCTTTGGCTGACGTTGCGTGAACGGGGCAGGCTGGCCGCTGATCGGGGGCTCTATCGCTCTGCCATTCGCAAATGGCTGATCTACGTTACGTTGCTGATCGCCGCCGCCGTGCTGCTGGGTGATCTGGTCGCGACGATCTTTGCACTGCTCAATGGCGATTTAAGCCTGCAATTCGTGCTCAAAGCGCTTGCGGTCGGGGTTGTGGCGGGCGGATTGTTTCTGTTCTACCTCAATGACATCCGCAAAGGAGACGTGGCATGAACAGGCTTATCCTGCTTGTGATGGCCGCCGTTGTGACGGGCGCGATGGTGGCGGGGTTTGCGGTGGTCGGTGGCCCCGCTCAGGCGCGCAAGGAACGCCACGACATCGATCGCGGGACGGATCTGCGCGCGCTGTTCGCTTTTCTGGAATGCAAGCGCGCCGATCAACCGCTGCCCCGGACACTGGATGATGACGCATACTGCGTTGGCAATTTTGACCGCCCCGAAACCAAAGATCCGGCGACACAAGAGAGCTATCTCTATCGCCGCATCGATGACCGGCACTTCGAAGTCTGCGCCACTTTCGCGACATGGCCCGACAAGCACGGCGACAGTTTCCGTTTCCGCGGGATCAAGATGGAAGGTAACCTTGGGTGTCTGGCCGGCATGACGCGCCATGACCCTTAGAT
>JAGXHC010000104.1 GCA_024636405.1 Sulfitobacter sp. | reverse complement strand
ATCTCTGGCGCGCTGTTTTTGTGCGTGGGCGTGATCTATGACCGGATGCACACCCGCGAGATCGACGCCTACGGTGGTCTGGTGAACCGGATGCCGGCCTATGCGATGATTTTCATGTTTTTCACCATGGCCAATGTCGGCCTGCCGGGCACATCGGGCTTTGTGGGTGAATTCCTGACGCTGGTGGCCGTGTTTCAGGTCAATACCTGGGTGGCACTGGTCGCAACGACCGGCGTGATCTTCAGCGCGGCCTATGCGCTTTGGCTTTACCGCCGGGTGGTGATGGGCGATCTGATCAAGGAAAGCCTGAAGGCGATCACCGACATGACGACGCGCGAACGCTGGATCTTTGCGCCGCTGGTGGTGATGACGCTGCTGCTGGGTGTCTATCCGGCGCTGGTGCTGGATATGATCGGGCCCTCTGTCAGCGCCTTGGTGGACAATTACGACACGGCACTGGAGGCGGCCGAACAGGCCACCCAGACCGCCGAAGCATTGAACTGAAAAGGACCGCGTGATGATATCCGCTGATCTGAACATCATCCTGCCCGAGATTTTGCTGGCGGTCTTTGCCATGCTCAGTCTGCTGGGCGCGGTCTATACCACCAAGGACGGGGCGGGCGGGCTGCTGGTCTGGCTGACGGCTGGGGTCATGACCCTGCTGGCCGCCTGGATCGGGCTAAGCGATCACGGGACGCGCGCGGCCTTTGGCGGCATGTTCATTGATGACGGTTTTGCGCGTTTTGCCAAGGTCACGATCCTTTTGTCGGCGGCGGCGGTGCTGGTGATGTCCGAAGGCTATATGAAGGCGCGCGGATTGCTGCGGTTTGAATATCCGGTGCTGGTAGCACTGGCGGCTGTGGGCATGATGATGATGGTCAGCGCGGGCGATCTGATGGCGCTTTATATGGGGCTGGAATTGCAGTCGCTGGCGCTTTACGTGGTCGCATCGCTCCGCCGGGACAGTGCCAAGTCCACCGAAGCCGGGCTGAAGTATTTCGTGCTGGGCGCGTTGTCCTCCGGTCTGCTGCTTTATGGTGCATCGCTGGTTTACGGCTATGCAGGCACCACGCTGTTCAACGGCATCATCGTCACGGCGCAGTCGGGCGAAAGCTCCATTGGGTTGCTGTTTGGTCTAGTGTTCCTGATTTCCGGCCTTGCCTTCAAGGTGTCTGCGGTGCCGTTTCATATGTGGACCCCCGACGTCTACGAGGGGTCGCCCACGCCGGTGACAGCGTTCTTTGCCACGGCACCGAAGATGGCGGCGATGGCGCTTTTTGCGCGGCTTTTGTTCGACGCATTCGGCAATGCGGTGGGGGACTGGAGCCAGATCATTGCGCTGCTGTCGGTGCTGTCGATGTTTCTGGGGGCCATCGCGGCCATCGGACAGACCAACATCAAGCGGCTGATGGCCTATTCGTCGATTGCGCACATGGGCTATGCGCTGATGGGGCTGGCGGCGGGTACGGCGCTGGGTGTGCAGGCGATGCTGGTCTATATGGCGATTTACGTCACCATGAACATCGGCACGTTTGCCTTCATTCTACTGATGAGCAAGGACGGCGCACCGGTGACCGATATCGGATCGCTCAATATGTATTCCAAGCGCAGTCCCGGACGCGCGCTTGCGATGCTGGTGTTGCTGTTCTCGCTGGCCGGTGTGCCGCCGATGCTGGGGTTCTTCGGCAAGCTTTACGTGCTGCGCGCGGCTTATGACGCGGGGCTGGCATGGCTGGCGGTCGCGGGCGTGATCGCCAGTGTGATCGGCGCCTATTACTACCTGCGCATCGTATTCTACATGTATTTCGGTGATGAACGGTCTGAACAGCTGGACAATACCGGCGGCACCTTGCTGGCGGGTTTTCTGATCGCATCGGCGCTGGTCATGGTGCTGGGCATCGCGAATATGTTCGGTGTCGAAGGCGCGGCGGCAGCGGCGGCGGCGACGCTGGTCAACTGAGCGGTGCGCGGCACCAAGGCGTCGGGCGGTCCAGCGCAGCCCTCAGCCACCCCATGACCGGCTGGCCCGAAGGTTACGGCCGAGAGGTTTTTGACAGTCTCGATTCGACCCTGTCGGAGGCGGCACGACGGGCGCAGGGGCTGACGACCGGCCCGATCTGGATCCTTGCGCTTGAGCAGACAGCGGCGCGCGGACGTCGTGGCCGCGCCTGGGGCACACCGCGCGGGAACTTTGCAGCCACATTGTTGATGCGCCGCGAAGAGCCGCCGGGCACGGCCGCGCTGCGGTCCTTTGTGGCGTCGCTGGCGTTGTACCGCACGTTCGTTGCGGTGACGGGGCGAGATGCGGATTTTGCGCTGAAATGGCCCAATGACGTGCTGATGCGCGGCGGCAAGGTGGCGGGGATCCTGCTGGAAAGCTTTGGGGAGCATCTGGCCATTGGGATCGGTGTCAACCTTGCCCATGCGCCGGCACCTGCCGTGATGGAGGCGGGTGCGCTGCCTGCTGTGCGGCTGGCGGATCTGGGGCTTGCGGTATCGCCGGAGATATTTCTGGACGTGCTGGCGGCAGAATATGCGGTGCTTGAGACCCAGTTCCGCACACAGGGCTTTGCCCCGATCCGCGCGGGATGGATGGCGCAGGCGGCAAGGGTGGGGCAGGTCATCACCGCCCGCACGCAGCGTGAAGAATGGACAGGCACCTTTGAGGATGTCGATGCGCGCGGTAACCTGATCCTGCGCACCGCGACGGGTGTGGTGCCGATAACGGCGGCGGATGTATATTTCTAATCAGCGGGAGAAACCTGATGCTTCTGGCAGTGGACTGCGGTAATACCAACACGGTGTTTTCGATCTGGGACGGGGAGGCATTTATCGCCACCTGGCGCACCTCTACGGAATGGCAGCGCACAGCGGATCAGTATTATGTCTGGCTGAGCACCCTGATGAAGCTCCAGGGCATCGAGGCCAAAATCACGGCGATGATCGTCAGTTCCACAGTGCCACGCGTGGTGTTCAACCTGCGGGTCCTGGCGGACCGCTATTTTGACACACGGCCCATGGTGGTGGGCAAACCGGGGTGTTTGCTGCCTGTAGAAGTGCGCGTGGATTCAGGGACTGCGGTGGGGCCGGACCGGCTGGTGAATACGGTGGCGGGATTTGATCTTTATGGTGGCGATCTGATTGTGGTGGATTTCGGCACCGCGACGACCTTTGACGTGGTCGCGGCGGACGGTGCCTATATCGGGGGGGTGATTGCGCCGGGCGTGAACCTGAGCCTTGAGGCGCTGCACCATGCCGCTGCTGCACTGCCGCATGTCGATATTGCGAAGCCGCAGACGGTGATTGGGACAAATACCGTGGCCTGCATGCAATCGGGCGTCTTTTGGGGTTATATCGGACTGGTTCGTGAGATATGTGCGCGGATAAAGGCGGAACGCGCCCGCGAAATGCGGGTGATCGCCACAGGGGGGCTGGCACCGCTGTTCCAGCAGGCTGCCGAGCTCTTCGATGAATATCGAGATGATCTGACTATGCACGGATTGACCGTGATTTACGACTATAACAAGGATAAAGCTGAATAAAATGAGCAGCGAAAGATTGATCTACCTGCCCCTCGGTGGGGCGGGCGAAATTGGCATGAATGCCTATGTTTATGGCTATGGAAAACCCGGCAAGGAGCGGCTGATTGTTGTCGACCTTGGCGTGGCGTTTCCGGACATGGACACAAGCCCCGGTGTGGACCTGATCCTGCCGGATATCACCTGGCTGAAGGATCGGCGCGACCGGATCGACGCGATCTTTATCACCCACGCGCACGAAGACCACGTGGGCGCGGTTGCGCATTATTATGCTGCGCTGCGTGCGCCGGTCTATGCGCGCAAGTTCACCGCCAATATCGCGCGCCGCAAGATGTCCGAGCATGGACATCCCAATGAGGCCGTCACCGTTGTCGGGGCCTGGCCCGAGAATATCACCGCGGGGCCATTTACCGTGGGTTTCATGCCAATATCGCATTCGATCCCGGAATCATCGGCGCTTGTGATCGACAGCCCCGAGGGGCGCGTGATCCATTCGGGCGATTTCAAGATTGACCGCACACCCGGCGTCGGAGAGCCATTTGACGACACGCTGTGGGCAGAGGTCTGCAAGGGTGGCGTCAAGGCGTTGATCTGCGATTCCACCAATGTCTTTTCGCCGCTGCCCGGCCGGTCCGAGGCAAGCGTGGGGCCGGAGATTGAAAAACTGGTGGCCGACCATGACGGCATGGTCGTGGCAACAACGTTTGCGTCCAATGTGGCGCGCGTCAAGACGCTGGCGGTTGCAGGTGACCGCGCGGGGCGGTCGATTGTCCTGCTGGGCCGGTCGATGAACCGCATGGTCGAGGCGGCGCTGGAATCAGGCGTGATGAAGGATTTCCCGCGCACCGTCAGCCCCGAGGAAGCCCGCAGCATTCCGCACGGCGATCTGATGCTTCTGGTCACCGGCAGCCAGGGCGAACGCCGCGCGGCAAGCGCCCAGTTGGCAAATGGCAAGTTTCAGGGACTGGAGATGAAAGAGGGGGACTTGTTCCTGTTTTCGTCGAAGACCATCCCCGGCAATGAACGCGGCGTGATCCGCATCATCAACATGTTCTCTGAAAAGGGCGTGGATGTGGTGGACGATTCCTCGGGCAGGTATCATGTCTCGGGCCACGCCAACCGCCCCGATCTGGAGGAACTGCACGCGGTGGTGCGGCCCCAGATCCTGATCCCGATGCACGGCGAACACCGCCACCTGCGCGAACACGTCAAGATCGCGGACGCCAAGGGCATCAAGGGCGTTCTGGCCGTCAATGGCATGATGATCGACCTGAGCGGCAATAGCCCCAAGGTCGTGGAATACATCGACACAGGGCGCACCTATCTGGACGGATCGGTCAAGATCGGCGCGCTGGACGGCGTTGTGCGCGACCGTATCCGTATGGCGCTGAACGGGCATGTCACGGTAACGGTCGTCATGGACGCGGACGACGAGCCGCTGGGTGATCCTTGGGTCGATACAATGGGGCTGCCGGAGTTCGGCGGTTCAAAAGCCACGCTTGCCGATGTGCTGGAAGCGGACCTTACCCAATGGCTGAACCGGGCGGGCGCGAAGATCCTGCGCGACGATGACAAGCTGAACGAGGGCCTGAAACGCACTGTGCGCCAGTCGGCGCACAGCGAGATCGGCAAGAAGCCCGAAGTGACGGTGGTGGTCAGCCGGTTAAGCTGACCCCCCGCGCGCTGGCGGTCAGCGGCTACAGATGTAGACCGCCCCGCCAGCCGCGACCACAGTGACGCCCGCCGCTGCCAATACGCCAGGGGTTGAAAGCGCGGTCATCACGCCGGTGCCTGCGCTGCTGAGCGTGGTGCCCAGACTGGCAGCAGAACCTGACAGAATGAACGCCCCCGATTTATGCGCCACGGCACGCCGTGCGTCCGGATCCGTCGCGGATTCCAGCGCGCTGGAAGCCAGCGCCGCCGTAATGTCGCGGGTTTCCTCTACGGTGGCATTTACCTTTTCGCACAGGGTCTTGCGGCACATGCCGCGAAAATTGCGCGGGCCGGGGATCAGGAAATATCCCGCTTCGGTGCTGTTGGTCAGGCAATATCCGTCGATGTCCTCGACGGGTACGGTGCTGGCCAGATAATCAAACAGAACGCCGCTGTTGCAGGCCACTGGCGCACCAAGCGTGCGGTTCCAGGTTTTTGACGGCCAGTTCAGCAACCTTTCGCGGCGTTTGACCGTTTCCCTGAAAGTGTCAAAATTTTCGGCATCCACCACGACTTCGCTGCCGTTGACGTAGGCGCGGCAGCTTTCTGCTGCGGCGGGCAGGGCGCAGAATGTCAGAAGAAAAACAACGATAAGGCGACGCATCACGGGCTCCGATGTGGGGATATGCGCGTGATCTAATGCGTGATTGAACGCTGTCCAAGACAAAAAAAGCCCCGGAGCGTTCCGGGGCTGATTCTTGCTGGAATGTGGCGACTTGCGCGTAGGCGCGGGATCAGTCGTCGCGGTCTTCAAAGCTGAGTTCGATGAAGGTCGGTGTGTGATCGCCAAGGCCCACAATCCGGTTGCCGCCCCGATTATCATTGCCGCGATTGCGGTTGTTGTTGTTGTCGTCGCGGCGGTTTTCGTCACGGCGGTTGTCGTTGTTGCGGTTATCACCGCGGTTGCGGTTGTTGTCCGCGCGGCTGTCGCTTTGCCGGTTGTCGCCACCTTTGTTGCTGTCACCCCGGTTGCCGTCGCCACGGTTGCCGTCGCCACGGTCATTTGCATTGCGGTCATTGCTGTTGCGGTTGCCGTCACCACGGCTGCTGCGATCACCGCGTTTGTCGTCTTTGTTGGCTTCCGCAGGAGCGGAGGACGGTTGCGGATCGCTCTTTTCTTCGGCGGCAGGCGCGCTTTGTGCGGCCTTTTCAGCTTTGGGCGCGCGTTCACGCTGGGGCTTTTCGGCTTTGGGTGCCTCGCCCTGAGCCTGATCAGGGGTTGCATCGGATTTGCGGACGCGTGACCGGCTGCGTTTGGGCTTTTCGGCTGCATCTTCGGGTGCACGGGCGGACGCGGGTTCATCGGCGCCGCCGTTGCCTGCCGGATTGTCCAGACGCGGGATTTCGCGTTGTACCAGACGTTCAACATCGGCAAGGTTCTTTTCATCGCGCGGCACGCAGATCATGATCGCCTTGCCGTCGCGGCCTGCGCGGCCTGTGCGCCCGATCCGGTGGACATAATCCTCGGCGTGGCTGGGCACGTCAAAGTTGAAAACATGGCTGACCGCTGGCACGTCCAGACCGCGCGCGGCCACATCTGACGCGATCAAAAACCGAAGATCGCCCGCGCGGAAACCATCAAGCGTGCGTGTCCGTTGGCTTTGTTCCAGATCGCCGTGAATCGGAGCAGCATCATAGCCATGCTTTTTCAATGACTTGGCGACGACATCCACATCCATCTTGCGGTTGCAGAAAATGATCGCGTTGGTGCATTTGTCGCCTTCGGCGTCGATCAGCGCGCGCAGCAGGTTGCGCTTTTCCGTGGCTTCGCGGTCCTTGCGGGACGCTTTGAACATGACCACGCCTTGGGTGATATTCTCACCCGTGGTTGCCTGGCGCGCCACTTCGACCCGCGCAGGCGCGGAGAGAAAGGTATTTGTGATCCGCTCGATCTCCGGTGCCATGGTGGCAGAAAAGAACAGCGTCTGGCGCGTGAACGGGGTCAGACCGAAAATGCGTTCGATGTCAGGGATGAATCCCATGTCGAGCATGCGGTCGGCCTCGTCGACCACCATGATCTTGACGTCGGACAGGATCAGTTTGCCACGCTCGAAATGATCAAGCAGACGGCCCGGTGTGGCGATCAGAACGTCGACGCCCTTGTCGATCAGCTTGTCCTGTTCCTTGAACGACACGCCACCGATCAGCAACGACTTGGTCAGCTTCAGGTGCTTTGAATAGGTGTCGAAATTTTCTGCAACCTGTGCGGCCAGTTCGCGGGTGGGGCACAGCACAAGGCTGCGCGGCATCCGAGCGCGGGCACGGCCACGCGCCAGCATGGTGATCATCGGCAGCACGAAGCCTGCGGTCTTGCCGGTGCCGGTCTGGGCAATGCCCAGAACGTCGCGCCCTTCAAGCGCAGGCGGGATCGCGCCGGCCTGGATGGGGGTGGGGGTTTCGTACCCGGCCTCTTCGATGGCTTTGAGGACCTTGGGATTGAGATTGAGATCAGAAAATTTTGTCATACGTATCCGGTTTGAGCGGACACTTATTTGGCCCGCGGCGCAGTCATGTCGGCCCGCATGGCCCAAGGCGGCGTGGCCGCGACATGTATCCGCTGCCCATAACAAGTTGGCGCGACGGCGTCAAACAAATGCACGTGAGACGGGTCAGCCTGCGCGGAAGTCCGGGAAATGCATGGACAATGGCTGGCTCAGCGCGAGATTGGCCTTGCGCAGCAGACCGTGGCGCGCAAGCCGGGCGCGCAGATCTGGGGTATCGGCGCAGATTTCGTCGAAAAAGGCCCGCAGGCCCGCTGTGCCGCTGTCCCGTTCGATCTGGCGGAACAATTCGTGCATGCTTAGCCTGCCCTGATCGCGCGGCTTGTTGGGGCCAAGTGCGGCGCGGTAGGAGCCTTTGGTCAGCCGGTACTGGTAGGCCGCGTGCCAGTCATCCCACGTCTTGGCGTGACAATGGGCAAGCGCGATATCAACCTGGTCCAGGTCCGCGCCCTTGAGTTCGCTGTCATTTTGAAAGGCGTTGTGGATCTGCACGCGCACGTCTTCCAACCCGGTCCGGACAAAGACTTTGCCCGCCAGATGGCTCAGGAACCCGCCGTTCACATGGGCGCCGAAGGTTGGATAGAGATCCGACGTAATCCGCGCGCGGGCGGGACCGGGGGCGATGAACCCTTTGAAAGCGCAGGCTTCGCCGGACAGCGCCTCCATCGGGCGGGCGCGCGCGACGGGGGTGGTGGCCGGCATTGCCGAAAGGATTGATCCGATGCCCCGATCCGAGACCAGAAATTCGTCCACGTCCATATGGATCAGCCAATCGACCTCCGCCCGGCGCTGATAGGCGTGGGTGGCATTCACCGTCTGGCGTACCTGATGTTTTTTCGGCCGTTCCTTGCCGCGCTTTTCCCACCACGCCGCATCGCAGGTCGTCACACGGATCTTGGGATGCGCCTTGAGGGCGGTAAACGCGGTCTCATTTTCCGCATCAAGATAGAGGTAAAGCCGCTGCGCGCCGGCCTCCAGATGGTAGGCCGCAAAGTGCAGGATTTCTGCGGCAGGGGCGAGTATTGTTGCTGTCAGTCCCCAGGTCTGCATCATTTCAGCCAGCCTGCTTGCTTTTTTTGAGATCCTGCACGCGGCCAAAGATGCTGCGCGGTTCAGTCATGACCATACGCAACATGGCAAACCCAAGCGGGCGGATTGTGGTGTCGCGTTCACATAACTGCCAGATTCGCGCCAACATCACCTTGTCCAGATCGCCGCCCTTGAAGGCATAAGGTTGCATCCCGAAGGCCAGCGGAAGCTGCT
>JAGXHC010000103.1 GCA_024636405.1 Sulfitobacter sp. | reverse complement strand
GGTTGCAGCGACAACTGAACGACCCTTACGTCAAACGCGCAAAGGCCGAAGGGTACCGTGGTCGCGCCGCATACAAGATACTGGAATTGGACGATAAATACCGCTTTCTCGTGCCCGGCGCACGCATCGTTGATCTGGGCTGTGCACCGGGTGGCTGGTGCCAGGTGGCCGTCAAACGCTGCAACGTGCTGGGCGAACGCCAGGGCAAGTCAGTCGGGACGATCCTGGGCGTCGACCTTCAGGAAATGGAGCCGATTGCCGGTTGCACGCTGCACCAGCTTGATTTCATGGAAGACGGCGCCGACGACAAAGTGCGCGAATGGCTAGGCGGCAAAGCGGATGTGGTGATGTCTGACATGGCTGCCAGCAGTTCGGGCCACAAGCAGACCGACCACAACCGCATCATCGCGCTGTGTGAGGCGGCGGCCTATTTCGCCTTTGACGTGCTCGAAGAAGGGGGCACATTTGTAGCCAAGGTTCTGGCAGGCGGCGCAGAGGGCGATCTTCAGAAATTGCTCAAACAGCGGTTTACCAAAGTGGTCAATATCAAGCCGCCGGCAAGTCGCGCGGATTCGTCTGAGAAATTCGTTGTGGCCACCGGCTTCAAGGTGGACAGCAGTGATCGACTTGAAACGGCATCCGACGCCAGCTAATCAACCGTTCAGCGTGAAATTTGGCCGCATAGACGGCTCGATACAGGCAAATTGCGGGAATCAGCTTGCGCGAAACATTCCGCACCGCGAAACTGAGCGGGACGGACAGGAACGCGGACATGACAGATCAGAAGATAACGCCGCCACCGGTGCGTGCGGCGATCAATGCCATCCTGACAGCGAAAGACATCCCACAAACCTGGGAAATCTACTGTGATTGTCTGGAGATCCTTGGGTTTGACAAGGTGCTTTACGGCGGAACCCGTCTGCCGGCCCGCGGGATTATCGGCGATCCGGACAATGCGCTGATCCTGCACCGCGGCCCACAAAAATACGCAGACATCTATCTGGGCGAGGAATTGTATCTGCAATCTCCGACCTATGAATGGGCGGAACACAACGAAGGTTTCGTCAGCTGGCCCGTGGCCTTTGCCCAGTTCGCGCGGGCCCCCTCACCGCAGCAGATGCGCATCGTACATCTCAACGCAAAGTTTGGCGTTTTTGCAGGGTTTGTCGGCAGCCTTAGGGGTCTTGTTCCGGGCATGCGAGGTGTCATCGGCATGAGCCCCATCGGCAGCATGCAACAGCCCGAAGCGGATGCGCTTTGGGCGCTGCAAGGCGCAGATATCGAGATGTTGAGCCAGCTGATGTATCTGAGGATCGCATCGCTGCCACAGACCGGACTGCGACGCCCGTTGACCAGCCGCCAGCGCGAGGTTTTGCAATGGTGCAGCCGCGGCAAGACGATGCAGGACGTTGCCGCGATCATGGGGTTGAGCGTCGGAACCATCGAAAAGCATCTGCGAATGGCGCGTGATGCACTGGACGTCGAAACCACCGTACATGCAGTGCAAAAGGCCACGTCCCTAAATTTGCTGGCCGACGCCTGAAAAGCGCGCGACCGCTCTTTACGCTGCGTTAAGAGGTAATTTGCTATGTCCGCAGGGTTCATGCGACCCGCCAAGGGGTTGCTCATCCCAGAAGGATTTATCAATGCTCAGACATTTTGCTATTGCCGTTTCCGTCGTGCTGTGCGGCGCAGCCCAGTCCGCCGAAGCACCCCCGGCCATGATCGCCTTTGTCGAAACCGAAGTTATTCCCTGGGTCAGCAGCCCTGACATCGTGGCGGCAATCGTGGCGCAGAATGCGGATAATACCGGGCTGTCTGATGCGGATATCCTGTCACAGGATGAACGCTGGCGTGGCGAAATTGGCGGCGCCAGCACACCGACGATTGACGGTGTGATGACACACCCGCTTTCGGCGATGCTCAAACAAAAGGTGGCGGCATCGGAAGGGAGGATTACCGAAGCGTTTGTCATGGACGGTTTGGGTCTTAACGTGGGATCAAGCGCGGTTACGTCGGATCTATGGCAAGGGGACGAGGCAAAATTCAAAAATTCCTTTGGCAAAGGTGCCGGCGCAATTTTTGTTGACGAGGTCGATTTTGATGAAAGTACGCAGACCTACCAAGGTCAGGTGTCCATTGCGATTGCCGATCCCGCAACAGGGCAGGTCATCGGCGCCATCACCGTGGGTCTGGATGCCAGCGCATTTTTCTGAACCAGCTGCGTAATCATGAATCTGACACCCGCCAATCCTGTGGTGGGTGTCTTTCGCAGTTTGCGGTCAGGGCTGACACGTTGGGCGGATCGGAGCGAGTTTACGGCATGGTTCCGAATGGCTGACGCCGTGTCTTCGTTGATGCGGTGGCGGGACGACATATCAAGCCGGGATTGCGTCAATTCCGCCTGACTGCTCTGCCGCAGCAGTTCAAATAAACGAGCACGTCGCGACGCGCATGATATCTCACCGGTGTCCATGATCCAGCTTCCTTTGCTGATGATCGGCAAAGTGTGCCCGAAAAATGCGACCCTGCTGCGGCCAGATCATGCCTGCTGTGTGTCAAATGCGGTTGATTTCAGGCAACTGAAACGGAAATCGAACCGGTTTTTTGGGGGTAATTGGTGCGCGGCGATTGAAAAGCATCTGACACGGCATCTGCCTTTGCGGCAGTGGTTAATTGTAAATGTGGGCCTTTCTATCGCAAACAATTTAGTCCGGCAGACTCACCATACGGCAGCGCCCGGCGCGACCTTTGAACAAGACACCACCATCATGCGTTTGCGCCTAATGGTCGCAAAAATGCGATCCCGCGATTTTCAAAGGTTGCAAAACCGCGGCATTATCAACCGCCCGCCACCGTCAGTCCCAGTTGCCGCCAGACCTGCATACCGCCGCGGTAGTAAAATATCCGATCGGCAGGATATCCCGCCTCGATCATATTGCGGATCGCCGTCGGCGACTGACCGCACCAGATCCCGTTGCAAAACAGTGCCACACGTTTTGCCGATTCACAGTCCCAGCCATCAAAATCAGGCTCGCACCCCAATTGGCCCAACTCGTCATTGATGTAAGTATAGGGAATATTGACCGCACCGGGGATTGTGCCGCCCTGGAACCAGTCGTTGGTGCGGCTGTCCACCACCACGGCGTCCTCATCCTGAAGCAATTCGATCAGTTCCAACTCGCCGATGGTCGTCACGCCTTCTGCAGGTGTCATTGGCTGGATACAAAAGTCGGGGCAGGGACGAGATGTCCGTGCCCATTCGCCCGAAATCTCGTTTTGGGTATCTTGATTTCGGCTGATCTCGACCGGACCTTTGGGTGTTTGCACTGTCACTGCGGGCAGGTCTTTGGCAATGCCCACGACGGTTTCAGCCAGCGCAGCCTCGGCCCCGAAAACAAGCGCGAATGTCAAAGCAAATATTCTCATGGTACTGCCTCTCAGTGGATGGGGTTCATTTAGCATCTTAGCCGCAGATCGCCGCGACGACACCGCGAAACGATGCCACCTGCAACTTTTGGGCGGTAAAGGCCCGATGCGGGCGGCGATATGGCGTTAACGGCCCCGCACCACACCCCAAAGCCCTCAATCAACGCAGATATATGTGCTGCTCGGCTGTAGGGTCCCTCCATGGCCGCCAATTCACGGGGCAGATCCGGCAACAGGTCAGAGCGGTGCAGCAGATCGATGACCATGCCTCATTGATCGCCACGCATACCGGCACCTCAACCAGTCCTGCCATTTGCAAGCCAGTTCATTTCCACCGGAATTTACCCTCCGGCCAACCGAGATGCTAACCGATAGGAGCATGCCCATTTCTGCCAGCGCCTTGGGGGCTTTCTTTTGCAAAATCAACGGCCCAAGGGTAATTGAACATCATCTACATCTCGAGGACATCCCGCATATAGATGCCGACGGTCCTAAATAGATGTGCTGTAATTTCGCTATTCCGGGGAACGACCAGCGAGGGCTGGTCTGCCCCCGGAATGCCGTTTCACTCAACGCTGAATTGGCCCATCATTCCGCCGTCTTCGTGTTCCAGAATGTGGCAGTGGAACATGAAGGGACTGGAGCGGGCCGCAGGTTGATCGAACTGCATTGCGATTTCCGCGCGGCCGTCCACAAGAACGGTGTCCTTCCAGCCGCGGTTTCGGTTTGAAACCGGGCCTCCATACTCGCTCAGGACCTGAAACTTTACGCCATGAACGTGGAACGGATGGGCCATCGTCTGGCCGTCAATCGCCCAGATTTCGGTTGCACCGCGTTGAACGCTGAAGTTCAGCCTGTCCATATCAAACGATTGGCCATTGATTGAGTGCTGGTTGCGACTGCGCCGAAACATGCCCCCCATACCAGACTCAAGCGTGATCTCGCGCCGCTTGGCGTTGCGCGTATCCAGGTCGGGCATCGAGCCTCCGATGGCATCGGGCACGCGATCAATCCGTGCACGGCGCGAGGGATCCACCATGATTGGAAGGATGTCAAAGCTGTCGCGGCCCGCGCCGCCCATCATGCCTCCACCCATCATGCCTCCGCTGGCAAAAGAGTTGCCGACCAGCATGTCACTCGTGCCGTCCGAGAAATCCAACAATACTTCTGCACGTTCGCCCGGTGCCAATCGCAGGCTTTCAAGGGCAATGGAGCGATCCAGAAATCCGGTGTCCGTTGCCACCAGATGCATCGGCCGTCCAGCCCGAGAGGTCAGGTCGTAAATGCGTGCATTGGACCCGTTCAGCAGGCGCAGCCGTACGATGCCCTGTGGGACGACGGCTTGCGTTCCGAATTGACCATTGACCAATATGACGTCACCGGTAAAGCCCATCATACTGTCGTGCATACCGGGGTCATAGACTGCTCGTCCGCGTCGATCAAAGCGGCGGTCCTGTATCACAAGCGTCAGATCATCCGTGCCATAATCCGAGGGCAAACCGCGCGCATTGTCACGCCCGTCAGTAAGTTGCATGACACCTGCAAGGCCCTTCTGAACGTGATCGGCTGTGCGCAGATGGGTGTGGGAATGATACCAGACCGTCGCAGGCGGCTGATCAATGTCCAGATCGACCGACCACGTGTCGTCCGGCGCGATGGGCTGGTGCGGTCCTCCGTCGGTCTGACCCGAAACCAGAAGACCGTGCCAATGCAATGAAAAGGGTTCGCTCAAAGCGTTGCGAACAGACGCCTTTGTCGGACTATCCGTGGCAAGGCGCAGAGTCGGGCCAAGGAACGCCTGGTCGTTGAATCCCCAAGTCGTCGAAGCACTTTTTCCAAGGAAATTTGTTTCACCCGCTTGTGCGACCAGATCGAAAGCTTTGGACGTGGTCGCGTCAAGCAGCGGCGGCATTTGCAATATGCCAACGCCGGCTTGTGCTCCCGCAAATCTGGGAAAGCCGGCGACAAGGCCGGCCGCGCCAGCGCACTTCATTAGATCACGTCGCGTCAGTGGCAT
>JAGXHC010000102.1 GCA_024636405.1 Sulfitobacter sp. | reverse complement strand
GCGTCTGCGCCAGCGGTTTATTGAACTGCTTGCGATCCAGACCGTACTGCAACGCGGCATGCCAGCAGAATTCGGCCGCCCCCATCGCACCCCAGCTGATACCGTACCGCGCACGGTTCAGACAGCCGAACGGACCTTTCAGCCCCTGCACGTTCGGCAGCAGGGCGTCCTCGCCCACTTCGACATCCTTCATCACGATTTCACCCGTGATCGACGCACGCAACGACAGCTTGTTGCCGATTTTTGGCGCGCTCAGGCCTTCCATGCCTTTTTCCAGCACGAAACCGCGGATCGCGCCGCCATGATCGTCGGACTTGGCCCAGACAACGAACACATCCGCGATGGGCGCGTTGGAGATCCACATCTTGGACCCGGTGATCTTGTAGCCGGTGGCTGTCTTGACCGCCCGCGTTTTCATGCCGGCAGGGTCGGACCCCGCGTCTGGCTCCGTGAGACCGAAACAGCCGATCCATTCGCCTGAAGAAAGCTTGGGCAGGTACTTCTTGCGCTGCGCCTCGGACCCGTAGGCATAAATCGGATACATCACCAGCGAGCTTTGGACCGACATCATCGACCGGTAACCGCTATCCACACGCTCTACCTCACGCGCCACTAGGCCATAGCTGACATAGGAACCACCCAAGCCGCCGTATTCCTCCGGCACGGTGACGCCCAACAGTCCCATCTCGCCCATTTCCCGGAAAATACCCGCGTCCGTTTCCTCATCGGCGAATGCTTTGATGATGCGCGGCTGCAATTTTTCCTGTGCATACGACTTGGCGCTTTCCTGAATCATGCGTTCATCTTCCGAAAGCTGCTCGGACAGGCGCAGCGGGTCGGACCATTCGAAACGACCCAGATCGGGCGCGTCCTTGGCTTTGAGAATCGGTGCTTGCGAATTCATGTAAATTCCTTTCGATTGACGGGTCGCTTGCGCGCAGTATTGCAGAAAACACGACAAACCTCTATCGCTGCTTTATCCTCAACTCATGAGAAAAACGCATAGATGATCGCCCCGCGCCGCTACCTGCCTTCTGTCAGCGCCCTGCTCGCTTTCGAAGCCGCCGCCCGGCTGGGCAGCGCGACGCGTGCCGCAACGGAGCTGTCGCTGACGCAAAGCGCAGTCAGTCGCCAGATCAAGGCGCTGGAAGAACAGCTGGGCGTCACGCTGATGGCGCGACAGGGGCGCAACCTCGTGCTGACGGAAACCGGATCGGATTATGTGCGCGAGGTGCGCGATATCCTCGCCCGGTTGGTGCAGGCGTCAATCACCGCGCGCACCAAACGGCGTACCGGCACCTTGACACTGGCTATCCTACCTGCTTTCGGGATGCACTGGCTTGCCCCCCGCCTTGGCACCTTCGCGGCGGCCCACCCGGAGATAACCGTAAACCTTTCCACGCGACTGCATCCTTTCAGCTTTGCCGCCAGCCGTTTCGATGCCGCAATCCATTTCGGGCACGAAGACTGGCCGGGCGTGCATTTCCTGCCCTTGATGCCCGAAACTGTCGTGCCGGTTTGCGCGCCGGATCTGGACGGTGCGCCGTTCGACGACCCTGCGCAAATGCTCGGGAATCCGCTGCTGCACCTGGAAACCCGTCCGCGCGGATGGTCGCGCTGGCTGGCTGAACTGGAGATAAAAGAGGAAGCACCCGGCGGCATGATGTTCGATCAATTCGCCACCATGGCGCAGGCGGCGATCCACGGCCTCGGCATCGCGCTTCTGCCGACATTCGTCGCTGAACCTTACCTTCGCGAAGGACAACTGGCGCTCGCCTCCACACAAACGACGCAAAGCATAGGCAGCTATTATCTGGTCTGGCCCGAAGATCGCCCGACCCCGCCAGCGCTCGCCGCATTCTGCGATTGGCTTGCCGGTCAGACGAAATCCCTTGCAGTTGGCGGCCTGGACAACCGGCCCGATCGCGAGCGGCATGGCTGACCAGACCCTGATCAAAGCGCCAATGTAGTCCACGTTAGGCGGGTCTGGCGGCCGACGCCGTCTATACGGAAGGCAGTCTCGACTTCAACCCGCCCCCGAACAACTAATCCATCGGGCAAGGTATGGAGAAAGGGTGCCGCCGGTTTTGCGGCCCCTTGCATACCTAAAGCGGCTCGATCAGTTCCGGACCGCTTGACCGGTTGGAGTTTACGGCACGGCCCACGCGGTGCCATTTCAGGACGTCGTTTTCCGCCGCGCGCATCAGCGCTGCAGCACCGACGCCAGCCTCTCCCAGCCACAAGGGCCAATCGTTCTGTTCAATGATCACAGGCATCCGGTGATGGATAGCAGACATCGGCTCATTTGCTGAGGTCGTCAGCACCGCGACCGTCCGCATTTCCTGCGCGCCGTCAGGCATCCGCCAGTCCTGCCATACCGCTGCAAAAGCCAGCGGCGCGCCGTCTTCGCGCGTGATGTACCACGGATCGCGCCCACCTTCCGCGTCTTTGGTCCATTCATAGAATCCCGAAGCCACGACAAGCGCGCGCCTTTCGCGTATCGCCCTGCGGAAGGCCGGTATCTCAAGCACCGTTTCCGCGCGCGCATTGATCAGCAGCGGCCCGTCGTTCGGCTTTTTGTACCATTGCGGTATCAGACCCCACCGCATCGCACCAAGCCGCCGCGTGCCGTCCGGTGTGAACACAACCGGCACTTGCGTCGTCGGACAGACATTGTATTCGGGCACGTCAGGCAGGTCATTACCCGGCGTGGCCGCGAACATCTGCGCCATGGCGTCCATCGGCAGGGTCAACGCCATGCGCCCACACATTCCTCGCTCCTTTCATCTATCCGTTTGTAAACCGCACCGCAGGCTGGCAGCATTGGACCGCAATCACAAGAGGTCGCGAATGCTCAGACAACTTGCCCCAATAGCGGCCCTTCTTCTCGGTTCCGCGTTTTTGCTTTTTGCCGGAGGCATCAACGGGCTTGTCCTGCCGGTGCGCGGCAGTGCCGAGGGGTTTTCAGCGTTGTCCCTGGGCCTGTTGGGCACGGGATGGTCGATCGGATACGTGTCGGGTTGCATCATGGCACCGCGACTGGTGGCCAGTGTCGGCCACATCCGCTCTTTCGGGGCAATGGCCGCACTTGCGTCCGTCTCGTTGCTGGGCAGCGCGATCATGGTCGACGCGGTCGCATGGATAATCCTGCGTGGCCTTTGCGGGTTCTGTTTTGCCGGGGCGGCAATGATCGTCGAAAGCTGGCTGAGCGATCAAAGCAGTGCGTCCAATCGGGGGCGCGTCTTTGGCATCTATACGATGGTCAACCTTGGTGCTTCGACCGCGGGCCAGATGATGCTGACGCTGGGCGATCCGAACGGCTTTGTCCTGTTTGCCCTTGGTGCCATGTTCTATGCGCTGGCGCTGGTGCCAACTGCCCTCAGTTCGTCCTCGACGCCCGCTCCGCTCGTCTCCGTGCGTCTCGACCTCAAGGCGCTTTGGCGGAACTCTCCGGTGGCGGTATTTGCGGTCTTCTGGGTTGGGGTGTCCAACTCTTCATTCGGAGCGTTGGCCGCGGTTTACGGCGAACGGCTTGGCCTGACATTGACGACCATCGCGCTATTCTCGTCTATACCGATCCTGGCAGGTGCAGTGGCACAGATCCCTGTCGGCATTCTTTCAGACAAGATGGACCGCCGCCGCGTCCTGGTCGGTATCGCGGTGCTGGCGCTGGCCGCCGACATTGGGTTTCTGGTCCTGGCTCCAGAGACGCAGGGGATGAACCTGCTGCTCGCCGCCATTCTCGGCGGTTCGATCTTTGCGCTTTATCCGGTCATCGTGGCCCACGCCAGTGACCATGCAGCGCCGGGCACTTCCATCCAGATTTCGGGCGGTCTGCTGCTGACTTACGGCATCGGTGGGATCGTGGGGCCGGTGACCGCCGGTGCGCTCATGGGCGCGGTAGGGCCGCTTGCACTTTATACCGTAACCGCAGGCAGCCATGTCTTGATCATTGGCTACACGCTTTGGCGCATCGCCCGGCGTGACCCAGTGAAAGAAGCGGACAAGGGCGATTTCCAGGCCTCAACAGGCGCACGCATATCCACCCCCCAAACCGCTGTCCTGGCGCAGGAAGAAGCTGCGCCATAAAAAAGGTGGCACCAAGGCGCGCCCTTTGCATTTCGTGATGCAGTTTGACGCCAAGGGTGCCAATGACCGAAAGGAGTCCATAGTGACTTAACCTCTTACGCCAAATTCGAACCATGTCTGCTCATTAGCTGTGAGAAGTTCGCTCATCCGATTCTTGTACATCAATAGGCTTGTCTCATTCAAAACACCTTCCCACTTGTTGCTGGTCCCGCTCTCGAAAAACTGAGCGTTATCCTTCCAAATGTCTCGATCAGCGGAAGGCGCATATTTGGCGGCATTCTTTTTCATTTTGGAAAACGTCGCTGCGGATGTAATGGCGTCAATTAATTCATCCCCAAAGCCACAGTCCAACATGTCAGACACAACCGAAACGGTGTGCCTAAGGTCATGTGTCATATCGGCATAGTGAAAGATGTGAATGTTGGGAAGCGACTGCCATTTTGCAAAGCTTAGATAATGGACCACCAAACTTTCCAACGTGTCGCCTATGTCTTGATTCAATGAAGTAGATTGACTGACCCACGTCTGGAAATCCTTGTTAACGTCATCGGAAATTTGGTGACCGAAACTGTTACTTTTCATGTTCTTAATGTGGTTTTGCCCAGAGAAAAACACATCAATCGGGTGTCGGTAAACGGCCAAATATATGCAGCTTTCATCGTATGTGATGCCATCGAGCGGTGTGTGCGTTTTGATATATCTGCGCTGTGTCTGGGCCTCAAGAAATCCCAAAACTTCGTCTTCGTCATTGAACTTGCTGTCCAGCCAGCGAGAAGTCGTGCCTATTCCGGGGTTCACGGCGGGGTCACCAAAGATCAACATGCCGCAAATTGTCTGCATCCATGTCGTTCCGCTTTTTGGTGGCGTGCAGACAAATACGTCACCGGGACGTTGCTCAAATCGCTCCCACACTTTGGAAAAGCTGGTATCAGAGTCGTATTTTTTCATGCGCTGTGGCAACGGGTTCGTCATCTATCAAATCCCTTGATGGTAATGATGTCGAAACGATCTACGCAATTCTTGCTTCAGGCGTCCAAACAATAGTGATTGTTAAGATATTTGATAGGTGCGGCAGTTCCAAATAACTGTCATCTCCAAGAGCATCTTTGCCCCGCACAGCGGCCGCTTGAAACCCGGTGCCAAGGGTCCCGAAGAAATTTTCGGGAGCATCTCGCTGCCGGGCGCATACGCTTGCTGAGCCGGTTGCTCATCTTCCACCGATTTGCACCATGATATGCAAAGGGCTGGCACCGAGGCGCGCCCTTTGCCGGTTCTGCAATGCAGCTTACTTTACGGTGATGCGGCCGTCCGTATATGGCGTATAGGCACCACTCTTGGCCAGAACCTCCGCCGTGACGTCGGCCAGATCGGGACCGAAATCATAGGCATTGTCTGCCGAGATGAACATCTTGTAGCCATCTCCGCCGTTGCGCACATAGTTGTTCGAAACGACGCCATAGACTTTGTCCGCCTCGATCGGCGCACCGCCGACCATCACGTCGCTGATCCGGTTGCCGACCTCCGCCTTGCTGTCAATCGTATAGCTGATCCCCGCAACCTGCGCGAAGCGGCCCGCGCCTTCCTCGATTTCGCTGGCACCATTTTCCAACGCCTCGACCACCGTCGCACCTGTCACCTGAAAAG
>JAGXHC010000101.1 GCA_024636405.1 Sulfitobacter sp. | reverse complement strand
TCGTCGGCAGCGTCAGATGTGTATAAGAGACAGGCGCGGGCCAGTGCCACACGCTGTTGCTGGCCGCCCGAAATCTGCCCGGTCTGGCGATCCGCCATCGCGGTCATTTGCACCAGCGCCATCATCTCATCGACTGTCTGGGTGATTTCTGCCTTGGGCTTGCCCAGCATTTCCAACCCGAAAGAAATATTCTGCCGCACCGTCAGATGCGGAAACAGCGCATAGTTCTGAAAAACCGTGTTCACAGGGCGCTGATGCGGCGGCAGTTTCAGCAGGTCGCGCCCCTCCATCGTGACGCTGCCGGAGGTGGGATCGACGAAGCCCGCGATGACGCGCAACAATGTGGTCTTGCCGCAACCGGAGGGACCAAGAAGGGTAAAGAATTCATTTTGCCTTATTGTGACAGACACGTCCTTCAAAGCCATAAACCGCGATTTTCCGGCGCCATATGCCTTGCTGACGTGGTCGATTTCGATCATGGACATCCCCTGGAGTCGCGTAATTTGATCAAATGCTAACGATAATTTCGGCCTTGGCAAGCGTTTCACGCGGTCGGCACGCTGAATAAGGCACCCGTTTAGACCCTGAGCGGGACGATGGCCGACGATGCCTGGCTTCTGTGCATCTGCGGTCTGATTGCGGGCATTTTTCGCCTTATGCCTACACCGCCTTCATGAACCGATCGCGGATCACCACCGGGTCCATTGTGATCACCGGCACCTTGATATTGCCGCTGTCGCATTTCACGATCATCACCGTCATCTTGCCCGACGCCAGCGCCTTTTTCAGCGCGGAACCACACTCAGCGGCCTGCACCTCGATCACATTCTCACAGCCGCAGGCCTGTGCCACCTTGGTCAGCGACGTCTTTTTGCCTGCATAGGTCGGCTGATCGCCGGTGGAGCCATAGCTGCCGTTGTCGATGATCATCAGTATGTAATTATCGGCCACATTGTTGGCGATGGTGGGCAGGGTGCCAAAGTTGGTCAGCACCGATCCATCCCCGTCGATTGCGATGACCTGCTTGTCCTGCGACAAGGCCAGCCCCAGTCCGATGGAAGACGCCAGCCCCATGGTGCCGAGCATGTAGAAATTGGTCGGCTGGTCGTCGATCATGTGCAATTCCTGACTGGGCAGGCCAATGTTGCACACAACCAGATGGTTACGCAGGATCGGGGCGATGTCCTTGAGTATGTCAGACCGGATCATGATCAATATCCTCCCCAAAAGGTTGCGTCGGTCAGGATTGCGACGGGTTTGTTGCACATGAACGTATATTTCAGGATTGCATCCAGTTCCCGCGCGTCTTCGGGATCGTGGAAGTGATAGGTCGGGATGCTCAGCTGCGCCAAAAGCGCCTTGGTATGTACCGCCATTTCGACCTGACAGGCGACCGGTTCCTTCAGTTCTCCCCGGTACGAGATCAGCATCGGCAGCGGCATCCGGTAAAACTGCGTCAGCGTGACCAAGGTGTTGACGGTCACACCGATTGCCGTGTTCTGCATGATGATCGCGGGGCGTTTGCCGCCCATGAAGGCCCCGGCGCACAGGCCCATGCCTTCGTCCTCCTTGTTGGACGGGATATGGTAGATTTCCGGGCGCGCCTCGACCTCCTCAATCACGCCGGCAAGCTGTTTGCAGGGCACGGTGGTGACGAATGAAATGCCGTTGGCGACGAAATCATCGACGATTTTCTTGCTGATGGTCACGTGCTGCGATCCTCCTTTGAGGGAATGATGATGGGGTTTGGCGCATCGGTCATGCGCGGCGGATGGCACTGGCTGCGGTTATTCCTCGACGCCCAGATCGAAATGTTCTCCCGGAAAATATTTCGCCAACCGCACGTCGGCAGAGCGCGCATGGCCTTCCATGCCTTCCAGCCGCGAGATGCGCGCGGTGGCTTGCGCGATGGGTTTTGCACCTGCACGTGTGGCACGCTGCCAGGTCACGATTTTCATGTATTTATGCACCGACAACCCGCCGGTATATGCGGCCGCGCCAGAGGTCGGCAGAACGTGGTTGGTGCCCGATACCTTGTCGCCAAAGGCCACTGTTGTTTCCTCGCCCAGGAACAATGAGCCATAGCAGGTCAGCCGGTTCAGCCACCAGTCGGGATCGGCCGCCTGTACCGTCAGGTGCTCTGGTGCATAGTCGTCGGACGTTGCGGCCATCTCCTCGCGGTTTGCGCAGAGCACCACTTCGGCAAGGTCACGCCAGGCGGCAAAGGCATTTTCGCGGTTCACTTCCGGCAAATCCTCGATCAATTTCGGCACAATGCGCATCACTTCGTTGGCCAGCGCGCGGTCGTCCGTGACCAGCCACACAGGGGAATTGTAGCCGTGCTCCGCCTGCCCCACCAGATCTGTCGCGACAATATGCGCGTCCGCGGCACCATCAGCAAGGATCAGGCTGTCCGTCGGACCCGCGACCATGTCGATGCCAACGCGACCAAACAGGATGCGTTTTGCCTCGGCCACATATTGATTGCCCGGCCCGACAAGTATTTTGGCGCGGGGCAGTCCGAACAACCCAAAGGCCATTGCGGCAACGCCCTGGACCCCGCCGATGGCCATGATGGTGTCGGCACCTGAAATATGCGCGGCATAGACAATCGCCGGGTGCACACCGACGCCGGGTCGCGGCGGCGAACATGCCAGAATGTGATTGCAGCCCGCGACCTTGGCCGTGGTCACCGTCATGATGGCGCTGGCGATATGGCTGTAGCGCCCACCGGGAATATAGCAGCCTGCCGTGTCCACCGGGATCGCTTTCTGGCCCGCGAACATGCCCGGTACGATCTCAATCTCCACATCGCTCACGCTGGTTTTCTGCGCCTCTGCAAAGCGGCGGACGTTGTTGTGTGCGAACTGGATATCGGCTTTCAGCTTGTCGGAAACCTGCGCGCAAGCTGCGTCGATTTCCGCACTCGTCAGCACAATGTTTCCAGCATAACCATCTAATTTCGTTGCATATTTCAACGCCTTGGCGTCACCGCCTGCTTCGATATCTGACAAGATGCGCTGGACGATGTCATGCACATCCACGGCATCCGACATAGGCGTCAACGTCGCTTTCTTAAGGTACTCTCGTGCCACGTGGAAAGCTTCCTTTTTACTTTTATACGCCTGTGAAAACAGTCGCTGTTGCAAGCGCAGCATGGTGCCTTTGGCAATCTGTCTAGGCCCGCACAAGTTGTCGATGCAAGCCTTTCCACCTGCCGCGCCATTCGATTTTGCTTTTCAAAAACGGCGATGCATTATCGACGAAATGACAGTGCATCCTGTGGGACTTACGCGGCGGAATGTGAAGAATCCTTGATGGCCGCCCGAATTTTTGCCGCACACGCGCCGCGATTCGGAATCTGGTGGGGTCGCATCTTGATCAGGGTGCAATTTGCAAATCGGAACCCCCTCGCGGCCTATGCAAAATACGCCAGATCGCATTGCCGGATGACAAGCCAAGCTATCGCCTTGCAATACCTTTTGTTCTCGCCCAACATGGTTTTTACTCTGACAAGAACCAGATTTCCCCAGCCCGCGCGAAACGACTGGGGGACCACGGGGGATACATTCCATTGGCGACGACAAAGCCCGACAGCGCGACCAGATCTGGTCCGGGGATGCAGCAAAAGCAGCAGCGTTTGACGACGCAGCAGCGCGCGCACTTGAAGGCGTCGGCAAGATTTTCAGGAACACGGCAGAAGGCATGCAGCGTGCTGCGCCTTGTGTCGCAGCGCCCCTGAGGGGCGCGCACCCGTCGCGGTAGGGTCACGACAGCCGCCAACCACAAAGACGATAATATCAGGAGAGAAGATACAATGTCACTCAAACACAAAATGGCCACCGGGCTGCTGCTGAGCGCGCTTTATGCCTCGGCGGCTTCCGCACAATCGCTGGTCTATTGCTCCGAAGGCTCACCCGAAGGCTTTGATCCGGCGCTTTACACCTCCGGCACCACCTTTGATGCTTCCAGCCATCCGCTTTATGATCATCTGACCGAATTCAAGGTCGGCACCACCGAAGTGGTCCCCGGTCTGGCAGAAAGCTGGGAAGTTTCCGACGACGGCATGAAGGTCACCTTCAAGCTGCGCGAAGGCGTCAAGTTTCACAGCAACGACCAATTCACACCGACGCGCGATTTCAACGCCGACGATGTGATCTTTAGCTTTGACCGCCAGGGCAATGCCGAAAACGCTTACAACAAGGTTTCCGGCGGTACTTGGGAATACTACAGCGGCATGTCGATGGCCGATCTGGTCGGCAGCATCGAGAAGGTCGACGACTACACCGTCGTATTCAACCTGACCCGTCCCGAAGCGCCGTTCATCGCGAATATGGCGATGGATTTCGCCTCGATCGTGTCCAAGGAATATGCCGACGCAATGCAGGAAGCCGGCACGCCGGAGATGTTGAATCAGGCGCCTATCGGCACCGGCGCGTTCAGCTTTCAGGCCTACCAGAAAGACGCCGTCATCCGCTATCTGCGCAATGACGATTACTGGGGCGACAAAGCCAAGGTCGAAAGCCTGATCTTTGCGATCACGCCCGATGCCTCCGTGCGCTACCAAAAAGTGCAGGCCGGTGAATGCCACGTCATGGCCTATCCCAACCCCGCCGACGTACAGGCGATGAAGGATTCCGACGACGTGGTGGTGATGGAACAGGAAGGCCTGAACGTAGGCTATCTGGCCTACAACACCAAGGTTGCCCCCTTCGACAACGCCAAGGTCCGCAAGGCCCTGAACATGGCAATCGACAAGCAGGCGATTATCGACGTGGTCTTCCAAGGGTCCGGCCAGCCTGCCAAGAACCCGATCCCGCCAACCATGTGGTCCTACAACGAAGCGGTTGAAGATGACGCGCATGATCCTGAAGCGGCCAAGAAGATGCTTGAGGAAGAAGGCGTTACCGATCTGAACCTGAAGATTTGGGCGATGCCGGTACAGCGTCCCTACAACCCCAACGCGCGGCGCATGGCCGAGCTGATGCAGGAGGATTTCTCCAAGATCGGCGTGACCGTGGAAATCGTTTCCTACGAGTGGGGTGAATACCTTGAGCGCTCCAAGGCCGAAGACCGCGACGGTGCGGTTCTGTTGGGCTGGACCGGGGACAACGGTGATCCCGACAACTTCCTGGCGGTGCTGCTGGGCTGTGACGGTGTCGGCGCCTCCAACCGCGCACAATGGTGCAACGAGGAGTTCGACGCACTGATCCAGAAAGCCAAGGTTCTGCCGACGCAGGAAGAGCGTGCGCCGCTGTACGAAGAGGCACAGGTCATCTTCAAGGATCAGGCACCTTGGGCGACCATCGCGCATTCGGTCGTCTTCATGACCATGCGTCCCGAGGTTGAAGGCTATGTTGTGCACCCGCTGGGTGGCCACATCTTTAACCAGGTCGGCCTGTCGCAGTAAGCGGCTGAAACTGACACCAAGGGCGGCGCATCGTGCGCCGTCCCTACCCCTATTTCCCCACCCCCCTGCGGGAGCTTCCCTTGACTGATACCCTGAACAACCGCCTTGCGGCCTATGCCGCCGTTGCCGCCGATCTGGGCGTGGATGCCGTGGCGCTTGTGCCCGGCCCGAATTTCACCCGCGTCGTGCAGCACAGCTTTATGAGCCATGAACGCCCTTTTGTGCTGGTCATACCTGCAAATGCCGCCCCCGCAGCCCTTGTGCCGAACCTGGAACTGGGCAGTTGGGAACTGGTCGGTTTTCAAGGCGAAGTGTTCGACTGGCGCGATCAGGACGGTTACGACAAGGCGTTTGCAGCCCTGATGGGGAGCCTTGGGATCAAATCGCTGGCCGTTGAAGGCCAGGTGATGCGCGTTTTTGTGCATCACGCGCTGATCGAGGCGCAACCGGACCTGCAAATCATTGACGGCGAGCGGGCCATTTCCCAACTGCGCATGATCAAGACCGACAGCGATATCGCCGCGATGCAGGCCGCCATCGACATTTCTGAGCGCGCACTGACGCGGACCCTTGAAACTGTCCGCCTTGGCCAGACTGAAAAAGAAGTTGAGCAGATGCTGGTGCAGATGCTCTTTGCCGAAGGTGCCGACGACCTTGCCTTTGCGCCCATTGTGGCTGCCGGCGACGGGTCGGCGCGGCCCCACGCCAAAGCGCGTCACGATTACAAATTAAAGCCGGGCGATGCGCTTTTGTTTGATTTCGGCGCGCGCAAGGATGGCTTTGCCGCCGATATCACCCGCACCGTTTTCCTTGCCCATGTGACCGACGAAGGCCGTGCAGTCTATGACACCGTGTTGCGCGCCAATCTGGCCGGGCTGGAAATAACACGCGCGGGCGTCACGGCCCACCAGATCGACGATGCGGTGACGGGTGTGCTGGAATCCTCGCCCTTTGCTGACCGCATCCGCACGAAAACCGGTCACGGGCTGGGCCGTGAAGTCCACGAGGCACCGTATATTATGCGTGGCAACCACTTGGCCTTGCCCGCCGGGACAGTCTATACCAACGAACCGGGCTTGTATGAAATCGGCAATTTCGGCGTGCGCATCGAAGACGACGTGCTGGTCACCGAAGACGGGTATAAGACGCTGACCCACTTCACCAAGGAGCTTACCGTGCTGCCATGCTGAATTATGTCCTGAGCCGTCTGCTGACCTTTATCCCCACGTTCATCGGTGTGACGCTGATCTCTTTCAGTTTCATTCGCGCACTGCCGGGTGATCCGATCGTGGTCATGGCGGGTGAACGCGGGCTGAGCGCGGAACGCTATGCCGAACTGTCGGCGCAATACGGGTTTGACCGGCCAATTCCGGTGCAATTCTGGGAATACCTGACGGGCGTGCTGCAAGGCGATCTGGGCACGTCATTTGTGACCAAACGGCCTGTGTGGGATGAATTTTTTGCCCTCTTCCCGGCCACGCTGGAACTGTCCGTCTGCGCGATGATCTTTGCCATTCTGCTGGGGCTGCCCGCAGGTGTGATTGCTGCGGTCAATCGCGGCAAGTTCTTTGACCGGGCGCTGATGTCCACAGCACTGATTGGGTATTCCATGCCGATCTTCTGGTGGGCATTGCTGCTGATCATCGTGTTTTCCGGCAATCTCGGCTGGACCCCGGTATCGGGGCGGAT
>JAGXHC010000100.1 GCA_024636405.1 Sulfitobacter sp. | reverse complement strand
ATATCTTTGCAAGGGTTCGGAAAGTGCGCGGTCGATCACCTCTTCGGCGGCGAATGCCAGCATCAGCATAGATGCACCACCGGCATGCAAAGGACCGTGTCGACCAGCTTCGGCGAAGATACGGATGGGGTGGGTTCCCTGCCTTGTCGCAAGAACGTGGCTGCGCATGCCTTCACGTGTCACCAGATTGACGTTTTCGCCTGTCTCGTCGCGCAACGCTTCCATCACGGGTGGCGCCACATGCATCAGCGTCCCTTCGCGCCCGACACGTTCGCCAAGCACGGCCATGCGGTAGCCCAGCGAATACGTCGCCCGATCATCGTCACGCGAGACGAATCCGCGTTCTTCCAGGGTGAACAGCAGGCGAAACACGATGGATTTGGTCAAGCCAAGCGTCCGGGCAAGTTCCGTCACGCCCTGTCCTGGTTTTTCTGCCAAAGCCTCTAGGACAAACAGCGCCCTGGCAACGGCTTCTATCGTATAGTTTTTCTTCTCGGTCACGGACTTCTCCTGTGGGACTTTGCAGATTGTTGACAGATGTGTTGCAAAAAAAAACGAATCTGCGGTAGTGTTGATACAGAAACACTGTTTCAGTCAGTAAAACAATGGGGGATTTGATGCGTATTGCGTATGTCGTGCCCGGTCCGATGTCCAAGGGCAAACTCGGTATAGCGGAAATGAAGCGCCGCGAGGCCCTGCTGAATGAGTGGGCCTTTGATGGAACCAGTGTAAGCGTGATAGATGTCACATCGGGACCTGCATCAATTGAATCGGCCTACGAAGAAGCGTTATGCGTGCCTGCCACAGTCGAGTTGATCGCGCGCTGCGAGGCAGATGGTTTTGATGCCTGCATTATTGGATGTTTCGGTGATCCCGGCCTTGAGGCCGCGCGAGAAGTCGTGACAATTCCGGTTATCGGTCCGTGCGAGGCATCGCTGCTTTTGTCGGCGGGTTTGGGTCACAGTTTTTCCATCCTCACGATCTACGACAGCATGATCGCGAGCCAGAAGCATCTGGCCTATCGCGCCGGGGTGTTGGACAAGCTTGCGTCGGTACGCGCTACAGATATTCCGGTTCTGGAGTTGATGACCGCCCCTGATGCGACGCGAAAGCGGATGATCGACGTGGCAAATGCCTGCGTGGAGCAGGACCGGGCCGATGCTTTGATGTTTGGCTGCATGACGATGTCATTTCTTGATATGGCTGACGAGATTTCCGCCGCCGTCGGCGTGCCTGCGGTCAATGCAGCCAAGGCGGCGCTGAAACAGGCGGAAAGCTGGATTTCGATGGGGCTGTCGCATTCCAAGAAAGCATATCCCACGCCGTCCAAGATGGCGTCCGGTCTGAAGCTCGATCAGCTGCACGTTGCCTGAGAAACAATCAAAAAAGGGAGAATCAAATGAGAAACTTTAAGAATAATCTGGTCACGGCGGCGATGGGGCTGACTGTGCTTTCCGCGCCGGTGCTGGCCGGCGAGGAGATCAGGACAATCGAGATATATTCGCGCCCGCAGGCGTCACAGCCAGCCGAATTTCAGTCCGTGCAACTGATCGCGCAGGAATGGGAAAAGCTGGGCCTCGATGTCGAGGTCAAGGTGATGCCCTGGGAGCAGCTGTCGGATATCGTCTGGTATCAGCGAGATAAGTGGGATGCGACGGCCTGGCAGATGGTCGGACGCCCCGAACGGTCCGATCCTGACGAAATCATCTATAACCTGTTCAATTCAAGCACGGCCGAGAAGGGCTATAACTTCATCGGATACATGAACCCTGAATATGACAAGATCGTCGAAGCGCAACGCATCGCGATCGATCCGGAAAAACGCAAGGAACTGGTGTTTCAGGCACAAGAAATGCTGGCTCGGGACCAGCCCAACATGATGCTGGTCCATCCCAAGCAAACGTTCGCCTTCGACAAGGCCAAATTCAAGGAAAGCACTGCCGTCGAGCAGAGCGGTATAGGTATCCGCAATACCTGGACCTTCATCAACATCGAACCGATCGGCGACAACAAGGATATAATCCTGAACACTGCCGATAACGTGATTTCGATCAATCCGCTCTACATCTCGGGCGGGGTGGACAGCTGGGTTACCGAACTGATCTATGATCGGCTGGCGCGGGTTGGCCCGGACGGTTTGCCCCAACCCTGGGCGGCTGAAAGCTATGAATTCAAGGACGAGACCACGGTCGAGGTCAAGTTACGCAGCGGCATGAAATGGCATGACGGAGAGCCGGTGACGGTCGAGGATGTCAAATTCTCGTTCGAAGTGCCGATGTCGGGCGAGGCGCCAATGTACAAGCCCTTCGCGAGCAACATCAAATCCATCGAGATCGTGGACGACAGCACAATCGTGTTCACGCTGAACGCGGCCTCAGCTTCCTTTGCCACATCGAGCCTTGCCAAGATCAACCTTGTTCCGAAACACATCTGGGAACCCGTGATCACCGATCTGATGACCAAGGATGAAAACGCCGAAAGCTATCAGGAAGACACCCCGATCGGGTCCGGCCCCTACAAGTTCGAGCGGTGGCTGGCGAATGAGGAAATCGTGCTGAGCGCCAACACGGATCATTTCAATCCGCCCAAGGCCGAACGCTGGATCTTGCGTGTGGTGCCGAACGTAGAGGCGGCACTGGGCATGCTGCGGTCAGGCGAAATCAACTTTCTGGCGGATTTCAACGGTGATCCGCAGGTGCTGATTGATGCGGCCGCCGCCGATGGCGATCTGGCAGTTGTCTCGACGATCGAGATGGGCTTTCGCTACGTCGCCTTCAACAACCGCCGCCCGCCCTTTGATGATCCGGCGTTCCGCAATGCGCTGTCAGCGGCGGTGGATCGTCGCCTGATCGTAAACGCGGCATTCAAGGGGCTCGCCATTCCGTCGAATTCCGTGGTCTCGCCCGCGTTGGCATTCTGGAGCGATACGGCCCTGGTCGACAATTTCAAGGCCGGACAGGACGTTGCCGCCAACTTGCTGAAAGAGGCGGGTTACACGCTGGAGAGCGGGCGCCTGCATTATCCCGGCGACGAAAAGGAAACGCTGGCTGCCGAGTAGACCAGTCGTTTGAGGCAGGGGCCTGATCGGTCCCTGCCTGTTTTACCGTTTCCCGAAATCCCGCCGTGGGGGTGCACGATCTTTGCACGCCCGGACGACTGTCCAGACAAGGATGAATGATGACACAGGCCAAAGCGATCATAGCGCGGCTTCTGCAACTGGTTCTGGTGCTATGGGCGGTGGTCACGATCCTGTTCTTGCTGTTCCGGCTGATGCCCGGCAATCCGATGGCGGCCTATATCGACCCGACATTCACCGCCGAGCAGCAAGAAGCCCTGATGGCGCAATTCGGTCTCGATAAACCACTATGGTCGCAATATTTCACATATCTGGGCAATCTGTTGCAGGGCGAGATGGGGTATTCCTTTCGGTATCGCACGCCCGTCGGAGAACGCATCCTCGCCTTATTGCCCAACACGCTCATTCTGACGTTTTCATCGCTGATCATCGCGTATGTGTTTGGCATCCTGGCCGGTGCATGGCTGGCGTGGCGACGCGGTTCTGCGGTCGAGAAGATTTCGCTCACCGCTGTGCTGACCACACGGGCGATGCCTGAATTCTGGCTGGGCATGGTCTTGCTTGCGATCTTTTCGTTCTGGCTGGGCTGGTTTCCGGCAGGCGGTACAAGATCCCCCGGTGTCGAGCATGGGAATTTCTGGCAATTCTATACGTCGGCGGATTTTCTGTCACATCTGGCCTTGCCCGCGGCCACGCTGGCAATCTACTCGCAGGGGCTTCCGTTGTTGCTGATGCGCTCGAACATGCTGGACGTGATGAAAGAAGATTTCGTGACCATGGCGCGGGTCAAGGGGCTTTCGAAATGGACGGTGGTGGTGAAACACGCGGCGCGTAATGCGCTGTTGCCAGTAATGACCTCGTTTGCGATTTCGGTCGGCTATCAGTTGCAAGGCAATGTGGTGGTGGAATCGGTTTTCTCGTGGCCCGGTCTGGGGCGTGAATTGGTCATCGCGGTGTCGGCTTCGGATTATCCGCTGGCGCAAGGTGCGTTTCTGATGATCGCCGTGGTGGTGATCCTGATGAACCTGGTTGCGGACCTGCTTTATGCCTTCCTTGACCCACGGATTTCCCATGCCTGACACCAGCATCAGCGCACCTGACAAGTCGGGCCCCATCCGTTCCGTGTTCAACGCCATCAGGGTGCCGGTTGGCGATCCCTTTGCCGTCGCCGGACTGTTGATTTACGCCGTCTTCCTGATAACGGCGATTTTCGCCAACCAGATCGCACCCTACGACCCGACAGAGATACTCTATACCGAGAATTACGATCTGGCCGCCGATCTGCGTCCGGGCATGGAGGGTCACATCCTTGGCACGACCAGCCTGGGACGCGATATCTTTTCGCAGATCATCCACGGCACGAGATCGGCGCTTTTGGTGGGGTCAACGGCCGCGTTCATGGTCGCGTTTATCGGCACCATCGTCGGCGTGACGGCGGGCTATTTCGGCGGATGGATCGAAATGATCCTGATGCGACTTGCAGACGTTGCCTTTGGGATACCGTTTTTGCCATTCGTCATTGTGCTGGCTGCCTTTCTGGAACCTTCGATCTGGAATGTGGTGTTTGCGATGGCGCTGGTGCTGTGGCGCGATACGGCACGGGTGATCCGAAGTCAGGTCCTGACCCTGCGCAGCCGCGGCTATGTCGAAGCGGCGCGCATTTCCGGGTCGTCGGATCTGAAGATCATTCTGCGGCATGTGGCGCCCAATGTCTTGCCAATGTCGTTCCTTTACGGGTCCATCGCCATCGGCTGGGCGATCCTGACCGAAGCGTCGATCAGTTTCCTGGGGTTCGGCGATCCGCAGTCGATCAGCTGGGGCTACATGCTTCAGGACGCCTTCGCCAGTCAGGCCCTGTCACGGCAGGCCTATTACTGGTTCGTCCCGCCGGGCCTTGCGATTATTCTCGTGGTCAGTGCCGGTTTCTTTATCTCGCGCGGCTATGAAAACATCCTTTTCCCGAAGCTGAACCGATGAGCGATCCTGACATCCTTCTTTCCGTGCGGGATCTGAAAATCGACTATCATGTCGGCAAGACCACTGTGCGCGCTGTGGACGGGGCCAGCTTTGATGTGCCACGCGCAAGCATTGTCGGACTTGTTGGCGAAAGTGGGTGCGGCAAGACCACGATGGCCAGTGCGGTAACGCGTATCATCGCGGACAATGCCCGCATTTCAGGCGGCGAGATGATATTCGACGGCACCGATCTGGTCGGTTTGTCTGAGCGCGCGATGAATCGGCTGCGCTGGCGCGACATCGCGTTTATTCCGCAAAGCGCAATGAACTCGCTCGATCCGGTTTATACGGTGGAATATCAGTTGCATGAGGTGCTGCGCCAGCGTGGCGGAATGTCCCGGCGCGCGGCGCGGACGCGGTCAATCGAATTGTTCGAGATGGTCGGAATCGAAGCCGGCCGCCTGCGGGATTTTCCGCACCAGTTTTCGGGCGGTATGCGTCAGCGGGTGGCAATTGCATTGGCGCTGGCGCTGGACCCGAAACTTATTATCGCAGACGAGCCGGTGACGGCGCTGGATGTGATCGTCCAGCGGCAAATCCTTGATCAATTGCGCGAACTGCAAAAGCAGATGGGCATTTCGGTGATCATGGTCACCCATGACATATCGGTCGTTGCCTATTCTTGTGATGTAACGGTCGTCATGTATGCGGGCAAAGTGGTGGAAAGCGGCCAGACGACCGAATTGCTGAACCATCCGACACATCCCTACACGATGGGGCTCAAGAATGCGTTTCCCGATCTGAAAGGCGCCCAGCATGGGTTGCTGACCCCAATTGAGGGTGCACCACCGTCGCTGGTCAATCCGCCTGACGGCTGCCGTTTCGCGGCGCGTTGTCCGTTTGCCATCGCTGTATGCAGCCATACCGACCCGGCATTTCAGAACACAACGCCGGATCATGCGGTTGCCTGCCACCGCGCCGATGAAGCGACGGAACTGCGCGAACGCGCGAAACTTTATGAAACATGGCAGGAGCAGATCTGATGCGGGATATGGCTGACGACGCAAATCCCCTGATCCGTGTGAGTAATGTGCGCCTGCACTACCGGGTCGGCGGCGCGCTGGCGGCGCTGGTCGGCGGGGGAGGTATCGTTAAGGCGGTGGACGGGGTCAGCTTTACCCTGCAGCGCGGCGAGAGCGTTGGACTGCTGGGCGAGTCGGGCTGCGGCAAGACTTCAATGGGTCGGTTGCTGGTCAAGTTGGAAAAAGCGACCGAAGGCGAGCTGTTGTTTGACGGCGCATCCATCTGTGACCTTCGAGGGGATGCATTGCGCAAGTTCCGGGCGCGGGCGCAGTTGATCTTTCAAAACCCATTTGACAGCTTCAACCCGCGCTACACGATCCGCAAGTCGATGGCCGAGCCGCTGGGCAATGCCCGGATTCCGAAGGCAGAATGGGAAGACCGGATCATCGCCGCGCTTGAACTGGTGAAACTTGCCGATCCGGCGGATTATCTTGACCGCTTTCCACATCAGCTTTCCGGGGGGCAATTGCAGCGTGTCGTGATGGCGCGGGCGCTGATCCTGCAACCCGATTTCGTGGTGGCGGATGAACCAGTGTCGATGCTGGATGTCTCCGTACGGGCGGGTGTGCTCAATGTATTCCGCGACGTGCGCGACAGGCTGGGGCTGACGGCGATCTACATCAGCCATGACCTTGCACTGGTGAGGTATGTTTGCGAGCGCACGATCGTGATGTATCTGGGCCGCATCATGGAGGACGGACGGACCGAGGACATCGTGCAGGATCCGTTGCATCCCTATTCGCAGGCGTTGGTGGCTGCGGTGCCGGTTCCGAACCCCGATCAGAACCACGATCCGCTGCCGATCGGACGCGGCGCGCCCGATCCACGCAACCCGCCATCGGGCTGCGTCTTCAGGGATCGCTGCCCAAAGGCATTTGATCGCTGTGCCTCTGAGGTGCCACAAATTCAGACAGTCGGAAATCGCAGTCTGGCCTGCCATTTGTTCGGCACATGAACATGCGCGCGGCGTTCTACACTCAGACCGGGTTGGCAAGCGAGGTCTTGCAGGTCGCAGGTCAGCCGCAGCCCCGGCCCGAAGCAGGCGAGGTGCTGGTGCGCATCCATGCCTCGGGGATCAATCCGGCGGATGTCAAACGGCGCGCGGGTTGGAATGGCGCGGGCATGTCGCATCCGCTGGTGATTCCGCATTGCGACGGTGCCGGCGTGATCGAAGCGGTAGGTGCGGGGGTATCTGCTGCGCGGGTCGGGGCGCGGGTCTGGTTGTGGAATGCGCAAGGAGGTTATGGCGAAACCGGACGTGCCTTTGGTACGGCGGCGGACTATGTCGCGATTTCGCAGGAACAGGCGGTAGACCTGCCGGACTTGATGGATTTCGCCGCCGGGGCCTGTCTGGGGGTGCCGGCGATGACCGCGTGGTGGGCGGTGAACGGCAACGGGTCGGTGGCAGGTCAGAATATTCTGGTACAGGGCGCTGCGGGTGCCGTCGGGCTTTGCGCAGTGCAGATCGCACAGGCCGGGGGCGCAAACGTGATCGGCACCATCAGCCATGCTGCCGCCGCAAAGCATGTCAGCGCCGTTGCAGACATTCCGTTGATTGATCGTAAGCGTGCCGATGTCGCAGCCGAGGTGCGCCGCCTGACCGCGAACGGTGGTGTGGACCGGATTATCGAAGTGGATCTGGCGGCGAATATGGCAACAGACGCGGCGTGCCTCGCGCACCACGGCACCATTGCGTCTTATTCCTGTTCGTCCAATCCGGTGCCGCCGCTCGCGTATTATGATTTCGCCAATCTTGGCGCACACCTGCATTTCGTTCAGGGGTTTCGCCTGCCGGTTGCTGCGCGTCAGGCAGGGCAGGATGCGCTGACCCGGCTGATTGAAACCGGCCGGTTGCGTCTGCCGGTCGGTGCCGAATTTGAACTTGACCAGATCGCCGCCGCCCATGACCGCGTGTCGCAAGGCGCGTTGGGCAACACAGTGTTGCGGCTATGATATCAGAGGGGATCACGCCATGAACAAACATCCAGCAAGCAGCCAGGAGCCTCCCCCTGTGGTGCAGATATGCAATCCCGTCACGCTTGAGATCATTCGCGGGGCAATCGCTGCTGCACAAGCCGAGATGGAGGCGTTGATCGAACGCACGGCGATCTCGGCGTTCATTCGCGAGAAAAAGGACTTTTACACCGCCTTGTTCGATGCCGATGGCGTCATGGCGGTGGGGTCGATGGTGCCCATTTTCGGGGATATGACGACGCCGGTGTTTGAAAAGTTCGCCCCCGACAGCATGAAACCGGGCGATATATACTGGTACAATGATTGCTACGGCTCTTATGGCGCGGTGTCCCATTCCAACGATCAGGTGTTGCTGGCACCGGTGTTTCACAACGGCGAACGTGTCGCCTTTGTGATGAGCTGGGCGCATTTTGCGGATATCGGCGGACTGCGGCCCGGCTCCATCAGCCCGGATGCAACCGATATCTATCAAGAAGGAATCATGATCCCGGTGACGAAGCTGATCGATAGCGGTGTGACCAACGAAGCTGCGCTGGCGATCTTTCACCGAAATTCGCGGTTTCCGGCACAGAGTATCGGCGACATGCAGGCGCTGATGGCCAGTATCGAGCTTGGCACCCGCCGCGTGCATGACATCTTTGAGCGTTTCACCTCACCTGTTGTCGAAGATGCGCTGACACAATTGCTGGAGCGCACGCGACGGCTGGTGCGGGACCGACTGGCGCAGACTTTCGACTATGGCACCTATTCGATGACCGACGCGATTGACGGCGACGGGCATGGCAACGGACCGTTCAAGATGCGGTTCTCGCTGACCCGCTCCAAGGGCGAGGGTGGCCACGACCATTATCTTCTTGATGCTTCCGAAAGCGACGATCAGGCGCCGGGGCCGATCAATTATCTGATGAATCCCGGCGTGCCAGGCATGGCATTGGGTTTGTTCTATCTTGGCGGGGATCCAAGCCAGGTCTGCAATGCCGGCGGGCCGAATGCGATCGACGAGGTGCGGTTGCGCGAAGGATCGTTTCTCAAGCCCAGATTTCCCGCACCTCTGGGGATGCGCGGGCTGACGGCGATGCGGGTGATCTCGGCGATGAGCGGGCTGATCAATGCGGGCAATACCCCTGCACCTGCCGCCAACTCTGCGTATGTGGTCAACATCATGCGCGGCAAATTCCGAAACGCCGACGGAGCGTTGGAGCCCTATCTGCTGGCGGATGGTATCGGGGTTGGATACGGCGCGCGACCCTCGGCCGACGGCATAGATGCTGTCTATTTTGTTGCGCAGGAGAATTATCCGGTCGAGTTCCTCGAGGCCGGATATCCGGTCCGGATGCGCGCCTATGGTGTGTTGGAGAATTCCGGCGGGGCGGGCAAATTTCGCGGCGGTTGCGGCATCGTGCGGGAATACGAAATTCTTGCCGAGGACGCCAACGTCGCCATTCGCATCGACAGCGTCAAGAACCCGCCATGGGGCATCGATGGCGGCATGTGTGGCGGTCATGGCCGCGCCATCGTCAACCCCGGCCAGACATGCGAATGGGAAATGAAGCCGTTGTCCGATGGCAACCTTTTGGTCAAGGGAGATGTGCTTCGGATCGAAACCGGGGGCGGGGGCGGCTATGGTCATCCGTTTGATCGCACCGTCGAGGCCGTGCTTGAGGACGTGCTGGGCGGATTTGTCAGCGCCGCGAAGGCCGCGACGTTGTACGGCGTTGTCGTCCGGGATCGCGCCGTTGACACCGCAGCCACAGCCGATTTGCGGGACAACCGTCCTGCAACCCGTCGTTTTCACCGCTCGGAGTACGTCGATGCCCTCACTTGATTCACCTCTCACCGCGTACAGCCTTGCCGTCGACATTGGTGGCACCTTCACCGATATCTCGTTGATGGACCGTGTTTCGGGACGGGTTTGGCGGGCCAAGACACCCTCGCTGCCATCCGACCCCTCCGAGGCATTCATGAACGGCGTTCGCATGGTTCTGCGCGACAGCGGCGCCGAGCCTGCCGCGTTGTCGCAGGTTCTGCACGGTACAACTGTCGCCACCAATATGATCCTCGAAGGCAAGGGAGCGCGGACGGCGCTGGTGACCACCAAGGGTTTTCGCCATGTGCTGGCAATCGGCCGGCAGGATATTCCACGCAAGGCAAACCTATTTACCTGGGTCAAACCGGCCAGCCCCGTCCCGGCCAGTCGCATTCTTGAGGTCGACGAGCGTGTGGGGGCCGGCGGCGGGATATACCGGGCCCTGGACGAAAACAGCGTGCTTGCCTGCGTCGAGACCCTGCGCGCGATGGACGTGGAGGCGGTGGCGATCTGTTTGCTGCACGCCTATGCAAATCCCGTGCACGAACGACGCGTTGCGGACCTGCTTCAGCGTGAACTGCCTGAGCTTGCGATAACCTGTTCAACCGACATCCTGCCTGTGGTGCGGGAATACGAGCGGTCTTTGGCTACGGTGCTGAACGCCAGCGTGATGCCGGGGGTCAGCCGCTATGTCGAACGGTTGGAAACGCGCCTGCGCGATGCCCGGATAGCGTCGCCGCTGTTGCTGATGCAGTCCAACGGTGGCGTGGCGGGAACATCGGCGATCAGGGCGGCACCGGCGCTTACGGCCTTGTCGGGGCCTGCGGCGGGCGTCGTGGGGGCGCGGGCGATTGCGGCGGAATGCGGGGTGCAGGACATCATCACAGTTGATATCGGCGGCACCAGCGCGGATATCTGCCTGTTGCGCAATGGCGAAATCGGGCTGACCCAAAAGGGCAGCATCGGCGATTGGCCGCTGCCGCTTCCGATGGTCGATATGGTCACGATCGGCGCGGGCGGCGGGTCTATTGCCGCCGTGTCGGATGGACCGCTGACGGTTGGACCGCACAGCGCCGGAGCGGTGCCGGGCCCTGCTGCCTACGGCAAGGGTGGCACCCAGCCGACCGTGACAGATGCGCATGTGGTGCTGGGTCATTTGCCGCTTAATCTGCTGAACGGTGCGATGACGCTGGATGCATCTGCCGCCCAAAGCGCAGTGCGTGATCATATTTCCGGGCCGCTGGGGCTGGCGTTGCACGAGGCCGCGCGCGGTGTTTTGGCCATCGTCAACAACCACATGGTTGGCGCGATCCGCATTGTGTCCGTCGAGCGCGGTCACGATCCGCGCGATTTCACTTTGGTGCCGTTCGGCGGTGCGGGGCCGCTGCATGGCTGTGCGCTGGCGGAACTTCTGGGCATGCGGCGGGTGCTGATCCCGACTGCGCCCGGTCTGCTATGTGCCGATGGACTGTTGGCTGCGGATCTGAAATCAGAATTCAGCCGGACGTTGCCTGACGCGGGTTCGGTCGATCAGGCTTCGGGGGATGCGATCTGTGTCGCGTTGAGCGCACAGGCACACAGTTGGCTCGACATTGAAAAGGTGCCAGACGCGGCGCGCAGCCTGCGGACCATTGCCTTGCTGAGATTTCACGGACAGGGCGGCGAGATTGCTGTGCCTTGGGGTCGGACGGCGCAGGAGACCGAAGAACGTTTCCGCGCAGCGCATCTTGCGCTTTATGGCTTCGTCATGGACGCACGGATTGAATTGATCACAATCCGGATTGAGGCCGCAGGCAAGACGGAATCCTCGGATCGGCCTGATCTGGCGGTCGCCGCACCCGGTGCGCCGCGCAGCCAGAACGTGCATTTCGAAAGCGGCACCATCGATACGCGGATCATCAACCGCGCCAGCCTTGCCGTCGGCACAAAGATCGACGGCCCGTTGATCCTGACCCAGCTCGATACCACGACAGTTATTCCGCCAGGTTGGTCCGGCACGGTACATGCCTCGGGTGCGCTTATCCTTGAACATAAGGGAGCACCGGCATGAGCGAGATGCTGACGCAGGTGTTCGGGCATATCGAAGCCAATGCCGACACGTTCCTCAAGCGGATGATGGCGTATGTCTCGCATCCGAGCATTTCGGCGCAGGATATCGGTATTCGCGAGGTGGCCGACATGTTGGTGGCGCATCTGGACGGGCTGGGCATGGATGCGGAACTGGTCGAGACCCAAGGCCATCCTTTTGTGCTGGGGCGGCGCATCGTTGATCCAGCCAAACCTACGGTGTTGCTCTATGGTCACTATGATGTGCAGCCGCCTGAGCCGCTGGAGGCGTGGAAAAGCCCCCCCTTTAAGCCCACAATCCGCGACGGCAGGGTGTACGCGAGAGGCGTGGGCGACAACAAGGGTCAGCATTTTGCGCAGCTTTTGGCCATTGAATCGCATCTTGCGGTGACAGGTACGTTGCCCTGCAACGTTATTTTCCTGCTGGAGGGCGAAGAAGAGATCGGCAGCCCGCAGATAGCCCAATTTGTACGCGATCATGCCGATCGCCTGCAGGCCGACCTTGTGGTTACGTCCGACGGCCCGCTGCACGAAAGCGGCGCGCCCGTCATCGTGTGCGGCGTGCGCGGCATGGCGTCATTTGAGCT
>JAGXHC010000099.1 GCA_024636405.1 Sulfitobacter sp. | reverse complement strand
GCGCGCGGACCCTGCGACAGGAAAGGCGCGGGCGATCTATGACACGGTCGCTGATAATGCCGCCAATGCAGGGATCGTGCTGGGGGCCGAAGGGCAGCTGATCGACACCCATGATCTGCGGTGGGTCGGTGCCGTGGTTAAACGCGATGGCGTGGTCGAGGAAACCGGTTTGGGCGCGGGTGTGCTGAATGATCCGATTATGGGGATTGTCTGGCTGGTCCAGCGGCTTGCAAGCTATAACATGGGCGTGTCAGCCGGAGAGGTGGTTTTGTCCGGGTCGTTCATCCGCCCAATCGAGGCACCGTCCGGGTCGGTGTTCGAGGCGGATTTCGGAGCTTTTGGCAGGGTGGATCTGACCTTTGGATAGCGCGCTGCGATTTGGGTGCTTAAAATATCGGCATCGATCCCCTTTGCTGAAAAACGGCTGCAGTCACCCCCAATCAAAATTGACCGCTTGGTAAAAGACTCCTTGACCGGTGCCATCCATCCAAAGCACGCTTTGGCAGATCATAAACCACAGGGGGTTAAAAGTATGAAAACGCGGTACACATCCATCAACAGGCGCGGCTTTTTGGCGACCACGGCAGCGACGGCACTGCTGGCCGCCACAGTCGGTTCACCTGCATTGGCCGCTGATCCGGTCAAGGTTGCAGGTGTTTATACGGTGCCTGTTGAACAGCAATGGGTCAGTCGCATTCACAAGGCTGCCATGGCTGCTCAAGAACGTGGCGAGATCGACTATGTCTATTCGGAAAACGTCAGCAACACCGATTATGCCCGTGTCATGCGCGAATATGCCGAAGCGGGCAATATGATGATCGTCGGAGAGGTGTTTGGCGCCGAAGAAGAGGCCCGTGAAGTGGCCGCCGATTACCCTGACATCGCATTCCTGATGGGGTCCAGCTTTAAGGAGGACGCGGGCCTGCCGAATTTTGCGGTCTTTGATAACTACATTCAGGACGCCTCGTATCTATCTGGAATTATTGCAGGTTCCATGAGTGATACAGGCAACATCGGCATGGTTGGCGGCTTTCCCATTCCCGAGGTTAACCGGTTGATGCACGCCTTTATGGCAGGCGCGAAAGAGATGAACCCTGATATTGAATTTCAGGTCAGCTTTATCGGCAGTTGGTTCGATCCGCCCAAGGCCAAGGAAACCGCCTTTGCGATGATCGAAAACGGGGCTGACATGCTTTATGCCGAACGCTTTGGCGTGTCGGATGCCGCCAAGGAAAAGGGCGTTCTGGCGATTGGCAACGTGATCGATACCCAAGGCGAATATCCTGAAACTGTTGTCGCCTCTGCGATCTGGAACTTCGAGCCGACCTTTGACAAGGCGCTCGCCGAGGTGAAGGCGGGTACGTTTACGGCGGCGGATTACGGCGTATATTCGTTCATGAAGGAGGGCGGTACCGTGCTGGCACCGCTTGGCACGTTCGAGGGCAAGATACCCGAGGCTGCAATGGAGCTGGTCAAAAAGCGCGAGGCCGAGATCATGTCAGGCGCTTTTGTGGTCGAGATCAACGACACTGAGCCAACATCGTCCTGATTGCGTGAAACACGCCTCTGAAGTTGTTCTGCGCCTTGACGCAATCACCAAGCGCTTTGGCAAGCTGGTCGCAAACGATGCGATCAGCTTGTCCTTGCGCCGGGGCGAGGTCGTGGCGCTGCTGGGTGAAAACGGTGCGGGTAAAACCACGCTGATGAACATCCTCTTTGGCCAATGCACGGCCGACGCCGGGTCGGTCGAGGTGTTTGGCCAGACCTTGCCACCGGGCAATTCTCGTGCAGCCCTGGATGCGGGCGTGGGCATGGTGCACCAGCATTTCACATTGGCAGACAACCTTACCGTTCTTGAAAACATCACTCTTGGGGTGCAATCGTTGTTTGGGTTGCGCGTAAAGAAGGCTGAAACATCGATTAAAATCATAGAGTTATCAGACGAATTTCGTCTAAAGGTTGATCCTGATGCGCGCGTAGGAAGCCTGAGCGTCGGAGAGCGGCAGCGGGTTGAAATACTCAAGGCGCTTTACCGGGACGTGAAAATTCTGATCCTCGATGAACCTACCGCGGTTTTGACGCCGCAAGAGGCGGATGATCTGTTTGCAACCCTCAGGATTGCCATCGCCAACGGGCTGTCCATCATCTTTATCTCCCATAAATTACATGAGGTTATGGCCATATCTGACCGTGTGGCTGTCTTGCGCCACGGCAAGCTGGTGGCCGAGGTTGATGTGGCAGACACGGACAAGACCGCCTTGTCTGGTTTAATGATGGGGGTCGAAGCGAAAGCGCCGGATATTGCCGTAGTTAAGCCGGGGAGGACGCTGTTTTCGCTGCAGAAAGTGTGCACACCTAATATCAAGAACATGCCGGGACTTCGGGATGTGACACTTGAGCTGAAAGCAGGGCAAATTATCGGGTTAGCGGGCGTTTCAGGCAATGGGCAGGCCGCATTGGCCGACGTTGTGGGCGGTATGCGCATGCCCTCGCAGGGGGTTTTGATGCTGGGTGGGGAAACGCTTGCGCAGTGGTCGCCGCGCAAGGCAGTACAAAGCGGTATCGCGCGGATTCCCGAGGATCGCCACAAGACCGGAACGATTGCCGATTTTGATCTGACCAAAAACGCCATTCTTGAAGGGTATAATAGCACCCCATTTAGCCGATCAGGGTGGATGAATTGGTCGAAGGCACGCCGCTTTACTTCTGATATCATTGATAAATATGATGTCCGATGTCCGGGGCCTGATACGCGGATCAGGTTGCTGTCGGGTGGGAACATGCAAAAGCTTATTCTGGGCCGTGTGCTTGAGGCAGAGCCGCAGATCGTGTTGGCGAACCAGCCTGTGCGGGGGCTGGACATAGGCGCTGTGAATTATGTCCACGGCCAGCTTCTAGCCGCACGGGATCGCGGTGCGGCTGTCTTGTTGATTTCAGAAGACTTGGATGAAATCATGAGCTTGTCAGACGTTATTCATGTCATTTCGGGCGGCAGGCTGTCACCCGGTTTCGCGCGGGGCTCAATGACACCTTCGCAGCTTGGCATCTGGATGGCTGGTCAGGGCTTTGAGCAGAGCGATCTGGATGGCGAGGTCGCGCATGCGTCTTGAACCCATTGCCAACCCGTCGCTGGCGCGCAGCCTTGGCCCGCCTGCAGTGGCGGTTGTCGCCACGATTGTGATTGCGTCCTTGCTGGCAATGGTTGCGGGCGCAAACCCGTTTTCGGTGTTGGGGCTGATCATCAAGGGCGCGTTCGGGTCGCAATTTGCCGCGCTTGAAACCCTCAACAGGGCGACGCCGTTGATCTTTACGGGGCTGGCGATAGCCGTCGCGTTCAAGGCCAAGTTCTGGAACATCGGGGCCGAGGCGCAGCTTTACGCGGGGGCCTTGATCACGGTTGTGTTGGGCACTGGGGCGCTGCCATGGCCCAGCGTCGCGCTGATCCCGACCTTGATGGTAGGTGCAGTGATTGCCGGCGCGGTGGTGCTGCTGGTGCCCGCGATCCTCAAGACCCGATTTGGCGTGGACGAAGTGGTGACGACGCTGCTGTTCAACTTCATCTTTCTGTTGTTCATCTCGATGTTGCTGGAAGGGCCGCTGAAAGACCCGATGGGCATGGGCTGGCCCAAATCCGCGCGGGTCTTGTCCGAGGCGCGCCTGCCGCGCATCGTTGACGGGTTGCGGCTGCACTGGGGCTTTGGTTTAGCGATCCTGTGTGCGGTCGTCGTCTGGCTGGTTCAAACACGCAGCACGCTTGGATACGAGATGCGCGCCGTGGGGCTGAACCGCGAGGCGGCGGCGTTTGCGGGCATTCCGGTCAACACCGTGCTGGTCAAGACTGCGCTGTTGTCGGGGGGCTTGGCCGCATTGGCGGGTTTTTCCGAAGTGGCAGGGCTCAAGGGCAGCCTGACGCTCGATCTGTCGCCGGGCTTTGGCTACACGGGCATCATCGTGGCGATGCTGGCACTGCTGAACCCGCTTGGCGTCATCGTGTCGGCATTGTTTGTTGCGGGCATTTTCGTGGGGGCCGACAGCATGAGCCGAGCGGCAGGGGTGCCGACCTATCTGGCGGATATGATGCTGGCCACGTCGCTGCTTTTGATGGTTCTGGCGATCATGCTGACGCGGTTCAGGGTGGTACGCGACTGATGGAGATCTTTGATATCCTCATCTCAGCAAGTTTCTGGGCCGCTGCGGTGCGCATTGCGACCCCGTTGATCCTTGCGACGATGGGCGAATTGATCTGCGAACGTGCAGGCGTTTTGAACCTTGGCATCGAGGGGATCATGGTTGCGGGGGCTTTTGCGGGCTGGATGGCGGTCTATTCCGGTACGGGGCTGTGGGTCGGTGTCGCGGTGGCGATGGTGGTCGGCATGGGCTTTGGTCTGCTGCACAGCGTGCTGACCGTGCCGTTTGGTTTGTCGCAACATGTCGTGGGGCTAGGGGTGACGCTGCTGGCGACGTCCTCGACCTATTTTGCCTATCGCCTGGCGTTGCCACAGGTGACCAGCCCGCCCAAGATCGAAGCGTTCCAGCCCTATGAGATCCCGATCCTGTCGGATATTCCGCTGCTGGGGCAGGCGCTTTTCTCGCAGACACCCTTTACCTATCTGGCTTTTGCCTTGGTGGCGGCGACCAGTATCATGTTGTACCGGACCCCACTGGGGCTGGCCGTGCGCGCGGCGGGCGAAAGCCCCGCAGCGGTGGCCGCGCAGGGGCTGTCGGTCACGGCAATACGCATGGGCGCGGTGATTGTTGGCAGCGGGTTCATGGCGATGGGCGGTGCGTTCCTGACCATGTCGGCCTTTGACAGCTTTTTCTTCGAGATGGTGAACGGGCGCGGCTGGATCTGTATCGCTTTGGTGGTGTTTGGATCATGGATGCCGGGAAAGGCTTTGTTGGGTGCAGTATTGTTCGCCGCCTTTGACGCCTTGCAAATTCGCGTCCAGCAAACGAGCCTCGGCGTGAATATCCCCTATCAAATCTTCCTGATGGCGCCCTATATCCTGTCCATCTTGGCGTTGGTGTTGGTATCGCGCCGCGCACAGGTGCCTGCCGCCTTGATGGTGCCATTCAACAAAGGAGAGCGCTGATGTTTGATCTGATCGTAAAGGGCGGCACGCTGCCCGATGGGCGTGTCACGGACATTGGCATCGCGGGTGGCAAGATCACTGCGATAGGCAATCTGGCCGACGCGCAGGCGGGCGAGGTGATTGATGTCACCGGTGATCTGGTCAGTCCGCCGTTTGTCGATCCGCATTTTCACATGGATGCGACACTAAGCTACGGCATTCCGCGCATCAACGCCTCTGGCACGCTGCTTGAGGGGATCGGCCTGTGGGGCGAGTTGAAGCAGGTGATGACACAGGACGAGGTGGTGGAACGCGCGTTGACCTATTGCGACTGGGCGGCCTCCATGGGGTTGCTGGCGATCCGCTCGCATGTGGATACCTGTGATGACCGGCTTTTGGGGGTCGAGGCGTTGTTGCAAGTTCGCGATCAGGTCAAAGACTACATCGACCTGCAACTGGTCGCTTTCCCGCAAGACGGATTCTACCGCGATCCGACAGCGCGCGACAACACGATCCGCGCGCTTGAGATGGGTGTGGATGTGGTGGGCGGTATCCCGCATTTTGAACGCACCATGGCAGATGGTGCCGCTTCCGTGCGCGAACTGTGCGAGATCGCAGAGGCCCGCGGCCTGATGATCGACATGCATTGCGACGAGACCGACGACCCCATGTCGCGCCATATCGAGACACTGGCCCATGAGACGACAAGGCTGGGCCTTGAGGGGCGCGTGACCGGGTCGCATCTGACCTCCATGCACTCGATGGACAATTACTATGTCTCCAAACTGCTGCCTTTGATGGCAGAGGCGCAGATCAACGTGATCCCAAACCCGCTGATCAACATCGTCTTGCAGGGGCGGCACGACACCTATCCCAAACGCCGTGGCCTGACGCGGGTCAAGGAGATGCTGGGGATGGGGATCAACGTTGGCTGGGGGCAGGATTGCGTGCTGGATCCCTGGTATTCGTTGGGGACTGGCGACATGCTGGATGTGGCCTTTATGGGGTTGCACGTGGCGCAGATGACCAGCCCTGACGAGATGCGCAAATGCTTCGAGATGGTGACCACGGCCAATGCGCAAACGATGGGGTTGACAGATTATGGCCTGCACGTGGGAGCCAAGGCGTCGCTGGTGGTGCTGGATGCGGGTGACCCGATCGAGGCGCTGCGGCTGCGGGCCAACCGTCTGTGTGTGATCGCCAAGGGCAAGGTGATCGCACGCGGGCCACGGTCTGATGCCGCACTCAATTTGCCGGGGCGTCCAGACAGCGTGGTACGGCGGCACAAGATCTCAGCCTGAGGGCGTGAAATCCAGCCAGATAGGCAGATGATCCGAAGCGCGCTTGGCGTCCGGTGTCTCGACCACACCGCCACTGATGACGCGCAGATCATCATCGATCGCGATCCGGTCCAAGGCTGCCATGGGCAGGCGTGCGTGAAAGCTTTTGCCGGGGGCGTGGATCGTAAAGTGATGCGCCAGACGGCCAAGCCCCACGGTTTGCGACCATTCGTTCATATCGCCTGCAATCAGCGTAGGAAGGCGCGAACGGGCGTCCAGATGCGCGATCAGTGCCGAGAGTTGCGCACGCCGGGAGTGGCGCAGGAGGCCTAGATGGGTTGCGATGATACGCAGCTTTACGCCATAGATATCCGCGTCCACCACCATGGCACCACGGGGTTCAGCACCGGGCAAATCGATATGCTGCACGTCGATCAGGTTGGCGCGGGGCGACAGCAGGACGGCGTTGCCATGCCATCCCATGCTGACTTTGCCCGGAACCGGGACGGGGATCAGCCCGGTCTCGGCCTGAAGCAGTTCTACAGGCAAGGCAGAGGGGCGCGCGCCAAGGCGCAAGTCGGCCTCTTGCAGCACGACAATTTCGGCATCGAGGTCGCGGATGATCCGCATGATCCGTTCGGGGTTGCGCTGACGGTCGGTGCCTTTGGCCTTGCGCATGTTGTAGCTGGCGATGCGCAGCGGAGGGGTGGTCATAGGATTGGTGCTCCGATGCGAAAAACGCCTTCGGCCAGACGGCGCGGCAGGTGCGGTTTGGGGGTATTGGAGTGGCAATCGGCCTGACGCGCCCTGAACCAGTCCGCCAGCCCCGCAACGCTGGTCGCATCATATAGGAACAGCATCGTCTCAAAGTTCAGCAGCATGCTGCGCACGTCGAAGTTGGCCGACCCGATGACTGCCACATCATCGATCACGAAGGCCTTTGCGTGGAGCATGCCCTCTGTGAAATAATAGATTTTCGTGCCTGCAGTTTCCGCGTCACGTAGATAGGCCCCCCGCGCAAAATCCGCGATCCGCTGATTGGATCTTTCGGGCACCATGATCCGCACATCCACCCCGCGCAGCGCTGCGATCCGAAGCGCGTTGGCCAAAGGTTCCGTGGGGACAAAATAGGGCGTCGTGATCCAGATACGGGTTTCGGCCAGATGCAGCGCGCGGTTCAGGCCGTCGTGCAGCGGGTCTTCGACGATGTCCGGGCCGGAAGGTACAAGCTGCACGGTGGAATGGCCTGCCTTGGCGGGCGGGGGCGTTGTCTTGTCCGACACGTCGGTCTTGCTGGCGACCTCCCAATCGGACCGGAACACGTCGCAGAAGCCTTGCACGGACAACCCTTCAAGCGTGTAAGCCAGATCGATCCAAGCGTCGGTGGGCGGTGCGTCGGACAAGTATTTCAAGCCAACGTTCATGCCGCCCGAAAAAGCGCGGGCATTGTCTGCGATCACCATTTTGCGGTGATTGCGCAGGTTCAGATGCCCCGAGCTTGGCAATTGCAAAAAGGGCGAGAAGTACAGCACCTCGGCCCCCGCTTTCTTGAGTGCTTTGAGTTCCTTGTGGGGGCCGCGGAGCGTGCCCAGACGGTCGAGAAGCAGCCGCACCTTGATCCCGTGCTTGGCGCGGTCGGTCAGGGCGTTGACGAAGGCCTTGCCGGTCTCGTCGTTGGCCACGATGTAGAAGAGGCAATCCAGACTGGAGTGCGCCGAATTGATAAGTTTGATGACGGCGTCAAAGGCAGCTTCCGGCGTCTCGATCAGGTCGAAGCGTTGCGCCACAAGAGCGGGCGGCATGTGAAAGTTCTGGAACGTGCTGTCGAGCGCATGGACGGGCGTCTGGTGATGTTCTTTTTGCGAAAACCGGACAGGTTCGTACCGTCTGCCCTGTTTGCGAAACCCAAGCCCCAGAAACAAGGGGGCAGCAAGGTAAGGAAGCACGACCAAAAACAAAATCCACGCCACCGTCGATTGCGGGCTGCGGCGCTGTTGCACCAGAATAAAGGCCACGAGCAGCGTCAATAATATGACGCCGACGACTTCGATATGGGTGATAAGGAATGTGATCATGGGATGATCCTCGGGTATGGCGCTTTTTATCCAGACCTAGCAGAGCATTCCATGAAGTCACAGGCAGAGTTTAATTTCAGGCAGGAAGATGGATGTTGAACCTGTCACGGATCATGCGGTCGGTATGCGGGTCAAACCGTGCTGCGGCCCGTTCTGCCAAAATCGTCAGCTTGCGGGCGGTGGCGCGTGCCAGCAGATCGGGCTTGCCAAGCTCAGCCCATTCCTTGGGCGACGTCCGATCAGCCAAGGCAGGATAGATATATTCGGTCTGCATCAGGCTGAGCGTCTGGTCTGATCCCAAATAATGCCCGGGCCCCCCGATACAGGTGGCGCGAATAACCTCAAGGCTCACGCTGTCCTCGGTCACCTCGATGCCGCGCACGCAGCGCAGCGCCTGGCCGATCAGATCATCGCCCAAGATCAGCGATTCAAGGCAAAAGCCCAGCAAGGACGCGTGCATGCCTGCGGCCTCGTAAACCATGTTCAGGCCGGACATGCCCGCCATGACGTTAGACATGGCCTGTTCCCATCCGGCCTGCATGTCGGGCAGCTTGGCATCTGCAATGCCTGCGGCAGCCCCGCCGGGCAGGTCGTAATAGCGGTGCATTTGCGCACAACCTGCCGTCAGAAGTGCCTGTTCGCCAGATCCGCCCGACATCGCCCCTGTGCGCAGATCGCTGACGAAAGGCCAGGTGCCGAAGATCACCGGATGACCCGGCTTGATCGCATGGACATAAACCAGACCCGCAAGGCATTCAGCAACCGCCTGCACAATGGCACCGGCGATGGGGGCAGGGGCGGTGGCCCCGGCTTGACCGGCAGACAGCAGCAGGATCGGCATACCGCCTGCGATCAGTTCCTCCATCACCAGACAGGAGTCGGTGGCGAATTTCATCGGCGGTACCACAAAGCAGTTCGAGTTCGACACGAAAGGCCGCGCGCGCCATTTGTCTTCGCCGCCCGCAATCATATGCAGCAGCTCAAGCCCCGGTTTCACATGGGCCGGTTCGCCAAAGGACACGCCCACATGTTTGGTCGTGCCCGCACAGCAGGCGTAGATCGAGTTGAGATCCATTTCTAGGTTGTCTGGAATGTCGCGGCAGACCATAGGGCGCTGTACAAAATGCAGATTGTCGAGTTGATCTGCGATGCGCGCCGCATCATGCAGGTCCTGTACGCCACATTCGCGGTAATTGCGGCCTTCAACGTCTACAAGATGCACGGCAGCACCCGCGGTACCGTAATGGACTTTGGTGCCCGACAGATCGAGGTCATGTTTGGGGTCACGGCCATGCAAGATGACCGACCGATTTGCCGTGGCAATGGTGTCTTCGATCAAGGCACGTGGAAACCGCAGCCGCCCGTCCTCTCCTAATATCGCCCCCGCACCCGTCATATACGCAACACCCGAGGGGGGCGCGTCGGCAAGGCCGATCTGCTCAAGCGCGTCCAGGGCTGCTTCGTGGATACGGTCCATCGCCGCCGCACCAAGCGGATTGAACGTTCCGCCCGACATGCCAGCGCGTACAGGGCGCAGATGATCGGCCAGCGGAGCAGAGCGGGCAGCACGGCGTGCAGCGCGGCCACCGGATCGAAGGGGAGTTTGTACAGTCATGAGGTATTTCCGGCGTATGAGGGTAAGAAGGAACGTCTGCGCAGATCAGCGCGGAAATGGTGCCCCTCGTGCCGCGCGCCCCCGCTGTGCACCGATGGTGCGAATGACACAGACGATGATGCACTGATCTGTCTTCATGCGGCCTCTCCCCGAATAGTTCCGATGCTGCGAAAATAATTTTGGGCAATCTGTCTTGTTTGCGACCGATATTCTGTTTGCGACCTTGCGTTTATGGGCTTTGGGCGGCGTAACCCCGCCGATGCGCTGACGCAAATTGGCAACAAACGACCGATCACCAAGCCGTGATTGTCGAAAGCTGCAACCAATGAGTATGGGGCAAGTTGTGTACCCGAGGCGGAAACAACCGCCGCGCAGATAACAAGATACAGGAGTTATGATTATGAAACGTACAATGAATTTCGCATCAGCCGCAGTCGTTGCAAGCTTTGCCATGGGCGGATCCGCCTTTGCAGGCAGCCTTGACGAGCCGATTGTCGAGCCGATGATGACAATGCCCGTAGCGGCACCTGCCATGGGTAGCGACTGGACTGGTTTCTACACCGGTCTTCAGCTTGGATATGGCGATGCAGACGGCCCGGGCGCACTGGATGGCGACAACGGCCTATACGGTTTCCACGCTGGCTATGACTACGACTTTGGCAAGTTCGTCCTGGGTGGCGAGATCGATTATGACAAAACAGATATCGAACTTGGAGGCGGTCCGGCCAACATCGATTCCGTTGCACGTGCAAAGATCAAAGGCGGCTATGACCTTGGACGCACATTGGTCTACGCGACCGGCGGTTATGCGATGGCAGACACATCTGGTGGCGATGAAGACGGTGCGTTCATCGGCGTCGGCATGACCTACAAAGTGACCGAGCAATACACAGTGGGTGCCGAACTGCTGGAGCACCGCTTCAACGACATCGGCGGTGTCGGCGGCAACGATCTGGACGCGACCACATTCACAGTACGCGGATCCTTCCGCTTCTGAAGACAACTGGCGGTGTGACCCGTCGGAGAGCCCCTGAAAAAGGTGCCTCCGGCGGGGATATTTAAAAGCCAGAGAAGACGGGCCGGGAGATTAGATCTTCTGGCCCTTTTTTAGTGTGTTCTTGCTTCTGCAAAGCTGCATAGGGTTTTCAAAGCTGCTGCGAAGGCCTCATCCTCGATTGTCATTGCAACGCGGATGTGACCTGCGGCAGCCTTGCCGAAACTTTCGCCGGGCATGACGGCGATGTGGTGCGCGTCGAGCAGGGAAAAAGCAAAGTTTTCGCCAGTCATGCCGGTGCTGCGAATATCGAGCATCAGGTACATCGCCCCATCGGCGGGCACGAGAGAAACGGCGTTCTGACCTGCGATGATTTCTTGGGCCAGCATGCGGCGGCGTTGGAAGGGGGCGGCGATTTCGGCCTCGAAAGCCGGTCCCTGTTTAAGGGCGAATTCGGCTGCATCCTGGATGAACCCCGGTACCCCGTAGGTGGTGTGGGTCGCAAGGTTGGTCAGGTGTTCGATGGCATCGGGCGGACCGACGATCCAGCCGCAGCGCGACCCGGTCATGGCGTGGCTTTTTGACATGGATCCAACGACAAGCGTGCGGTCGGCCAGATCGGGCAGGGCGCGCGGCGACAGATGTGTGCCGTTCCAGACCTGCGTGTCATACACCTCATCCGAGATCAGCCAAATATCATGGTCTTTACTGACGCGCGCGATGCCGTCCAGCGTAGCGCGGGAATAAACGACGCCCGTGGGGTTATTGGGTGAATTGATCAAAAGCGATCGTGCATCCGGTGCGGCGGAAGCGATTTCATGGGCGCGCGGTTGGAACGCGTCGCTCGCATGGGCGGGGATCGCCTTGGGAACGGCGCTCACACCGCGGATCGTGCCGGGATATGTCGCATAATAGGGATCAATGAAAAGCGCTGTATCGCCGGGATTGGTGACGGCAGCATGGGCGGCAAAGAGGGCCGCTTGACCGCCCGGGGTGATCACAACATTGTCGCGGGTCGTGGGCACACCAGTGCGGCTTTGGACCCGCGCCGCGACCGTATCACGCAAGGCAGTTGTGCCGGGCACGGAGGCATAGCCGGTGTGACCGCCAAGTGCTGCGCGGTGCATTTCTTGCAGGATCGGACTGGCGGTGCGGATGTCATTGTCGCCGATGGTCAATTCGGTGACAGGCGTGCCGTCGGCAATCATCTGACGCGCGCGCAAAAATACGCCCCACCCGTCTGAGCCGCCGCCCAAAAGCCCGGTGATCCGCGAGGATAACTGCATGTTTCGTCTCCTGTGCTTGTGTCGGTGGCAAGGGCGCAGAGGCGGCGCGCTTTGTCAATCAGACTTGACGCTGACGCCCGCGCTGCGCTAGGCAGTCGTCATGAACATGAACACAACCATTATTTGCTGTATTCCCTGCTGAGACCTTTCCGGCGGGCCTGTTCATAGTGTTTTCTTCCTGAGAATTATGTGCCAAGCCCGCGCCATACTTGCGTAAGGACGCGCCTCATGACGACGCTCAAGTTGCACAACACCAAGACCCGCAAACGCGAGGTTTTCACACCGATAGATGAGAAAAACGTGCGGATGTATGTGTGCGGCCCGACGGTCTATGACCGGGCGCATCTGGGCAACGCGCGGCCTGTGATCGTGTTTGATGTGCTCAACCGCTTGCTGCGCCATCTGTACGGGCCGGATCACGTCACCTATGTGCGCAATTTTACGGATGTGGATGATCGCATCAACGAGACGGCCTTGAAACGTCAACAGGCGGGTGCCGCGGGCAGCCTTGAAGAGCTAATTCGCGAACGCTCGGACGAGACAATTGACTGGTATCACGCCGATATGGACGCGCTTGGCGCCCTGCGGCCCAACCATGAACCGCGGGCCACTGAATATATCGATCAAATGGTCGCTATGATTGCCCAGCTTGAGACTGACGGCTTTGCCTATGAAAAAGAGGGGCATGTGCTTTTTCGCGTGCGCAAATACGCTGATTATGGCGCATTGTCGGGCCGGTCTGTCGATGACATGATTGCGGGGGCGCGTGTCGAAGTGGCCCCTTACAAAGAAGATCCGATGGATTTCGTGTTGTGGAAACCTTCGACTGACGAGTTGCCGGGATGGGACAGTCCTTGGGGGCGGGGGCGCCCGGGGTGGCATATCGAATGCTCTGCCATGGCGCATGAGTTGCTGGGGGCGCATTTCGACATTCACGGCGGCGGCAATGATCTGATGTTTCCCCATCATGAGAACGAGATCGCGCAAAGCTGCTGTGCGCATCCGGGCTCGGGCTTTGCCAATGTCTGGATGCATAACGAGATGTTGCAGGTCGAGGGCAAGAAGATGTCCAAGTCGCTGGGCAACTTCTTTACCGTGCGGGATTTGCTGGAGCAGGGGGTGCCGGGCGAGGTGATCCGCTTTGTTATGCTGAGCACGCATTACCGCAAGCCGATGGACTGGACGGAGAAGAAGAGGGAAGAGGCTGAGAAGACGCTTAGGAAGTGGAGAGCTATGACCAAAGGTGTCGAGGCCAAAGCAATAGACATAACAACTATCTTACCTCTTTATGACGACCTTAACTCACCTATGGTGTTGCAAAGATTGAAGTCTTTAGCTTTGGCTGTGCAGAAGGGAGTAAACCCCCATGGTGATATTACGGCAGAAAACTTCCTGGCTACCGCTCAAATGATGGGCTTTTTGACAGATGAGCTTGGCGGTTGGGACAGAGCGGAGGCTGATCTTTCTGCTTATGTAGAGCGACTAGTGGAAGCCCGCGTGCAGGCGATGGAAAGCAAGGACTTCGGCGAAGTTGATCGGATCAAAGCGGCACTAACGGCGGCGGGGGTCGAGGTGCGCATGTCAAAAGAAGGGGTTGAGTTGGTCCCTAGTCAGGGTTTCGATGCAGCCAAGTTAGAGGCCATCGAATAATGAGCTCTTTTTCGACAGGTTTAGCTTGTGGCAAGGACGGGAGTGAGGGGCCAGCCCCTCACGCTCCCCGGAGTTTATTTGGCAAAATGAAGAGGGAGCGGGGAAGTGACTAAAGAACGGCTCTACCTCTACGACACCACCTTGCGCGACGGGCAGCAGACCCAGGGGGTGCAGTTTTCGACGGCCGAGAAAATCACCATCGCGCAAGCGCTCGACACGCTTGGCGTCGACTATATCGAGGGCGGTTGGCCGGGGGCGAACCCGACCGACAGCGCTTTTTTCGAGACCGCACCGACCACCCGCGCCAAGATGACCGCTTTCGGGATGACCAAGCGGACGGGCATGTCAGCCGGGAATGACGATGTCTTGGCCGCCGTGATGAACGCCGGCACGAAAACCGTCTGCCTTGTAGGCAAGACCCATGATTTCCATGTCACGACCGCGCTGGGCATCAGCCTTGAGGAAAACACCGACAATATCGTCCGATCGATCAAACATCTGGTCGATCAGGGGCGCGAGGCGCTGTTTGATGCGGAGCATTTCTTTGACGGATACCGCGCCAATCGTGATTATGCGTTGACGGCAGTCAAGGCGGCCTATGATGCGGGGGCGCGTTGGGTCGTGCTGTGTGACACCAATGGCGGGACCATGCCTGCCGAGGTGGGGCGGATCACGGCCGAGGTGATCTCAGCTGGCATTCCCGGCAGCCATCTGGGCATTCACACCCACAACGACACCGAAAACGCGGTTGGCTGTGCGCTGGCCGCTGTTGACGCAGGCGCACGCCAGATCCAAGGGACTTTGAACGGATTGGGGGAACGTTGTGGCAATGCCAATCTGACCACGCTGATCCCGATCTTGATGCTCAAGCCGCCATACGCGGACCAGTACGAGACGGGGATCAGCCTTGAGGCGCTGTCCGGTCTGACACGGATCAGCCGTCATCTGGATGAAATCCTGAACCGTGTGCCGATGAAACAGGCGGCATTCGTGGGATCGTCGGCTTTTGCGCACAAGGCCGGGCTGCATGCCTCGGCGATCCTGAAAGACCCCACCACTTATGAGCATATCGAGCCCGAGTTGGTGGGCAATGCGCGCATTATTCCGATGTCTAATCAGGCGGGTCAGTCGAATTTGCGCCGTCGATTGGAAAGTGCCGGGCTCAAGATCACCAAGGGGGATCCGGCTTTGGGGCTGATCCTGGAACAGGTCAAGGCGCGCGAGGCCGAAGGGTATAGCTATGACACCGCGCAGGCCAGCTTTGAGCTGCTGGCGCGGCAGGCTTTGGGCCAAATGCCAGAGCTGTTCGAGGTCAAGCGTTATCGCGTTACGGTTGAGCGGCGCAAGAATAAATACGACCGGATGGTCAGTCTTTCAGAGGCGGTGGTGGTCGTGAAAGTTGACGGGGAAAAGCGTCAGTCCGTAAGCGAAAGCATGGACGCCGAAGGCTGTGACCGCGGGCCGGTCAATGCGCTTTCCAAGGCGTTGGTCAAGGATTTAGGGCAGTATTCAGCAATGCTTGAGGATATGCATCTGGTTGATTACAAGGTGCGCATCACCCAAGGCGGCACCGAGGCGGTCACCCGTGTCATCATTGATAGTGAAGATGGGCAAGGTCGGCGCTGGTCAACCGTAGGGGTATCTGCCAACATCGTCGATGCGTCATTTGAGGCGCTATTGGATGCGATCCGCTGGAAATTAATCCGGGATATTTCAACATAAGGACTTTAAGGATGCTCGTTAAAATCCTGCTTTACACTCTTACAGGTATTTTAATTGCGATTTTTGTAGCCATTGTTCTAGTTTTCACTGATCCCGCCAAGTCTGTCGCCGCAAACAGTGACTTGGATTTTTCAACGCACCCAGCCGACACCGCTCGCGGATTGACTGCCCCGCCTTTGCTGCACGCACCGATGCGCG
>JAGXHC010000098.1 GCA_024636405.1 Sulfitobacter sp. | reverse complement strand
TCTGTTGGCGGAGCTTTGCACAGCGTATGATCTGACCTATCTGTTCATATCGCATGACCTGTCCGTGGTTCGCACGATAACCGACAGGGTGCTGGTAATGAAATCCGGCAAGATCGTCGAACAGGGCCCAACCGCGACGGTTTTCGAGGCGCCGCAGCACCCCTATACCCAATCGCTTATCGCGGCCGCACCGGTCTTGCCGGATATCCAGCAGGCTGTGCTGTGACGAAACGCATCACGATCCATACTGTGCCAGAGACCCGCCGCACAGAGTTGGACACCATGGCGCTGGCCTATTACCGCGAGATTTTGCCGCAAGGTCCGCCCTTTTTCCCTGCCGCGCTTGACCGGTACTGGATTGAGGCAGGGCGTCACCCCTATTTGATCGCACAGGACGGTGTGTCCATCGGGTTTGCCTTGGTTTGGAACCACCGCGATGGCACGCACGAATTGACGGAATTTACGGTACAGCCCGCTTTTCGGCATCTTGGCATCGGTACGGTGGCAGCACTTCTGGTTTTTGAATCGCTGGGCGGCGACTGGGTTCTGGGCGTGGCCAAGCAGTCGCCGGGCGGCATGGCGTTCTGGCAGCAGGCGCTGGAAACCGGTGAGAATGTCACCGAAATCACCCAAGGGCCGCCCCGCACGGTGCATCAGGTTGGCAGCTTCTCATTCCGGATAGAAAGGTAGCTTTGATGAACGACGATCTGTGGTTTGACCCAACGTTGTGCCTGATCGGCGGGGCATGGGTGCCGTCCGAAGAGGGCAAAACGATAGGGCTGATCAATCCCTCGGACGGCAGCGATCTGGCCCGAATAGCGCGCGGCACCGCCGCAGATATCGACACAGCCGTGGCCGCTGCACAATCCGCGCTGGATGGCCCGTGGGGGCGTTTCACCGCGCTGGAGCGCGGGCGGCTTTTGACGCGGATCGGGCAACTGGTGTTGGAACGGGTTGATGTGCTGGCCCGACTGGAGGCGCGCGATGTGGGCAAACCGCTTTCACAGGCCCGCGCGGACGCGGTTGCGCTGGCCCGTTACATGGAATTCTACGGCGGTGCTGCGGACAAGGTACATGGCGCGACGATCCCCTATCTTGACGGTTATACAGTCTACACCCTGCGCGAACCGCATGGGGTGACGGGGCATATTGTTCCGTGGAACTATCCGATGCAGATCATCGGGCGTTCCGTTGGGGCCGCGCTTGCGATGGGCAATGCCTGCGTGTTGAAACCAGCCGAGGAAGCCTGTCTGACGGCGCTGGCCTTTGCCCATATCTGCGTCGAAGCAGGGATGCCTGCCGGTGCGCTGAACGTGATACCGGGTCTTGGTGCAGAGGCGGGTGCCGCGCTGTCGGCACATCCCGGCGTTCAGCATATCTCTTTTACAGGATCGGTCCGAACCGGTGCATTGATCCAGCAGGCCGCAGGGCGCAATGTGATCCCCGTGACGCTGGAGTTGGGCGGGAAATCCCCGCAACTGGTCTTTGATGACGCCGATCTGGACGCGGCTTTGCCGTTTCTGGTCAATGCCGGCATCCAGAATGCCGGGCAGACCTGTTCCGCGTCATCGCGCATTCTTGTGCAGCGCGGCGTTTACGAAACCGTAAAGTCGCGCATGGCGGCGGCCTATGCCGACCTGACTGTTGGACCCGCTGAGAACGATCTGCGCCTCGGGCCGCTGATCTCTGACCGGCAGAAACAAATCGTGGAAGGGTTCATCGCGCGGGGCGCAGATCTGGAAATCGCCGGGCAAGGACGCCTTGTCGATGCGCCCGATACGGGTGCGTATGTTCGGCCAACACTTTTTGCCGATGTGCCCGCAGATCATGAACTAGCCCGCGATGAAATCTTTGGTCCCGTCCAGGTCTTGATCCCTTTCGATTCCGAAGCCGACGCGCTGCGCATAGCCAATTCCACTGACTACGGCCTTGTCGCTTCGATCTGGACCGCAGACGGCGCCAGACAGATGCGGTTGGCGAAAGCGTTAAGATCGGGGCAGGTATTCATCAACAATTACGGTGCCGGGGGCGGTGTCGAACTGCCTTTTGGGGGTGTTGGCAAATCCGGCCATGGCCGTGAAAAGGGTTTTGAGGCATTATACGGCTTCTCGCAATTGAAAACCGTGGCAGCGTATCACGGATAGGGGGACACATGCGTCTGACAGGAAAAACAGCGATCGTCACGGGAGGCGCCTCCGGGTTCGGTGCGGGGATCGTCCGCCGGTTTCAACAAGAAGGCGCGCGGGTGATGATTGCCGACATTAACGGCGAAGCCGCGCGTCAGCTTGCCGTTGAAATGGGCGATCACGCCAACGCGCATCAGGTGGATGTGGGCGATGCCAAATCGGTCAACGCGATGGCGCTCAAGGCGTTCGATCTCTGGGGACATGTGGATATTCTGATCAACAATGCGGGCATCACCCATATGCCAGCCGCCATGGAGGACGTCACCGAAGACGATTTCGACCGCGTTTACCGCGTGAATATGAAGTCTGTCTATCTGACCGCCCACGCGCTGGTTCCGCATATGAAGGAACGTCGCAAGGGGGCGATCCTGAATGTCGCATCTACTGCTGGTGTATCGCCGCGTCCGCGGCTTAACTGGTACAATGCGTCCAAAGGCTGGATGATCACGGCAACCAAAGCGATGGCAGTGGAACTCGCCCCTCAGGGCATTCGGGTCAACGCGATCAATCCGGTCGCCGGCGAAACGCCTTTGCTCAAAACCTTCATGGGGGAAGACACGCCGGAAATGCGGGCGAAATTTCTGTCCACCATTCCGCTTGGCCGCTTCAGCCAGCCCGAGGACATGGGCAACGCCGCGCTGTTTTTGTGCTCGGACGAGGCCAGCATGATCACCGGGGTCGCCATGGAGGTGGACGGTGGACGCTGTATCTGATCCCTGACGGATACGCCGCCCGCGCTGATGATCTGAACGCTACTCGCGGCGCGTGCCGTATTCCTGAAAGGCACTCTGTGATGCGACCCGGACCCAAAAACCTGATCACGGACGTTCCTGGCCTGCTTGTCGGCAATGCGCAGGACGACGCGCTTAAATCCGGCAGCACGGTGATCACGGCAGACACAGCATTTACGGCGTCCGTACATGTGATGGGCGGCGCGCCGGGCACCCGCGAAACTGATCTGTTGGCGCCGGACAAAACCGTCGCCGCCGTCGATGCGCTGGTGTTGTCGGGCGGGTCGGCTTTTGGGCTGGATGCGTGTTCCGGTGTGGTTGACGCGCTGCGCGCGAACGGACGCGGGTTTTGCGTGGGTGATGCGGTGATCCCGCTGGTGCCCGGTGCAATTCTGTTTGATCTGCTGAACGGTGGCGACAAGGGTTGGGTGCGAAATCCCTATGGCGCGCTTGGGCGTGCTGCGTTCGAATCCGCTGGGCGCGATTTCCCGCTTGGCTCGGTCGGGGCCGGAACCGGCGCTTTGACCGCGATGCTCAAGGGCGGACTGGGATCCGCATCACTGGTGCTGCCCGATGGCAGTACAGTCGGTGCGCTGGTCGCGGTCAATGCCGTTGGTGCGGTGACAACCCCCGGCGACCAACATTTCTTTGCCGCGCCATTCGAAATTGATGATGAATTTGGCGGCGTGGGGCCGGATCCTTCAGCCGGGCTCGGCATGTCATTTGACAGCCGCAAGCGCGTCGCGACCTCGGGGCGCGAAAGCACGACGATCGCCGTTGTCGCCACCGATGCAACCCTGTCCAAGGCAGAATGCCAGCGTGTCGCGGTCGCCGCCCATGACGGGATCGGGCGGGCCTGCGTGCCTGCGCATACCCCCCATGACGGCGATCTGGTCTTTGCGCTGACCACCGCGTCACGCCCTTCCGGGGATATATCGCTGATTGGACATGCGGCGTCGCTGTGCCTCGCGCGGGCGATTGCGCGGGCGGTCTATGCAGCCCGCCCCGCTGCGGGCGATCTGTTGCCTTGCTGGAGCACTCAAAATGCCTGATCTGACTTTAGCGGATGTAAAACTGCACTATGAAGTTCAAGGGAACGGCCCGCCGCTGCTTTTGCTTGCCGGAATGCTAAGCGACAGCGCCAGTTGGGGTGGCGTTCTGCCCTTGCTGACGCAGAACTTTACCGTTGTGCGGACTGACAACCGGGGCACCGGGCGCACGGTGCCCGTGGACGCCCCTGCAAGTGTCCAGACCTATGCCGAAGATGGCATCGCAGTCATGCAGCACCTGGGATTCAAGAAATTCCACCTTGCCGGTCATTCGATGGGCGGGCTGGCTGCGATGGAGGTGGCGCACCGCGTGCCGGATAAGGTCAGCAGCCTGAGCATCTTAACATCCGCACCCGTACGGGTGCCGCGGACCACCGCAGTTTTTGATGCGCTTCGCGATATTCGCCAAGCACCGGAGGGCGAAGTGCTTTGGCTGCGGGCGCTCTATCCGTGGATATTCCGTCCTGCGTTCTTTTCCAATCCTGCGGCAATACAAACTGCGCTTGCGGCGGCGCTTGGGTATCCTTACGCCCAGAGCCTTGGCGCCATGACGAAACAGATTGAAGTGCTGCGCAGCTATCGGCCGACCGTCCGTGCGTCAGACATTCAATGTCCCACGCTAACGCTATTTGCAGCCGATGATATATTGATCCCCGAAGAAGTCGCGCGCGACGCTTTCGCATCGATCAATGATGTCACACAGATCACAGTTCCCGATGCCGGACATTCGATACATTGGGACGCGCCAGAAGCTGTGGCAGAACATATAACAGCGTTCGCCCTCGCCCACCCTTGCAGTTAAGGGCGAAGGCGAAGATCTTTAGTTGCTGTCGGTTTTGGCTTCTGCATCGGCCTCGGGTGAAAACGTCGCGAGATAAGCAGAGACGTCCTCTCCACCCTTCTTCAGCTTGAAGGACATTTTCGACTTGGCTTTGGGGTCATCAAGGTAGGACCGCAAAAATTCGCGCGGATCGGCGACGTACTGTGCCAATGTCGCTTCTTCCCAGACCAGCCCGGCTTCGCCTGCGGCCACCAGATCGTCACCGTAGCGGAAATCCTCGACTGATCCTGCGGTGCGCCCGATTACGCCAAAAAGGTTCGGCCCGGTTTTGCCGCCTTTTTGGAAAACTTCATCAGCGTCATCAACAATCATGTGGCAGGATTTGCACTTGCCAAAACTCTTCTCTCCGGCAGCGGCATCTCCCATGCTGTGGCTTTCGGCGAAAACTGGCAAAGCAAGGATGCTGAAAATGGCAGCACTGGTTAGAATTCTCATGGGTGTAACTCCTGTTTCGTTGCCCCTCACAAGTTAGCACAAACGGCGCCATGTCAACGGGTGCACGTGTGGTGCATTGTCACCGACAGCCATCTGCATTAGCACCCGACAAACAGATTGAGGGGCAGCATGGACGGACAAATCCCCGCATGGGTCAACGGCGTACTGACCCCCGTGGGCAAGCTTGAGGCGCATCAAAAAGCGCTGCGACACAAGGCGGTTTCGGTCTTTGCAATTGCAGGCGGTAAGGTGCTGATGCAGCAGCGCGCACTGAGTAAATATCACACACCGGGATTATGGACCAATACCTGCTGCACGCATCCGCATTGGGATGAAGACCCGCTTGACTGTGCGATCCGACGTCTGGATGAAGAGCTGGGCATTTCCGGAACCCGTCCGCAGCACCGTCATATGCTGGAATACCGCGCCTGCGTCGGTGGTGGGCTGGTGGAGCATGAGGTTGTCGATATCTTCGTGATCAAGACTGATGCCCCGATGGCGGTTAAACCCAACCCCGAAGAGGTGATGTCAGTCGCCTGGATGGACCTTGCCACGCTGCAGCGCCGGGTTGCAGAAGACCCCGCGTTGTTCACGCCGTGGCTGCGCATATACCTGAAGGATCATGCGGACATGATATTCGGCGCGGACTTAAGCGCGTGACCGGTCAGACCGCATCCGGCTGGTGCGAGGGCGTTGCACGTTCCAAAGCCGGTATCGCCATACAGTTTTCGTGAATGCGCAATATGGTTGGGTAGGGCATCATGTCCACGTCAAACCGTGCATTGTTCAGCACCTGCGCAAAAAGACACAGATCTGCCAATCCGACATTGTCGCCATGACAAAAGGCGCCCGTCTGTGGTTCCGACGACAAGCGCTGTTCCATCGCTGAAAATCCAGCGACCACCCATTTGCGAAACCACGCTGCCTTGCCCGCCGCATCCACGCCAAATTCGGATTCGAGGTGGTTTAGAATGCGCAGGTTGTTCACCGGGTGGATGTCCATTGCCACGATATATGCCAGCGACCGTACCCGCGCCCGCGCCCAGGCATCAACAGGAAGCAGCGCCGGTTCGGGATGTGCCTCCTCCAGCCATTCGAGGATCGCCATAGACTGCGGCAACGGACCTTGCGGCGTTACCAGTGTCGGCACCAGCCCCGAGGGGTTGAGCGCGAGATGGTCCGGGGCACCCTGTTCCCCCTTCAGCAGCGACAATGGCACATAGTCAAACGGCAGTCCCTTGAGGTTCAGCGCGGCGCGCACCCTGACCGACGTGGAAGACCGAAAATAGTTGTGCAGTATCAGATCATTCATGCGCGCGGGCCGATCTTGACCTCAAGCTCGCCGATCCCCTCCACACCGCCGGTGATCACGTCACCCACAACAACGGCACCAACACCAGCGGGCGTGCCCGTCATCACAAGATCACCGGGAACAAGTGTCATTGATTTGGACAGCGTCGCAACATGTTCGCGCACGGACCAGATCAGTTCGGCCAGATCGGCGTCCTGTCGAACCTCGCCGTTCACCGCCAACCAAATGCGGCCTTTGGAAACAGATGGCACATCCGCGATTGGTTTGATCGCACCGATAGGCGCGGATTGATCAAACGCTTTGCCCCAATCCCAGGGCCGACCCGCATCCTTTGCCTCGGTTTGCAAATCACGGCGGGTCATGTCCAGCCCCACAGCCGCACCCCAGACGTGATCCATTACATCAGCTTCGGCAATGTTTGACCCGCCCTTGCCGATCGCGACCACCAGTTCAATCTCATGGTGCAGGTTCTCTGTCAGTTTGGGATAGGCCATCGTGCAAGGTGTATCCACCGCCGCATCCGCGGGCTTGGTGAAAAAGAACGGTGCCTCGCGGGTTGGATCCTTGCCCATCTCGCGGGCATGCGCCGCATAGTTGCGTCCGACACAGAAGATGCGGCGTATGGGAAAGCGCGCGTCGCTGCCCTCCACCGCTAGGCTGGCTTGTTTCGGGGCGTCAAATACGAACGTGTCTGTCGGCATCGGTGGTTTCCTCTTTGGTGGTGGAAAAGGCGCAGCTTTTCCTGAATGGGTCGGTCTCATTCAAACAGCATCGCGGGGTCCGCGCCTGCCCCGTGAATGATTTCATGCCAGCCTGGAATGATAAAGACATCACACGCCTTTCAGTCAATGACGGTCTTGCAAAGTCTTTATCGCCCCTGCCGTTTCCGTGCGCGGCACATGGCACGCAAGCGAAATACCCACATCGTTCAACACCCGATTCCCGTGACAGTTGATATTGTGGGTGGCTTTCAGACTTTTACCCCCAGAAAATTCAAACCTGTGGCGTTCCGCAGTCAAGATGCCTTGCCGGATCGCAAAACCCGACGCACTCTGACTGTGGCCCCCCAGTTTGGGGGATACACATGTCCGCTCCAGGGGATAGGTCGATATGATGGTCACACGTCGCTATAAGGTTTCGCCTGCATTTGTCTTTCTTGGCGCCGTGGTGCTGGGGCTGGGCATGTCATTGGTTGCGGTCTGGATTGCGCTGGCGCAGCCCCAGAT